>NZ_JBIDDG010000017.1:0-166898 GCF_043205005.1 Micromonospora sp. NPDC047620 | reverse complement strand
ATACCCCCGTGCACCCGGCGCTCGGGGCCGCGGCCACCCCCGCCACTCCGCTGCGCGCATTGGCCGGGCGGGGCCCGGGGGGGGCCCCCCCCCCCCCCCGCGAGCCGCCGAGAAAGGTTGTCAGATGGTTGCACTACCGGGGATCCGGGGCCGGCGCGTACGCGTGCGCCGCCCCTCCGCCCGCGAGGCCGGCACGGCGCTGCTGTTCGTCCTGCCGTTCCTGCTGCTCTTCGTCGTCTTCCGGTTCGGGCCGGCGATCGCCGGGGTGGTCCTCGGCTTCACCGACTACACCATCGGTGGCGAGACCAGCTTCGTCGGGCTGGAGAACTTCCGCCGGCTCGTCGACGATCCCACGTTCTGGACGGCGCTGCGCGTCACGGTCCTGTTCACCGTGCTGTCCGTGCCGCTGTCGATGCTGGCCTCCCTCGGCATGGCGCTGCTGACCCGCCGCGCCTTCCGCGGCGCGAAGCTCTTCCGGTCCATCTTCTTCCTGCCGGTGGTGACCAGCCTGGTCCTCGCCGGCGTGGTCTTCGCCTGGGTCTTCGCCGAGGACGGGCCGTGGTCGCGGGCCATGGGCGCGATCGGCCTGCCCGCCGGCTCCTGGCTCGCCGACAGCGTGCTGGTGGTCCCCGCGCTGGTGCTGGTCTCGGTCTGGTCCCGCTTCGGCTACGGCATGCTGATCCTGCTCGCCCGGATGCAGGACATCCCGGCGGAGCTGGAGGAGGCGGCGCTGACCGACGGCGCGTCGGCGTGGCAGCGCTTCCGGTACGTGACGCTGCCCCAACTGCGGCCCGCCCTCTTCTTCGTCGCCATCATCGAGACCACCGTGTCGTTCCAGGTCTTCGACCTGATCTACGTGATGACCGGCGGCGGCCCCGTGCGGTCCAGCTACAGCCTGGTCTACCTGCTCTACGACCAGGGCTTCAAGTACTTCGACCTGGGCTACGCCAGCGCCATCGGGGTCGCGCTGTTCGTGCTGACGATCATCGTGGCGCTGATCCAGCGGCTGACCCTCGGGAGGGAAGAATGACGGACACGATCACGCCACCGGCCACCGCCGTCCCCACCCCGCCGGCACCGCCCACGCGCGCCCGGCCCTACCGGCCCGGCCGGCCCGGCAGGGGCTGGGTGGTCGGCCGCACCACGCTGCTGCTGATCGGCGCGGCCGTCACGCTCTTCCCCTTCTACGCGATGGTCGTGCTGTCGTTCAAGCCGACCGGACCGGTCACCTTCCCGGACAGCCTGCTGCCCTGGCCGTTCTCCACCGAGGCGTACGACCAGGTGGTCGGTGCCAAGAGCGTGTTGCGCTGGATGTGGAACACCGTCATCTACTCGGTGGTGTCGGTGGTCGGCGTGCTGCTGTTCGCCTCGATGGCCGGCTACGCCTTCGCCAAGAAGCGGTTCCCCGGCAAGGAGACCATGTTCTGGTCGTTCCTGGCGATGCTGATGGTGCCGTACCACGTCACGATGATCCCGACGTTCATCATCATCTCCGAGCTGAACGGCGTGGACACGTACTGGGGCATGATCGTGCCGACCCTGGCCAACGCCCAGGCGGTGTTCCTGATGCGGCAGTTCATCGCCTCGCTGCCCGACTCGCTGTTCGAGGCGGCCCGCCTCGACGGCTGCTCCGAGTGGCGGGTGTACGTCTCGATCGTGCTGCCGCTGATCAAGCCGATCCTCGCCACGCTCGGCGTCTTCGTCTTCCTGTGGCACTGGAACGACTTCCTGTGGCCGCTCATCGTCGGGCAGAGCCTCGACATGCGTACCCTCACCACCGGCATCGCCTCGCTCCAGCAGGAGAACGTGGCGTTGAACATGCTCCTCGCCGGGTCGGTCGTGGCGTTCGTGCCGATCTTCATGGCGTACCTGATCGGACAGCGCTACTTCCAGGAGGGCGTCGCCACGACGGGCATCAAGGGATGAGCGTCATCGCGGTGGCGGCCTCGCCGGAGGTCCGCGAGCTGTTCTTCGACGCCGACGCCTGGGCGGCGCTGGGCCGGCTGGGGGAGGTGCGGCTGCCGGCCGACGGCGCCGACGTCGGCGCCGAGGCCACGCTCGCCCGGCTGCTCACCGACGCCGACGTGGTGGTCACCGGCTGGGGCACCGCGCCGCTGTCGGCGGCGGTGCTCGCCGCCGCACCCCGGCTGCGGCTGCTCGCGCACACCGGGGCCAGCGTCAAACCGTTCGTCACCCCCGCCAGCTTCGCCCGGGGCGTCCGTGTCACCCAGGCCGGCGAGGCGATGGCGTACGCGGTGGGGGAGCAGGCGCTCGCGCTGACCCTCGCCCTGCTGCACCAGCTGCACCGCTTCGACCACGCGTTGCGGACCGGGGTCGACTGGGCGACCGCGAAGGCGGCGCCGCCCCGGCGGGAGCTGCGCGGGGCGGCGGTCGGGGTCGTCGGGGCGTCCCGCACCGGTCGGGCGTACCTCGGCCTGGTGCGGGCGCTCGGGGCGCGGGTGCTGGTGGCCGATCCGTACCTGTCCGACGGCGAGGCTGCGACGCTCGGGGTCGAGCGGGTCACGCTCGACGACCTGCTCGCCCGCAGCCTCGTGGTGTCCCTGCACGCGCCGGTGCTGCCGGAGACCGTCGGGATGATCGGCGCGCGCGAGCTGGCCCTGATGCCCGACGGTGCGCTGCTGGTCAACACCGCCCGCTCGGCGCTGGTCGACGAGGCCGCGCTGCTGGCCGTGCTGCGCTCCGGGCGGATCGACGCCGCGCTGGACGTGTTCGACGCCGAGCCGCTGCCGGTGGACCATCCGTTCCGGCGGCTGCCGAACGCGCTGCTGACCCCGCACGAGGCGGCCGGGACGGTCGGGTCGCGGCGACGGGCCGCCGACATCGTCGTCGACGAGATCGACCGGTTCCTACGCGGGGAGCAGCTGCGCCACGAGGTGCGACCGGAGCACCTCGATCGCACGGGCTGAGCGCGGCTGACCTGCCCTGGCGCGGCGGCAGCCCGGATGAGTAGCCTCTGCGCTCATGCGCATCGCCCTCGCCGGACTGGCCACCAGTCACCCCTACACCGACGCCCGCACCCTGCGTGACGACGCGGAGCTCGTGGTGTGGGAGCCCGACCCGCATCGGCTGGCGCGGTTCCGGGCCGAGCAGCCGGACGCGGCGGTCGCGCCGGACCTGGCGGCGCTGCTGGCGACCGACCCGGACGGCGTGGTCCTCACCGTCCCCACCTCCGACGTGCCGGAGGTGTTGGCGCAGGTGCTGGAGCGCAAGCTGCCGTGCTTCGTCAACAAGCCGGCCGCCGCGACCGTCGGGCAGCTCGACCGGTTGGAACGGGTGGTGGCGCGGGCCCCGGAGCTGGTGCTCTCCTCCTCGGTGCTGCGCTTCGCGCCGGAGTTCGTCGCGTTCGACGTGCCGCGCGCCGAGGTGCTGTCGGTGCGCGCCACGGTCCGGCACGACGTCGGGCTCTGGGCCACCGGCTACAACCCGTGGCAGGACGACCCGGCGGTCGGCGGGGGCACCCTGGTCATGATGGGCCTGCACGGGGTGGAGCTGCTGGTCGCGCTGCTCGGGCCGGCGGTGCGGCTGGTGGGGGCCGCCGGCACCGTGCGCCGGCACCGGGGCCTGCGCTCGGAGGACACGGGGCTGCTGGCCGTGCAGTGGGACGACGGGGTGCCCGGCACGGTGGAGGTGCTCGGGGTCAGCGAGGGCGAGGCGTACGAGGTCACCGTGCACACCGCCGCGGGGGAGCGCCGGGTGGTGCTGCGCGGCGGGGCCGACGAGTTGGGCTACCGGGCCACCATCGACGCGTTCGTCGGCATGGTCCGGGGCGCCCCGAGCCCGGTGCCGTGGGCGCAGACCCGCGCCGTCCTGGACGTTCTCACCTCGGCGCGCGCCGTGGCCTGACAATCGCCGACCCGATCCACGCGTCGGGTGCCTTGACGCCCCTCCGGCCGGAGGTTACGGTCATGACCGTTACTTCGGAAGGGGTGTGGTGGCATGCGTACGGTGGCGGACCTGGAGGAGCGGCTCTCCCGCCCGCGGGACGTCCTGGTGGACGATCTGCGCAAGCTCGACGGGGACATCCTGATCCTCGGGGCGGGCGGCAAGCTGGGGCCGAGCCTCGTCCGGCTGGCGCTGCGGGGCGTGGCGGCGGCGGGCACCGGTGCCAAGGTCATCGCGGTGTCCCGCTTCTCGGAGGCGGGACTGGCCGACGCGTTGCGCGACGAGGGTGCGGTGGTGGTCGAGGCGGACGTCACCGACGACGCCGCGTTGGCCGCGCTGCCCGACGCGGCCAACGTGGTTTTCCTGGTCGGTGCGAAGTTCGGCACCTCCGGCCGGGAGCACGCCACCTGGGCCACCAACACCTACCTGCCCGGGCGGGTCGCGCAGCGCTTCGCCGGATCCCGCCTGGTGGCGCTGAGCACCGGCAACGTCTACCCGCTGGTCCCGGTGACCTCCGGCGGCTGCGTCGAGGAGGTTCCGGTCCAGCCGGTCGGCGAGTACGCCATGTCCTGCCTGGGTCGCGAGCGCATCCTCACCCACTTCGCGCTGCGCGACGACACCCCGCTGGCCCTGATCCGGCTCAACTACGCCGTCGAGATGCGCTACGGCGTCCTCGTCGACATCGCGCGCACGGTGCACGCCGGCGAGCCCGTGGACCTCACCATGGGGCACGCCAACATCGTCTGGCAGGGCTACGCCAACGAGGTCACGCTGCGCGCCCTGCTCCACACGCGGACACCGCCGTTCGTGTTGAACCTGACCGGGCCGGAGCTGGTCTCGGTCCGTCAGGTCGCCACCGCGCTCGCCGCCCGACTGGGCCGTGAGCCGGTCTTCACCGGCACCGAGGCGCCGACCGCGCTGCTGTCCAACGCCCAGCTCTGCCACCGGCTCTTCGGCTACCCCGACGTGCCGGTCGCCGAGCTGATCGACCTGACGGCGGACTGGGTCGCCGACGGCCAGCCCCTGCTCGGCAAGCCGACCGGGTTCCAGACCCGCGACGGCAAGTTCTAGGAGAGACCGTGTTGACCGCATCGAGCACCCGACAGACCTCGGCCCTGGCCCGGTTGCAGCGTGGCTGCGTCATCCCCGCGCACCCGCTGGCCCTCGACGCCGACCGCAAGCTCGACGAGCGCCGGCAGCGGGCGCTGACCCGCTACTACCTGGCCTCCGGCGCGGGGGGCATCGCCGTCGGCGTGCACACCACCCAGTTCGCCATCCACGACCCGAAGGTCGGGCTGCTCGCTCCCGTGCTGGAGCTGGCCGCCGAGACCGCGGCCGGCTCGGACGCCATCCTGGTCGCCGGTGCCTGCGGCGACACCGCCCAGGCGGTCGCCGAGGCGGAACTGGCCGCCTCGCTCGGCTACGACATGGTGCTGCTGTCGCCGTACGCGCCGCTGGACGAGGACGCCCTCGTCGAGCGGGCGCGTGCGGTCGGCGAGGTGCTGCCGGTGATCGGCTTCTACCTGCAGCCGGCCGTCGGCGGGCGACGGCTGTCCCGGGGCTTCTGGGCCCGGCTGGCCGCCCTCGAGTCGGTGGTCGGGATCAAGGTGGCGCCCTTCGACCGCTACCGCACGCTGGACGTGCTGCACGGCGTCGTCGCGGCCGGCCGCAACGGCGACCTGGCCCTCTACACCGGCAACGACGACCACATCCTCGCCGACCTGGTGGCGCCGCACCGGGTCGTCGTCGACGGTCGGACCGTCGAGGTCGAGTTCGTCGGCGGGCTGCTCGGCCAGTGGGCGGTCTGGGCGAACACCGCGGTGGCCCTGCTCGACGAGGCCCGCCGGGCCCGCTCCGGCGACGACGCCGCGCTGCGCCGGCTGCTCACCCTCGACGGCCACCTGACCGACGCCAACGCGGCCATCTTCGACTCCGCCAACGGCTACCACGGCTGCATCCCCGGCATCCACGAGGTGCTGCGCCGGCAGGGCCTGCTGGCCGGCCGCTGGTGCCTGGACCCGGCTGAGGAGCTGTCGCCGGGGCAGATGGTCGAGCTGGACCGGGTGCACCAGGCGTACCCGCACCTGCGCGACGACGACTTCGTCGCCGAGCACCTCGACACCTGGCTGTCCTGACCACGCGGTGGCGAGGCCGGCGGCGGGGGACCGTCTCCGCAGCCGGCCTCGCGGCCCGCCCGGGACAGGGGCGGGCGGGCCGTCAGAGGGTCAGGCGGTAGAGGGTCAGCGGCCGGCCGCTGGTGCCGGAGGCGAGGTTGCCGGTCCGCTCGGCCAGGCCGGCCAGCTCCAGGCGGTGCAGCATGCGCCGCGCGGTGCGCTGCTGCACCCGCAGTTGGTCGGCGACCTCCCGGCTGGTCAGCGGCTCGTCGCCGACCGTCGTGCGCACCTCGCGCAGCCGCAGCAGGGTGGGCACGGACAGGCCGACCCGTTGGGCGATGACCGCCAGGTTCACCTCCGCCGGCGGTGGGGCCGGCGTGGTGGACTCCAGCACGATGTCGGTCTCGCCGCGCAGCGACAGCACGGCCGTGGTGGGGCCGACCCGGCGGGCCCGGCTCAGCGCGCGGCGTGCCAGGTTCTCCGCCTCGGCGGCGCTGCGGCCCAGCCCGAACCCGATCTGCACGGTCTCGTGCCGGTCGGCCAGGCGGCGCAGCATCGGCAGCGCCGTGAAGCCGCCGGTGGCGTCGTGCAGCGGCCCGCGGGTGGTGACGATGAGGTACGTGTCGGGGGCGAAGCGCGCGACGGTGCCGCCGAGCCCGGCCACCTCCTTGAGCAGCCCGTCGTCGCCGTCGGACAGGTTGGCCAGCCCGAGCGCGATCTGGGCGTCCTCCTGGGCCTGGCTGCCGACGTGCAGCAGGAGCTGGCGCAGCGCGGCGCGCACCGAGTGGTTCGACGGGGCGAGGCGGAACGCCGGCATCTCGTGGCGCAACACCTCGTAGACCGAGCTGATGCAGGTGACGGCGACGTCCGCGCCGGCCTTGCGCTGCCGGCGGTGGAAGGCGACCACGTCGTCGGAGCTCAGGCCGCTGCGGTAGGGCAGCGACCGGACCCGGTCCACCGGCAGGTCGGCCTCGCCGAAGGTGCCGGCGACGTCGGCGCCGGTGACGGTGTCGATCGACATGCGGGTGACGTCGCGGCCATCGCGCAGCAGCCGCACGGCGGCCTGGAGCAGGGTCGCGCCCGTGTAGTCGACGAAGACCGCCGGCCGGTGCAGCAGGTTCGCCTCCCGGGCGAGGGTGTACGGCACGACGCCGGTGAACAGCCACGCCTCGACCTGGCCGGCGTGCGCCTCGACGATCGCCGGTGCCTGCGACTCGTGGTCGTAGTGCAGCCGTCTGGCGGTGACGCCGGGCTGCTCCTCGCAGGTGGCGGCCACGTCGTCGACCAGGTCGTGCGGACCGACGACCCCGATCTCAATGGTCACCGCTGCCTCCTGTCAGGGTTGCATTGTTCGCAGCACAAGATTACGGTCAGGCCCGGTATTACAGTAGCCTTGGGAGGGTGCGTGTCGTTCCCCAGCATGGCCGACGCCAGCGGCCGGACGATCGGTGCGGAGGAGCTGACCGCCGTCAGTCGGGTGCTCCAGTCGGGCATGCTCAGCTCGGTCTGGGGCACGGAGGTCCGCGCCCTGGAGCGCGAGATGGCCGACCTCCACGGAGTGTCGCACGCCGTGGCCGCCAGTTCGGGGACCGCTGCGCTGCACCTGGCCGTCGCGGCCGTCGCGCCGGACCCGGGCGACGAGATCATCACGTCTCCGATCAGCGACTTCGGCACGGTCGCGCCCATTCTCGCGCAGAACGCCGTGCCCGTGTTCGCCGACGTCGATCCGTACACCGGCAACCTCGACCCGGCGGCGGTCGCCGCCGCGATCGGGCCGCGCACCCGGGCGATCCTCGGGGTGCACCTGTTCGGCGCGGCCGCCGACCTGCGCGAGGTCGCCGACTCCGCCGGCGTGCCGCTGATCGAGGACTGCGCCCAGGCCTGGCTCACCCGCTACCCGGACGGCACCCTCGCCGGCACGGCCGGCGCGATCGGCTGCTTCAGCCTCCAGCAGTGGAAGCACATCACCTGCGGCGACGGCGGCCTGACCGTGACCGACGACGCCGTGCTGGCCCGCCGGATGCGGCTCTTCGCCGACAAGGGCTGGCCGCGCGACGAGGCCCGCCGGCACGTGAGCCTCGGCCTGAACTACCGGATGACCGAGCTGGCCGGCGCCGTCGCCCGCGCCCAACTGGCGAAGCTGCCCGGCGTGCTGGCCGACCGGCGGCGCACCGCCCGCCGACTGGCCGCCGCGCTGGCCGACCTGCCCGGCGTGCGCCTGCCGGCGGACCTCGACGCGCACGCCTGGTGGCTGTTCCCCGTCGTGCTCGACCCGCCGCTGACCAACCACGAGGTGGCCGGGAAACTGGCTGCCGCCGGGATCCCCGCCCGCGCCGGCTACCTCCAGCAGCCGCTGCACTGCGCCCCGGCGCTGACCGAGGCCCCCGTCTACGGCACCTCCCGCTTCCCGCTGACCGTGCCGCCGGCCGACCGACTGCCGGCCTACGGGCCCGGCGCGTTCCCGGTCGCCGAGCGGCTCATCGCGGAGACCCTGCTGGTGATCGACTGGAACGAGCGGTACACCGACGCGCACGTCGACGAGATTGCCCGGGCGGTCCGGGCGGCGGTTACCCCGTGATCGCACCGGCCGCCGCCGCGCTGCGCGACCGGCTGCGCTGGCGGCTCGTCGCCGCCGCCGCCACGCCGATGGACGCCGACCGGACGGTCGACGCCGCGGTGCTCGACCGCTACCTGCGCGGCCTGGTCGTCGATGGCGCGGACGCCCTCGCCGTGTGCGCCCACACCGGCCGTGGTCCCTACCTCGACCCGGCCACCCGCGACCTGGTCGTGCGCCACGCCGTCGACACCGGGGTGCCGGTGGTCGTCGGCGTGGGCGGCCGTCCGGGGGAGCACACCGACGAGGTCGCCGCGCAGGCCGCCCGGGCCGCCGACCTCGGCGCCGCCGGCGTCCTGGTCTTTCCCGTCGACGGCGACGCGGTCGCCCACCACGACGCCGTCTGGCGCGCCGCCGGCCTGCCGATGCTCGCCTTCGACCTCTACACCCGGCCGTACTCCGCGTCGCTGCTGGCCGCCCTGCTGGAGCACCCCGGCGTCGCCGGGGTGAAGGTCGCCCGGCTGCACGACGCGCTCTCCTGCCAGGCCGCCCTGGCCGCCGCGCACCGGGCCGACCGGCTGGCGGTCACCGGCGAGGACCGGATGTTCGGGCCGTCGCTGATGTGGGGCGCGCAGGCCGCCCTGGTCGGCCTTGCCGCCGCCGCCGTGCCGGTCACCGCCGCCGTGCTGCGGGCGTACGCCGACGGAAAGCACGACGACTTCGTCACCGCCTCCGCCCGGCTCGACCGGCTCGCCGAGGTCACCTTCACCGACCCGATGGAGGGGTACGTGCGCCGCATGCTCCAGATCGCCGCCGACGAGGGGCGGATCCCCGCCTCCCACGCGGTCGACCCGTACGGTCCGGCGCTACCTGACGGCGACCGGGACCGCGTGCTCGCGGTGGCGAGGCAGCGGTGAGCGGCAACCCGTTCGTCGCGGCCGACCTGCCGCCGGTCACCTTCGACGTCGACGTCCTCGTCGGCCGGTACGCCGACCGGCCGGGCCCCACCGGCGACCCCCGCGACGTCGCGGCCACCCTCGGCGCGAACGGCATCGCGCGGGCGGCCGTGGCCAGTCTCCGGGCCGCGCTGTTCGACATGCCCAGTGGCAACGACGAGGCCGCTGCCCTGGCCGGGCCCACCGTGCTGCCGGTCGGCGCGCTTGACCTGCGCGACCCGCTCGGCGCGGAGCGGGAGGTCGTCCGGCTCGCCGAGCGCGGCTTCCGGGCGGTGCGGCTCTTCCCCGACGAGCAGCGCGTCGAGCCGGACTTCCCGTCCGTGCGGCACGTCGCCCGCCGGGCCGCCGAGGCCGGCCTGGTCATCCTGGCCGGCGGGGACGTCCGCCGGTTCTGGCGGCCGCTGCGCGGCGCGACCGTGGTCTTCCTGGACACGCACTTCTACCACCTGGGCGACTTCGTGGTGGCGGCCCGCGACGAGCCCGGCTTCCATACCTCCACCCGGCTGCTCAACTCGCCCGACGCGTTGGAGACCGTCGTCGCCCACGTCGGCGTCGGGCGGCTGCTCTACGGCTCCCGCACGCCGTTCTACGAGCCGGTCGTGCCGCGACTGCGGCTGGCCCGTGGCGGCCTCGGGCCGGCCGAGGTGGCCGCCGTGGCGGGCGGCAACGCCCGCCGGATCCTGGAGGGCCAGGAATGATCATCGACGTGCACGCCCACTGGGGACCCTGGTTCTTCAGCATGGACGTCGGGGCGGTCGCCACCAACCTCGAGGTGATGGACCGCTACGGCATCGACCTCGCCGTCGTCTCCGCCACCGAGGCGGTCATCTACGACGTCACCGCCGGAAACCGGGCGATGGCCCGGGTACTGGAGACCAACGACCGCCTGCTCGGCTACCTGACGATCAACCCGCGCCGCCTCGACGACGCCGAACGGGACCTGCGCGAACTGCTGCCCACCGGCCGGTTCGTCGGCGTGAAGATCCACACCGACTACACCGGTTCCCCGGCGGACTCCCCGCAGGCCCGCGCGGCGCTGGAACTCGTCGCCGCGCACGACCTGCCCGCCCTCGTGCACACCTGGGACGCGACGCCGCTCGACCTGGCCCAGGCCGTCGCGGACATCCCCGGGCTGCGCGCCATCGCCGGGCACATGGGCGCGAACGGCTGGCGGCACGCCGTCGAGGCGGCCAACTCGGTCGACCGGCTCTGGCTGGAGCCGTGCTTCTCGCACACCGAGGCGGGCCGGTTCGCCGCCGTGGCGGCGGCGGTCGACCCGGGGCGGCTGCTCTTCGGCACCGACGCCACCCTCATCGACCCGGCGGCGGCCTTCGGGGCGGTGCTCGCCGCCGACCTCGACGCGGAACTGGCCGAGCGGGTCGCCTGGCGCAACGCGGCCGAGTTGTTCCGCCTCGACGTGTCCTGACGTCGGCTCCGTCCGGGCGCACCAGGCGTTGACGCGTCGCCGGGGCCGCCTCCCGACCGGGAGGCGACCCCGGCGATGTCGTCGTTCACCCCGGTCCCGCGCGAGGTGATCGCCGGCTGCGAGCCGTGGCCGTACGCGCCAAGGGAGCCGTGGCTGTGCGCTCAGTCAGGGTTGGTGACCCGGGCCAGCACGATGCCGCCGATGATCAGGGCCAGGGCGGCGAAGCGGCCGACACTGACCGGATCCTTGTGCACGACGATGCCCAGCGAGATCGCGCCGATCGCGCCGATGCCGGTGAACGCGGCGTAGGCCGTGCCGACCGGCAGGTCCTGCATCGCCCGGGAGAGCAGGTAGACGGCGGCGGCTCCGAGCGCGACGCAGAGCAGGGTCGGCGCCGGCCTGGTGAAGTTCTGCGTCGGCTTGATCGTCTGCGACCAGGCGATCTCGACCAGGCCGGCGAGCGCCAGGACGAGCCAGCTCATGCCTGCGGTCCCGCGGGTGCCAGGGCCTCGGCGGCGACGGCGCGGGCCACGTCGACCGCCGCCTGCCGGGCATCGGCGTACGACCTGCGGTAGGACTCGCGCCACCGCTCCAGCGTCGGGTCCACCGTGGAGTTGACGAACTCGGTGTTGATGACGGTGACGTCGTCGACCTGGAAGTGGCCGAGGAAGAAGTCCCGCAGGTAACGCTCCTGGTGGTCGACGGGCTCGCGCGGGGTGCCGGGGGCGTAGGAACCGCCTCGCGCGCCGGTGACGACGACCTTGAGGTTCAGCGCGGCGTGCGGGAACGTCACCTGGTCGATCCACAGCTTGAGGCTCGCAGGGATCGAGAAGTTGTACATGGGAGCGCCGATGAGCAGCACGTCGGCGGAGACCAGTTCGGTGAGCAGCGGCTCCACCACCGCCCATGCCTCCCGCTGGGCCGGGGTCCGCACCCCCTCGGCGAGGCGGCCGGGTTCGGTGATGGCGTGCCGCAGCGCGTAGTCGCAGATCTCGGTCCACGCCTCGCCGATGACGGGCACGGGGTCGGCGGCGAGATCGCGGTAGGTGTAGGTCCCCGTCGGGTGGGCGGCCCGCCACTCGTCGGCGAACGCCCTGCTCAACGTGCGGGAGTGTGATGCCCGACGGGCGCTGGCGTCCAGGTGCAGCAGGTGGGCCATGACTCTTGTCCCTACTCGTCGGAGGAAACGGACACGATGTCCGGTTGTTCCTTGACGCTAACAGCTAAGTGGACGCTGTGTCCATTTAGCCGGTTCGGTGGGTGCCGGGGCTGTCGCAACCGGACGGGGTGTCCGGTTAGGCTGTCGGGATGGCGGACGACCTTCTGGCCCCGGCTCCCGCGGAACGGGCCGACGCCGCGGCCAACCGGCGACGCATCCTCGCGGCCGCGGAACGCCTGTTCGCCGAGCGCGGCCCGCAGATCTCCATGACGGACCTGGCCACCGCCGCCGGCGTCGGCCGCGCGACGCTCTACCGCCGCTACCCGGACGTCACGTCCGTGGCTGTCGCCCTCCTCGACGTGCACGAGCAGCGGTTGCAGCAGCAGATCCTCTCCGGCCCGCCGCCGCTCGGGCCGGGCGCGTCACCTCGCCGCCGCCTCGAGGCGTTCTACGACTCCATGATCGATTTGCTCGAACGACACCTGCCGCTGGCTCTCGGCGCCGAACTGGGTGCCACCCGCTTCGCCACCGGGGCCTACGGCTTCTGGCGGGCGTTCGCCATGTCCCTGATCCGCGACGCCGGCTGGCAGGAGGACGCCCTCGCCGACGTCCTGCTCGCGCCGCTCGCCCCCGAGGTGTACCGGTACCAGCGCCACGAGCGAGGGCGAACGGTGCCCGAGATCAAGTCGGCGCTCACCCGCCTCGCGTACGTTCTGCCGGACTGACGTCCGTCACGGAACGTCATCGGCGACGAGGGCCTCGGCGGTGGTAAGGAAACGGGCGGGCCCGCGCAACCGCATGAGGAACAGGTCGCTGGAGACAGGCTCCAGGAAGCCCACGGCCAGATCGCCGTCTCGTCCATGCCGGTGTGTCCGGCCAGGAGCCGGCAGTCGGGAGGATCGAGCGGGTCAGGCGAGGCGGTGGTCGAGGGCGGTGTGGCGGCGCCCGGCGCCGACGGTGCGGACGGCGGCGGCGAGGGCGCGGCGGGAGCCGACGAGGACGACGAGCTGCTTGGCGCGGGTGACGGCGGTGTAGAGCAGGTTGCGTTGCAGCATCATCCAGGCGCTGGTGGTCAGGGGGATGACGACGGCGGGGTACTCGGAGCCCTGCGAGCGGTGGATGGTCATGGCGTACGCGTGGGCCAGCTCGTCGAGCTCGTCGAAGTCGTAGTCGATGCTCTCGTCCTCGTCGGTGCGTACGGTGAGGGTCTGCTCCTCGGTGGTCAGGGCGGTGACGATGCCGACGGTGCCGTTGAAGACGCCGGCCTGGCCCTTGTCGTAGTTGTTGCGGATCTGGGTGACCTTGTCGCCGACGCGGAACACCCGCCCGCCCACGCGGCGCTCGGGTTGCCCGTCGCGGGCGGGGGTGAGGCGTTGCTGGAGCAGCGTGTTCAGGGCCGCGGCGCCGGCGGGGCCGCGGTGCATGGGGGTGAGGACCTGCACGTCGCGGCGCGGGTCGAGGCCGAAGCGGGCGGGGATGCGGGTGCAGGCGACGTCGACGGTCAGGGCGGCGGTGGCCTCGGTGTCGTCGCAGGCGAACAGGAAGAAGTCGTCGAGCCCCTGGAGCAGGGGTGGCTTGCCGGCGTTGATGCGGTGGGCGTTGGTGACGACCCCGGACTCCGCGGCCTGCCGGAAGATCTGGGTCAGCCGGACCCGGGGGATGGCCGGGGCGGCGAGCAGGTCCCGCAGGACCTCGCCGGCGCCGACGGAGGGGAGTTGGTCGACGTCGCCGACGAGGAGCAGGTGCGCGCCGGGCGGGACGGCCTTGACGAGCTTGTTGGCGAGGACGAGGTCGAGCATGGACGCCTCGTCGACGACGAGGAGGTCGACGTCGAGGGGGTTGTCCCGGTCGTAGGAGGCGTCTCCGCCGGGGCGTAGCTGCAGCAGCCGGTGCACGGTGGCGGCGGGATGGCCGGTCAGCTCCGACAGCCGCTTCGCGGCGCGGCCGGTCGGCGCGACGAGGGTGACCTTCGCCTTCTTCGCGGTGGCGAGTTCGACGACCGAGCGGACGGTGAAGCTCTTGCCGCAGCCCGGCCCACCGGTCAGCACGGCGACCTTGGCGGTGAGGGCGAGGCGGACCGCCTGTTCCTGCTCCGGGGCGAGGGCGGTGCCGGTGCGGGCCTTCAACCAGGCCAGTGCTTTGCCCCAGTCGACGCCGGTGAAGTGGGGCA
This sequence comes from Micromonospora sp. NPDC047620, assembly GCF_043205005.1. NCBI lineage: Bacteria > Bacillati > Actinomycetota > Actinomycetes > Micromonosporales > Micromonosporaceae > Micromonospora > Micromonospora sp. NPDC047620. The sequence continues at coordinate 152,616 of NZ_JBIDDG010000017.1, read as the reverse complement.
GCCGGTCGGCGCGGTGGTGCAGCAGCCGCAGTAGTGACCCGGCCAGGGACTGCTCGGCGCGGTGCAACGGCACCAGGTACACCGCCGCCGTCGGCTCGCCGTCCGGCCCGGGCAGGGTTTCGCGGACCACCCCCTCCTCGCCGACGAGTTCGTCGAGGCAGGTGGTGACGAGGTCGGCGGGCACGTTGAGGATCTTGGTGGCCTCGACGGCCAGTTGACCGTCGGGCAGGTAGCAGTGCCCGTTGTCGGTGGCCTCGGAGAGGGTGTACTGGAGGCCGGCCTTGACCCGCTGGGGGCTGTCGTGCGGGATCCCCACGGCCTGGGCGATGGTGTCGGCGGTCTTGAACCCGATGCCCCACACGTCGGCCGCCAGCCGGTACGGCTCGTTCTTCACCACGGTGATGGCGGCGTCGCCGTACTGCTTGAAGATCCGTACGGCCAGCGAGGTGGACACGCCGACGCCCTGGAGGAAGACCATCACCTCCTTGATCGCCTTCTGTTCCTCCCACGCCGCGGTTATCTTGGCGGTGCGTTTCGGTCCCAGGCCGGGCACCTCGACCAGGCGGCTCGGTTCGGTCTCGATGACCTGGAGGGTGTCGAGGCCGAAGTGCGCGACGATCCGCTCGGCGAAGACCGGGCCGATGCCCTTGACCAGTCCGGAGCCGAGGTAGCGCCGGATGCCCTGGATCGTGGCCGGCAGGACCGTCGTGTAGGAGTGGACCTCGAACTGCCGGCCGTACTGCGGGTGCGACGACCAGCGGCCGGACAGCCGCAGGCTCTCGCCGGGCTGGGCCCCCAGCAGCGCCCCGACCACGGTGAGCAGGTCGCTGCTGCGGTCGGTGGACACCCGGGCGACGGTGTAGCCGGTCTCCTCGTTGACGTAGGTCAACCGTTCGAGCACCGCGTCCAACACGGCCGACGGCGGGCGAGTGGGGGCAGTCACCCGACCATCCTGCCCTGCGTGCTGCCCGACGCTCGCGCGTGTCCCTGGTGAGGGTCACCCACCAGGCGATCTGGGTACGCCGGCACCCGCGGCGCCGGCAGCCCGTCGCGCCGGTCGTCGACCGAGGTCGGTCGGACGCTGGTGGCTCACGACCGCGGGTCGCCTCGGTGGCAGGGGTGGGCGCCACCGCCGGGACGGCGGCGGCGCCCACCCCTGCCTCAGCAGCCGCAGGTGTAGAAGAGGATGTCCCAGTGGCTGCCCTCCTTGGTGTAGAGGTTGCCGGAGGGAGCCCGGTACTGGTAGCCGAAGCCGGAGATGTAGCCGACGTAGGTGTAGTGCGCCGAGATGTAGTTCTGGATGCAGGTGCTCAGCGCGATGTCGAGCTTGTAGCCGTTCCAGTGGCTGTAGGTGCCGCTGGCGTGCCCGACCTCGGTGCCGGCGGTGATCGTGATGGCGCAGCCGCTGGCGCGTTTGAAGGTGATGATCCCGTCGATGGTGGCCTGTCGGATGCCGTCAAACGAGGTGCAGGTCGAGACGTAGCGGTCGCTGCAGTTGCCGCTGGAGGTCCAGGAGATGCCGGCGGCGCTCAACTGCGACGTGGCACTGGAGTGGCTGATGGCGAAGGCCGGACTGGCCAGCCCGAGCGCGGCCCCGATCGTGGCCGCGACAGCGACCAGCAGGGTGAGCAGGCGGCGGCGCAGGGGGGAGCGGGTGGACGACATGGCTCTCTCCGTTCGCGTGGGGGATCCTTGCGATGGGAAAGGCCGACCTTGAAAATTTTCTACCAGACATCGACAGGTATGACTAGTGGGAGTCGGGAAAGCCCTGCCGGCGCGCGCTACTCGCTGGGCGTCGCGGCGAGTCCGGTACAGTCGCGCCGCTCCGCGTACTCCCGAAGGATGCGTGCCGCGTCATCCCCTCCGGTGAGCTGGGGCTGGCCGGTGCGGCGGGAGATCAGCGCCGGCACCAGCTCCGTCTTCACGATCTCCGCGCCGCGCAGGGTGACCCGCAGGATCCCCGTGTCGTTGCTGTACGCGTCGTCGCGCCACCACAGGAAGTTGCCCAGCCCGTACTGGACGAAGGTCCTGTCGATCCAGCCGTCACCGAGCAGCAGGTGCGCGTGGGTGCCGACGACCAGGGCGGCGCCCGCCCGCGCCATCTCACCCGCGAACGCGCGCGCGTCGGCGGGCGGACACGAGTCGCCCTCCGCGCCCCAGTGGACGTACACGACGACCACATCGGCCTGCTGGCGCGCGGCGCGTACCGCGGCGACCGCCCGGGTCAGGTCCCTCGTCATCGCGATACCGGCACGGTCGTCGGTGGCCCGCCACTGCGACCACAGTTCGTCGACCTGGCTGAAGGCGAGGAAGGCGATCCGTGTGCCGCCGATCCGGGTCGTCCACGGCGCGTACGCCGCCGCCGCGTCGGCGCCCGCCCCGACGGCCGGCATCCCGGCGGCCCTCGCCGCGTCCACGGTGTCGGCCAGTCCGACCCGTCCGTAGTCCAGGGTGTGGTTGTTCGCGATCGACACGACGTCGACCCCGGCCGCCTTCACCGCGTGGTACGTGCTCGCCGGAGCCTGGAAGAGGAACTGCTTCGGCTCCGGGGTGCCGCGCGTGGTGACCGCGGTCTCCAGGTTGACCATCGTCAGCTCCGCGGCGGACAGCGCCGACGCGATCGACCCGAACGCGGTCGCCGGATCGTCCAGCAGAGCCGCCGTACGACCGGCGAAGTGCACGTCGCCCGCGAAGGCCAACGTGATCTCGGCCGGCCCGGCCGGCGACGGGGACGCCGTCGCCGCCGCCGCGGCGGAGGGGGCCGGCTCGCCGGCCGGCGGCGTGGACCCGACCCGGCATGCGGTCAGCGCCACGGTCAGGGTCGTCGCCAGCGCGACGAGGGATCGTGCCAGTCTCACCCCAGGCAGCGTACGGCGCGGCGCCTGTCCCGGCGCCGACTTGACGAAGTTGCTCGACGTACCCCCGGGTCGACCCCGTTGCCACGCGCTCCGATGGCAGGCGCGGCACCGAACGTCGTCCGCCGCGTCGTCCACGTGCCGACTGACAGGATGGACCCATGCGGGTTACCCGATGGTCGGCCGAGGCACTCGTCATCGTCGCCGTGATCCTGTCGGCGGCGGCCTGCACGTCTTCGCGGGATGTGGGCCAGCGGGACGGCCCGCGACCCGCACCGGGAGCTGCCACCTCGGCCGGCGCCGGCACCGGTGCGCCGCTGCCGACCTCCGGAAGTCCCGCCCAGGTGACGTGTGCGGATTCCATCGACGTCAAGCCCCAGCCACCCGACGGGTACCGGATCGTCCTGGGGGATGTGGCGGTGCCGACCGGGAGAGTGCTTCAGGCGGCGGAGTCGGGGGAAGCCGACCCCGCCGCGCGATGGTTCGCCAAGTGGGGACTGGTGGTGCGCGCAGGCGCGGCGGTCGACCTCCAGGTGGCACCTGGCTGGGAGGACCGGGCGCGCATCGCCTGGGGCCCCTCGGCTGAGCCCGCCGCGACCGTGCACGTGAGCGCCTGCGCGCCTGCCGCCGGTCAGCCGCAGTGGCTGGCCTTCGCCGGCGGGACCTGGGTCGCGCAGGCCGCCTGCGTTCCGCTGCTGGTCCGCTCGGCTGGGCGGCAGGCCGAGGTGCGTCTGGCCGCCGGCGCGCCCTGCGATGGCGCGGACGGTCCGTAGTGTCGCGACCCCCGGCCGCGCACGGAGGCCGTGAGGGTGTTGCCCATCCTCGGGTCCCTTGTCGCGTACGGCCACCGCGAGCGACTCATGGACCGTGGGCGCCGTGGACGGCGCCGAGCCCGCCGTGCAGCTTGGGCGCCCCGGTGGGCGGTGACTGCGCGCGCGAGCGTGCCCGGACCATGCGTTTGACGAGTGCCCGTAGCCTGACGCCAACCAACTCGGCTCTGCGATACGTGGGGAACCACCGATTGGGAAGCTCAGTGAAGCTGCAGCTCGGCCAGTGCCCGCTCGGCTTCGACCCGTACCGCCACCTGGTGCTCGCTGTCGGCGTCAACCGTGGCGGCTAGCACGTGACGCAGCGCCTCCCGGTACGCGATGTCCCACGCGTGTTCCGCATCGCACGACTGGTCCGGCTTCACGCCAGTGCCTTCCCAATTCGTGCCGGTCACAGGATTTATCGAGCGGGCGCACGGCACGCGAACGTCGACATGCGGACTCACCTGGTAGGTGTCCGACGGGTGCGCCCCGCCGCGAGTGGTCTCGCCGATCAGTATCGCCCGACCCTGCGCCTGTAGGTTGTAGCAGATCTCCTCACCAGCGGAGAACGTCTGCGCACTGGTGAGCACAAGGACCGGCCGGTCGAGGTAGCGCGGAGCGGGAAGGTGAGGCAGCGTCCAGAACTGGCGAGTGCGCCGGGTCGTGCCGTCGTAGATGTCGTTGAGGTGCACCGGCTTGTCAGGCAGGAAGTAACTGCAGAACAGGGCCACCGAATCCGGCGTCCCGCCACTGTTGCGGCGCATATCCAAGATCAGCGCGTGCGTGTGCGCGACGAGCTGCATCGCGGCCGCGTACGCCGACGCGGTCCAGGCCGGATCGCCCACGCCGCGCATCTCAATCAGCCCGACGTTACCCGCGAGGCGCTCGACCCTGTGGATGCCCTCGGCATTGAGCCGGTACCGCTCCCGCCGCGCCTCCACCTCACCGGCGTCGTCGTCAGCCCGATCCCAGGCGGGACGGGCCCGCTCGTGCCAGATCAGACGCAGGTGACGATCGGGACAAACCGATTGAAGATCGTCGGTGAGTGTGGTGCACAACTGCGGACCCGAGAGCTCGTCGTACCGGCCATCGTCGAGATGCCGCCGCACGACAGTTGCCATCTCGGTAGCTCGTTCGGGAAAGACGTAGTGGGCAGTGATCTGGGCCAAGGCCCCAGTAACCGTGTCTGCGTTGCTCATCGGCGGGCAACCTACCGGCCAGCAGCGGGGAGCTACAACGGAGTTTGCAGTCGAGTCACGCGACGAGAGGTTCGAGACCCGCTGAACCGGCGTAGCTCGGATGGCTGCTGTGGCAGCAGAGAGAACGAGCCGTCCGCTCCCGAGGGGACGTGACGTCGCACCTGATACCGCCGAAAAACGGTGGCCCGCCGGGAACCTGACCGGCGCGTGACTTCGTCCGGCCAGTCGGCTACGTCGGCGAACGTGCTGGCCGGAGTTCGACGCCAAGTGAGGGTCTGGTCTACGCCGGCGGTGGATTGAGCCAGGCGAGGGGTTGCCCGGCCAGCGCGGCGTCGGCGATGCGGTGGGCGGATGCGGTCTTGAGGGCTGCACGTGAGCTGTCGATCCAGCGTTGGACGTTGTCGATGCCTTGGTGGCGATACTCGACGGCTTGGACGAGGCATTCGAGCTTGTCGGCGTCGCGGGCGACGACGGCTTCCAGAGTTTCGCCGGTTTCATATTCGGTGACGGCGGCGGTGATGACGTCGGCGACGGCCGGTGGGCAGGCGGCGACTTGGTCGGCCGTGACGGTGGTGTTGGGTGTGGCGGTGAGGTAGCGCTTGGCGATGTGGGGGATATCGGTGACCCTGGTTTCCTGGGTGTCGTGCAGGACGCAGAGCATGGAGACCCGGGCGGGGTCGGCGCCCTCCATGGCGGCGAGCATCATGCCGATGAGTGCGGTTCGGAAGGAGTGCTCGGCGATGGATTCGGGGTGCTTGACACCGGCGAACCACCACCCCGTGCGGGCCGCTCTCTTGAGTACGCCCGCTTCGAAGATGAAGCGCATTGCTCCGGCGGCGTCGTGGTCGTCGCTCATCTGCCCGTCCCTGTGCCGGTGAGTCCGTCTGCTCGAAGGCTGTAGACGATAGACGTTAGTTCCCGTCGGGACTGCGGGGAGACCTGGTCGCTGTCCAGGAGCGCGGTCCTCGTGCTCGATCTCGACCCGAGCGGGAGACGGTCAGCTGGGTCTTCTCCGTCACCAACCCCGACAAGCTCTCCCGGGTCGGCGGGTGAGGCGGCGGACCGCCGACCCGGGGAGAATCCAGGAGGGGCCTGACCTACCGGCCTTTCAGGGCACCGGTTGCGGCGGGGGAGGGCCCACGTAGCGCGAGTCCGGCCGGATGATCTTCGAGTCCTCGGCCTGTTCCAGCACGTTCGCGCACCACCCGATGACGCGGCTGGTGGCGAAGGTGGGCGTGAACATCTCCCGGGGCAGCCCGCACAGGTGCATGACGACGCCCGCGTAGTACTCCACGTTGGTGTGCAGTTCCCGGCCGGGCTTCAGCTCCGCCAGCAACGACAGGACCCGATCCTCGACGGCGACGGCGAAGTCCACCAACGGTCCGCCGAGATCCTGGGCGATTTCCTTGAGCATGCGGGACCGCGGGTCCTCCGTGCGGTAGATCGGGTGCCCGAAGCCCATGATCCGCTCGCCGCCGAGGATGCGTTCGCGCAGCCACGGGTCGGCCCGGTCGATCGTGCCGATGGCGTCGAGGGTGTCCAGGGCCCGGCTGGGGGCGCCGCCGTGTAGGGGGCCGGAGAGCGCGCCGAGGGCGCCGCCGATGCAGGCGTAGAGGTCGGCGCCGGTGGAGGCGATGACGCGGGCGGTGAAGGTCGACGCGTTGAAGCCGTGGTCGACGGTGGCGATCAGGTAGCGCTCGATCGCCCGGGCGTGCCGTTCGGACGGCTCCTCGCCGGTGATCATGTACAGGTAGTTCGCCGCGTGGGACAGGTCGTCGCGCGATTCGATCGGTTCCAGACCCGCTCGCAGGCGGTACAGGGCCGCCAGCAGGCTGGGCGTCAGCGCGCAGAGTGCCATGGCCTGCGCCCGCCGCTCGGCGGGCGAGGTGTCGTACAGCGGGCGGGCTCCGGCGGTGAGGCCGGCGACGGCCAGTGCGGCGCGCAGGCCGCCCATCGGGTCCGGCGACGTCGAGGCCGTGGCGATGTCGGGCAACGCGGCGGCGACTGCGGGCGGGATGTGGCGCAACGGGACGATCTCCTCGTGCAGCGCCTTGGGCTCGGCGGGCAGGGAGCCGTCGATGAGCAGCGCCCAGACGTCCTCCAGCGTCCGGCGCTCGGCGAGGTCGATGGCGGAGTACTGCCGGTAGTGGTAGAAGCCTTCGATGCCGCGGACGTGGCCGACGGTGGTGTCGGTGACCACGACGCCGGCGAGCCCGCGGGGAGCGGTGATGGTGTCAGCCATGCGGGCAGCGTCATGCCGGCGGCCGGAGCCAGTCAACATTGATCCAGTCAACGTGAGACCATGGCCACATGGCCGAGGAGCAACTGCTGACGACCGCCGAGGTGGCCCATCGCCTGCGCATCAAGCCGGAGACGATCTACGCGTACGTCAGCCGGGGGCTGCTCGCCAGGGTCAAGGTTCCCGGCGAGCGGACCAGCCGCTTCCGGTTGGTCGACGTCGAGCGGCTGGCCGCCCGCACCCAGGCGACACGGCCCGAACGCGATGCCGCGCCGGCGATGCGGACCGCCACCACGTTGATCGCGTACGGGCGGCTGCACTACCGGGGACTGGATGTCGCGAAGCTCGCGCCCGTGACGCCGTTCGAGGAGATCGCCCGGTGGCTCTGGACCGGCGAGCGGCGCCGGGAGCACTTTGTCGCGTCCGCCGAGACCCTCGAGACGGCGCGGCAGGCGAGCAGTCACCTGCCGGCCCAGGCCCGACTCTTCGACCGGCTGCCGGTGATCGTCGCCGTGGTCGCCGCGATGGACCCGCTGCGCTTCGACCTGGCGCCCGCCACCGTGACGGCGCTCGCGCCCGCGCTGCTGTCCAGCATGGTCGACGCGCTGCCCCTCGCGGGCGAGGCCCCCACCGACGACGCCCTGGCGGCCCGGTTGTGGTCCCGGCTGACGGGCGCGCCACCCTTCGCAGCGGGGCTCCGGGCGCTGAACGCCGCCCTCGTCCTGCTCGCCGACCACGACCTGGCCGCGTCGACCATCGCCGTACGCGTGGCGGCGTCGACCCGGGCGAACCCCTACGCGGCGGTGCTGGCGGGACTCGGCGCGCTGGACGGGCCGATGCACGGAGCCGTCGGCAGCAGCGTCCACCGGATGATCGAGGTGGCGCTGCGGGACGGGGCTCCGGCCGCGATCGCCGAGTGGCTGCGGACCGGCGCGCTGCCCGGATTCGGGCACTCGCTGTACCCGGACGGCGACCCGCGCGGAGCCGCCCTGCTCGATCTCGTCGCGGAGCTGCCGACCGGGGGCGAGCTGCGGCGGGCCGTCGACGGCCTGGTCGCCACAGCGGCGCGGCGGGGCGCCCTGCCCAACGTCGACCTGGCCGTCGCCGCGTTGGCGCACGCGACCGGCATGGGGCCGGGCGCGGCGGAGGTGATCTTCGCGGTCGCCCGGACGGCGGGCTGGATCGCGCACATCGTCGAGGAGTACGCGCAGCCGAGCAACCGGTTCCGGTGGAGCAGCGGCTACACCGGGCCGCCACCGGAGCCGGCGTGAACTCCGACGCGCGGCAGCACCCTGGCACCGCACGGTACGAAAGTTGAGCCGCCTCTGACGCCGGCGGGGTGGCCACCCGGCGGGGTGACCACCCGGCGCAGGACCGGTTCCCGCAGTCCCGGTCGCGGCTCGGGGCGATCCGGGTGGTCGCTCAGACGGCCCTGCGAAGACCGGCGAACTGCAGGACGGTGTAGCCGGCGACCACGACCGCCTGCACGATCACCAGTGCGGTACCCAGGCCGGTCAGCGGGAACCAACCGGCGACGAGCACCATCACGCTCGCCGCCACCCAGGCGACGTTGGCACCCATCACCACACCCACAGCGGCCCTGCTCACCACGGGTCGGGAGGCGAGAACCAACAGGGCGGCCGCGTAGGCCACCAGGAACACCCCGGCCGGGTAGAGGAAGCCGGCGGGAAGGCCGAACATCTCCCCGAAGATCGCGGCGACGGCGACGTACACGACCCCGTTGCCGCCGGAGCCGATCGCGTCCTGCTTGAGGGCGAAACGGAGCAGCTTGGTGTCGGCGACGGTCTGGGCGGGACTGGTGACGGTGGTCATGTCGGAGGTCCGTTCGTAGTCGTGACGTGCTTGCGAGCACGACGCTACGGAGATCCGCCCCGAGCCGAATCAGTCATCGTGACGGTAGGTTCCTGACCGTGCTGCACGGACGAGCCGGGGAACAGGCGGACATCGAACGGCTGCTGGCGGAGGCCAGAACCGGCAGGAGCGGGGTGCTGGTCATCCGCGGCCCGGCGGGAATCGGCAAGTCGGCGCTCCTGGACCATGCCGCCGAACGGGCGGAGGGCATGCGGGTGCTACGCGGCGTTGGTGTCCAGTCCGAGGCCACGTTGCCCTTCGCCGCACTCCACCTGCTCCTGCGTGCCGGGCTCGACCGGATCCCGGCACTGCCTGACGCGCAGGCCGCCGCGCTCCGCGGTGCCCTCGGGTTGGGTGATCCCGCCCCGGAGAACCGGTTCCTGGTCGGGCTGGCCACGCTGAGCCTCCTCGCCGACCTCGCCGGAGACGGCGCGTTGCTCTGCCTCGTCGACGACGCACAGTGGTTCGACCAGGCCTCCGCCGACGCGCTGCTGTTCGCCGCCCGCCGCCTCGAGGCCGAAGGCGTCGTCATGATCTTCGCCGCCCGCGTGGGATTTCCTGCCGCGGGGCTGCCCGAACTCGGGCTGGGCGGGCTGGACGACGCGGCTGCCGCCGCCCTGCTTCCCACCGATCTTCCACCGCAGGTGCGGCAGCGCCTCATCGAGGAGTCCGGCGGCAACCCCTTGGCGCTCGTCGAACTGCCCGCCGCGCTCACCGCCGAACAGCGGGCGGGACGACTGCCGCCGGTGGGTGCGATGCCGGTCGCCGACCGGGTCCAGGAAGCGTTCCACGCACGGATAGCCGCGCTCGCCGAGCCTGCGCGGACCGCGTTGCTGATCGCGGCGGCGGACGGCTCGGGTGAGCTTGAGACCCTGGTGGGTGCGGGTGCCTCCCTCCACGGCCTCGAGGAGGCCGAGCGGAGTCGGCTGATCGAGATCAGGGGCGCGACCGTGGGATTCCGCCATCCCCTGATCAGGGCCGCCGCCTACCAGAGCGCGCCGGTCACCCGGCGCCTCGCCGTACATCGAGCCCTCGCCGACGCCCTCACCCGCTCGGCCGCCGTGGACGCGGCCGACCGGCGGACGTGGCACCTGGCCGCCGCCACGCTCGGCCCTGACGAGGACGTTGCCCGGGAGTTGGAGAGGGCGGCGGAACGGGCGCGTACCCGTGGCGGCCACGCCGCGATCGCGATCGCCTACGAGCGGGCCGCCGAGCTCACCGCCGAGCCGGTGCGACGATCCGAGCGGCTGGCCGCCGCTGCGCTGGCCGCCAGCGACGCGGGTCTGACGGGTCGCGCTGCCTCGCTCGCCGACCGGGCGACGCCTGAGGTGGAGGACCCGGACATGATCGCCGCGCTGGTCCAGGTGCGCGCGCATCGGGAGTTCGAGTTGGGTACACCGCTCGCGGCGGGCCGGATCCTCCTGGACAACGTCCCCCGCGTGGCCGCTCGCTCCACCGAGCGGGCCACCTGGTTGCTGGTGGAGGCCATCCGCTGCGCCTGGTTCGCCGGTGACACCCGACTGGCGGAGGAGGCCGCGGCGAGTCTCCGCGCGCTTCCCGAGATCGGGTCACCACTGGTCAGTGCGGCGCTCGGGCTCAGCCGCCTGTCGGGCGGTGACATCGGCGGCGGGATCACGCTCATGGGCGAGGCCGTCGACGCACACCCGGGTGCGGTGCTGGGGGTGCCGGGACTGACCTTCACCGCCGCCGTCTGCCTTCCGCTGGGCCGCGCCGCCCTCTGTGAGGAGATCACCGGCCGGGTCGTGGCGGACTGCCAGAAGAACGGGATGATCGGCTGGCTCGCCTTCGCGCTCAACGACCATGGACTCGCGCAGGGGTGGCTCGGCCGGTACGGCGAGGCCATGACGTCCCTGAACGCGGGGCTGCGGCTGGCGGCGGATCTGGGCCACGAGCCTCGGGTCAGCCACCTCACGTGTTCGCTCGCCTGGGTGCTCGCGCAGCAGGGGAACGTCGAAGAGTGCCGCACGAAGGCCGAGAAGGGCATAGCGGGAGCCAGCGAGCGGGGACTGGTCCTCGCGGCGGACATCGGACGCTGGGCACTCGGCCTGCTGGAGCTCGGCCTGGGTCGTCCGGCCGCCGCCCTGCGGCAGTTGGCGGCCATCCCCTCGGCAGGGATCGCTCTCCTCAGCGCCGCGGACCAGGTGGAGGCGGCCGTCCGCAGCGGCGAACCGGAGCGGGCGAAGGAGCCGCTCGCCCGCCTTCTGGCCTGGGCCGGGCACGTCCGCCAGCCGTCGTCGGACGCGATCGCCCTGCGTTGCCGCGCCCTCGTCGAGGAGAACGAGGCGCACTTCGCGCACGCCGTGCAGCTTCACCAGCAGGACGTTCAGCCGTACCAGCAGGCGAGGACGCAGCTCGCCTACGGCGAGTGGCTGCGGCGGGCCCGGCGGCGGGCGGACGCCCGCCCGCAACTGCGCGACGCGCTGGACACCTTCGACCGGCTCGGCGCGCAGCTGTGGGCGGAGCGGGCTCGCGCGGAGCTGCGCGCGACGGGGGACGTGCCGGCGGCGCCGCGCAAGGCCGACGACCCGCTCAGCGTGCTGACTCCCCAGGAACGCCACGTCGTGCGGCTGGCAGCCACCGGCGCTTCCAACCGTGACATCGCCGCCCGGCTCTTCCTCAGCCCGCGGACCGTCGGCTACCACCTCTACAAGGCGTTTCCCAAGCTGGGTATCACCTCGCGGGCCCAACTGGCCGACATCGCCGGGTCGTCGTCGGCGCTCGGCTAGGCCCTGACGATCAGGTCGCCTGAGTAGCACCGGGTCCTGACACGTCAACCCGTCTCATCGTGCGTCGAAGCTGGCCCCGGCCGGCTGCCGGCGTGTCCGGTTTCGGGACCTCCGTGACAGATCGGTCTCAGGACCTGGGTGGCGCTCTAGGTGGCGCAGTGCCTCGGGACTACCCCTGTATGAAGCGATGGGTGAGGAACAGCGCGGCGAGTTTGGGCAGCCGTCTTCGCCACTCGTCTTCGTTGCGAAGGTCCCAGCGCTCGTCGTTAGGTTTCGGGGCGCGGGTCGGTCGAGCCGTGTTTACCTCGGTAGCGTCGGCAGCGTCCCAGAAGGCGTCGGGGTCGCCGGTGTGCTGCTCGTACGCCTCCGGCGCGGCGAACAGCAGCGTCTCGTCGCCGATCCAGAGATCATGCCCGTCTGATGTGCTTATTTCTTGCACCGCAGGGTGCTCAGCGAGCGTGTCGGGTTCGGTGATGACGGCTTCGAACGCGCTTCGTCCGAGGCCGATGAGTCCTGCGCGGAAGTCCGAGAACCGGTCGTCGGAGAGGAACGCACGCTCGATGATCCAGCACGCTGCGGCGATATCCCCTGTGTCAGCCAGATCGCACAGGTCGCTGAGCGTCTGGTCGAACGCCACGATCTCAGGCAGCGGTAGGCGTGTCAGCTCCACCACCAGCGCCTCGGCCACCGCGCTCGGCCCGTCCTGCCTTGCTCGATCCGCCGCTGGACCGGCTGCCTCCCGTGCCCGTTCCACGATCTGCCAGAACCGGTCTACGTCCACGGCCGATAGTTTCCGCGCCCCCTGTGACATCGACGCACACTGTCACCCAGGTCCTGAGACCGATCTGTCACTGAGGTCCTGAGACCGGACAGCCGGCTGCCGGCGGTCTGGGAGGACTTTCTGTACATCTATCAAGGTGGCCCTTGACGGGCCGTACGCGCCGTCGCCTGGGTGCGCGTCCGACGCTCCGCTGTCGCTCCACGCCGGCCACGCAACACGCCCGGCGGCTGGCGCGGAGAGCGGGGAGCCCGGGGCCGCCGCAGACGGGATAGCGGGGAGAGTGGTGGAGGTTCGTCGCCGGCAGCCGGCCGCGCCGCGCCGGAGCAGCGCGGCGCAGGGAGGGGCGCGGCGCAGGGAGGGGCGCGTGCCGGGTCCGCGCGGCAAGCCCCAGGCATGGGGGTGGTGTCCGCCGAGGGCATGCCGGTCGTACAGGAGCCGGCTCGCAGCCGCTCGGGGTCAGGTCAACTGCTCACCTGGGAGGGGAAGGGGTGGCCAGCTCCGACCCCGGGAGCCGGGTCCGTGCCGGGCGAGGTTGGGTCAACTGCGCCACTGTGGCGGTGTCCGTCGGGGGCGCGGTCCGTGACACGAGAGCCGACTCAGTTCCCGCAGGTCGCGCTTGCTGTCAGTGCAAGCCAGTGAGCCGTGCTGGTTCTTTCACACCGAAGAGGTCACTGGTTCGATCCTGGGGAGGTGCGGGCAACGGTACGCCCACTGTAGACCAGTGCGGCTGCCGCGATAAATGCGGGCACAAAGGACACTACTAGTCCGAGCTTACCCAGTTCGACCCATGCTGGATATATTCGACCGAATGCGGCCGGAAGTGCTTCATCAATTTCTGTTGGTTCGTCAGATAGCCATAGCCACCCCCCGGAACCGCAACAGCAAAGCACGCTAAGCAGGCTCGTTGCGAGGGCGACTACTCTCGCACTCTGTTGACCCGTCCTGACCCACAACGCGACGCCAACCAATGCAGGCGCGAAGAAAACTGCATACCACAGGGTAAGCCGAGCTTCGAAATGGAAGTAGGACGCCTTGAGTGCGACCGAACTGCTGTCTACCGGGACGCTGGAACGACCCGCTGCGTCGTTTACGGCAGCGTTGATGCCCGCTTGGGCGTATACGGCGGAAATCGCCGCGAATATTAGCAACGACGCCTGAAGAACCAACGATGCGCTTGCGATGTTGACTCCCAGCGGGAGACGCCGAGGCGGCAGCCCGCCAGCTGAGTTCGTGCTAGTTAAAACCACGAGGTGATGCTAGATGGCGATCAGCGCCGAACACTTGCCAGGGTGACGTGTAGTGATCGACCAAAACCGTGACGGTGGCCTGCCATACCAGCTTGGCGTCTTTCAAGCAGCTCATCGACCGGTGACCGTATGCTCACGGACCGGGAGCTTGCGTGCCCGACGCGTGCCCGTCCGGTTGGTCAACAGGGGTCAACTAAAGACACACCGACAGGGTGGCCTGCTACGGCGTACCACTAACCCACCAGGTGGGCCGTCCCTGCCAGGGGCACTGTGTGCAATTCAAGGCACCTTCCAAACTGACGGTCAGGGCCGGTGCTGGGCTCGCCTCGCCAACGCGAAGTCCGCATAGTCCTCCCAGGCAACCCGTGGTTGACCCACCGATCCGGGGAGGTGCCAGTGTCCCGCTCCGCCAGCTCCAACGCTTCGCCCGGATCTGGAACGTGGCCGATCACGCGGCCGTAGCCCGTGTCGTCTTCGTCTTCGGGGTCGAGGGGCGGGAACACGGACAGATCGCGGTAGTGCTCGTCGTCCAGGTCCTGTACGTCATGGACGGACACATTGTAGCCGTCCTGCCAGGGCCAGACCGCGACCCAGCGGACGCCTGCCAGCGTGATGGGTCCGACGAACTACTCAACGCCTTTCCTGCGGCCGAGCGCGCCGAGGGCGAACAGCCGGGTGAGGTAACGCATGCTCGGAGGCTATCCCGAATGCACAGGAGTCGAACTGGGTGACAATCGGGGCGCACCGCCACGGACGCCCACGGACGCCAACGGAAGGAGTCCGCAGCTAGACCACCCTGGCGATCCCAGGTCAGCGGCCCGTGTTGGTTGCCTGGGGGTCAAGGAGTCGACGAGGACCAGGCCCAGGCCGTCGCCACCGCCTCCGGGGCACGCAGGGGGCACAAGACAGTGTCAAACGTCGACAACCAGCCACCAACGCTGGCAGCCCGAGACGTCGTGTGAGCAGGTATCGCGGGCCGTTCCTGCTGTTGGCAGGGCAGTAGCTCTAAGTTCCGCTTCAACGTCTGACGACGGGAGCGGCTCGGCCCCGATTTACCGAGGCCGCTTGTCCTCGACGTGTACGACGTCAAGCTCACGGCCGTCCTGGTCTCGCTTGCTGCGTCCGTACAGACCAACGGCCAGATCATTGCTGTCCGAGATCTCGTCGGGTCCTACGTAGGTCAGCACGTCGTTGTGGTGGCCGTAGACCACCCATCCGGGACCGGGGTCGAGGGTGATGGTGCCAAAGTCTCCAGCAGGTGAGCCGGCGTAGACGGGGCCGTACTCGCGCAGGATGTCGACGGCCTGAGCGGCGAGGTCAACGCTGGGTCCGGGGTCTGGTAGCACGACGCACGTGCCGTGGGCGAACACGACCCAGGACTTGCTGTCCCCCCGGATGATGCGACGCCAGGTTCCGGCCAGATCTTGCTCCGACATGACGATGATCATCCCCGAGTTGGGGCAGCAGCGCTACCCGCGAAGCGTGCCCGAGGCGTGCCCGACACAGCGGTCAAGAGGGGGCAACCGGAGGCGGCAGGCCGTAGCAGAACTGAGCAATCCGGCCGCTTCACCTCTGGTTGCGTTGCTGCTCAGCAGGGAGGCTGGCCTAGCTGCCGGACAGACGACAGGCACCTTCCAAACTGACGGTCCGTGGCTACTGCTCGTCGTCTTCGTCGTCCCGCATCAGGCGGTCGAGGTCCTCAGGGCGCATTCGCTTGATTTCGGTCTCCAGTTTGCGGCTGTACTGGCGATCGTTCGGATCCATGCCGTTGCGAGATCGAGAGCTGCGGCCATACTCCTTGAGGAAGCCACCCAGCTCCCGACGTATGCGTTCCCGCCGGCCCGACATGGACGCCACTCTAGGATCCGAAGGCGAGTCCCGCCTGCCATAACCGCTGTCGACAGCAACGGCCCGAGATGAGGACAGCCGGCGGCGATCGGGCGTGGTTCGTAGCCCGAGGTCATGGACGCGGACGGGCGCCGCTAGACGAAGCGCGCAGTTTCTTACAAGTGAGGGGTCCAGGCCGCTTCGGCTGACTGTAGGGAGGGCCCTACTCAGCGACGAAGACGCCCACGCCTGGCAGCGTCTCGGTCTCGTTCGCCGGGCCGTGAGGCGCGGCGACCGGATCCTGTCCTGGGCCGGTGCCGGCCGTCAGACCTTCGGTTCGTCGGCGCCGTCGTCGAGGTGCTGTCCGAAGAAGCGCTGGCTCGCCGCGACGAGTTCCTCGTACTCGGTCTGGCTGTCGGCGTGGGGGAAGTGCCCGGCGGTCAGCACGTGTAGCTCGCGCGGCCCGGCCAGGCCGTTGTGCACGGCGAACTGGCCCGGTGGCGGCACGGCGGGGTCGAAGAGGGCGGGCGCGACCAGTGTCGGGATGCGCAGCCTCGTCGCGGCCGTGGCGGCGTCGAAGTATCGCAGGACCTGCGTCACTCCCGGGTGTTCACGGTGGTATGCGCGGACGGACTCGCCGCTGCCCACACACGGGAGAGTGAGCCGCAGCGGGTGGTTGCCGAAGGTGGGCACGGTCAACCGGGCTGCGGCGAAGCGGTCGTCCCAGGGGAGAGCCAGGGCACCGATGCCGCCGCCGAAGCTCTCGCCGGCATAGCCCAGGCGCGGGCCAGCGGGCAGGTCGAGACTCGGCACCAGTTGCAGCAGCGCCGACGCCGCGCACCACAGGTCGGCGACGCAGTCTCCGACGACGTACCGGTCACGCGAGTCGATGCCGTGCAGCACATGCGCGTCGGCGCGGGCGGGTACGCCCGGCAGCAGGCTGCGCGCGCCCATGCCGCGTACGCAGGGAAGGATCGCCGCCGACCGGGGCAACGGCAGTGGTACGGAGGGGCCGGCCTCATGCCGGCCGCCATACCCGTGCCCGATGACGAACCCGTGCTCGACGTCGCTGACGGTCGCGGTCGGTCCCGCCGACTCGGCAGGCAGCACGAGCCATCCGCCGATGCGGACGCCGCCCACGGACGAGTAGGTCACTCCGAAGATCCGTACGCCGTCGCGTTCCTCTTCCAGGGGCCCGATGGTGGGCTCCGTCGCGACCTGCCGCGCGGCGTCGTGTCGAGAGCGCCAGAACTCGTCGAAGTCGGCGGGTGCGGCTGGTGCCGGGATGCGGAGCAACTGGTCGAGGCGGTGACCGTAGCTCGGGTCGAAGGGGAAGTCGTGTTCGAGCCGAACGGCGGCACGTTGGCGGGCGTCGGTGTGCCGGGCGCCGTCTGGTATGTGCGGTAGCGCCGGGTCGATGTTCTGGCGTTCGTGCCGCAACAGGTCTCCGTCCAGATTGCAACCTCTGGTGGACGGGCCCGCCGTGATCCGGCGGGCCCGTCCATCGCACCGCCTACCGGTCGTTCCGGTCGGCGGGTCGGCCTACCTGCCCAGTTCGGACTACTTCTTGGGCAGCGGGAAGCGGGCCAGGTCCATGCCGTGCATGCCCCAGGTCGACTTGCCGTCCGGGGTGAAGTGGAACGCCGGGTTGTTGTACCAGCCGCGCGGCACGTTGTCGTACAGCGTGGTCACCGCGCCGCCCGGGACGGTCGGCAGCTCGCAGATGTCGTTGGTCCAGTGCACCCAGGAGAACACCCGGCCGTCGACCCCGTTGAACTGCCCGTACCCGCCGAGGTCGCCCTCCATCACGATGGTGCGGGTGTGCAGGTCGTAGGCGAACCAGGCGCCGCGCGGGCGCCGGCCCATGGCGTAGAGCAGGTTGCCCACGACGTGCAGGCTCTCGTACGACTGCCAGTCCGGCTTGATCTCCTCGCGCCACAGCAGCGTACGGGTGACGATGTCGACGGCCGCCACCTGCGCGACCTTGCGGATCGGGCCGGTGGTGCCCTCGCCGTAGGTGTCGCCGGCGATGTAGGCGGTGGTGCCCTGCACCACCACGTCCATGACGCTCTGTTCGGGCAGGAACTCGCGGTGCGAGTCGAAGGTGTTGGTGGCCAGGTCGACGAAGGTCAGCGCGCCGGTGTGCTTGGTGGTCTGCGGGCTGGACGCCACGATGAGCTGGTTGCGCGGCTGGTCCACGACGATGCGCTTGGTGCGCAGCTGCTCGTTGCCGAGCAGGCCCAGCACACTGATCTCGTAGTTGTCCGGGTCGACCGCCACGATCTGCGTGCTCGGGTACAGGCCCGCGTAGACCACGCCGGCCTGGCCCTCGGCCATCGTCTTGACCTCGCCGTTGATGTCGAACCGGTCGTTGGTGCCGGCCTCGGTGCGGTGCACCGTCATCGCGTAGTGGCCGCCGACCCAGATCGTGCCCCGCGTGTGCCGCATCATCGACTGGATGGTCTCCGGGTAGCCGAAGCCCCGGGTGGCGGTCTGCCACACGCTGGCCGTGCCGCCCGGCGTCGTCTTCCACAGGTGTCCCAGCCCGCTGACGCCGAGCAGCGCGCCGCCGGGCAGCGGGGCGAGGAGCTGGTTCTCCACGTTGGCGAGGGGCTGCCCGACCTTCACCAGGCCGTCGGCGGTGACCTCGTACAGGTTGGTGGTGAGCCGGGTCAGCGCGTACACCTTGCCGTCGCTGCCGACGGTGACCTGGTCGACGTAGCGGTCCTCGGCGGGGATGTCCCGGGAGACCCGGTTGGAGCCGTCGCGGTGGAAGGAGATCAGCTGCCGGCCGCTGGCCACGTAGACGACGCCGTCGGAGACCGTCATGTCGAGGATGCCGACCGGCGAGGCGCTGAGGTGCGGGGTCAGGTTGGTGGGCGCGCCGCCGGCCTTCGGCCAGGCCAGCAGCGTGCCGGGCGCGGCCGACCCGCCGTAGACGTACTCGTCGTCGACCGCCACGGCCGCCGCGTACTGGGAGGTGGAGATGCGGCCGTACGTCTCGATCGTCGCGTCGGCCAGGCGGATCCGCTTGACGGTGCAGTCCGGGTACGTGCCGATGTAGAGGTGCTCGCCGTGCACGACCATGTCGTAGTACCAGGTGGTGCTGCCCCCGGCCCGGGCCCAGGCCACCAGCTCCTTGGTCTGCGGGTCGAACCGGTAGACGTACGCGCTGCCGGCGGGGCCGATGTAGACGTACCGGCCGTCGGCGGCGAGCTTCTGCCCGCCGTTGCTGGGGATGGTGAGGTCGTCGATGCTGCGCATCTCGCCGGTGTTGACGTCGAACTCGCCCAGTCGCATCTTCCCCTCGGGCGTGTTGAACCGGGAGGTGATGAAGACGCTGTCGCCGATGACGGCGGCACCCCGGACGGCGGCGGTCAAAGAGGCAGGACCGAAACTCGTCGGCGTGAGCTCCTGCTCGTCCTGCGCGAACGCCGGGCCGGTCACCGCCCCGTGGCCAACTGCCAGTGCGGCACCAGTAAGGGCGCTACCCGCGAGGAGCGAACGACGGCTGAGGGGCATGGTGGCTCCGTTCGTCTGGGTTATTACGGCCCGGACCTTAATGACGCTGTAAAGGGCCGTCAAGGATCCGTTCGGGTTATCCGGCGGCAGGCTGACGACCGGGAGCGACAACCCGGCACAACCGGCCCGAATCGATGTCGCTCCGCCGGAAGCCGAGGCACCGAACCAACCACTGTCCGCGCCGCGCGGGTCGCCGGCACACCGCCGGGCGGCGCGGTCAGGTGGCGCGGCGGCACAGGTCACCGAGGGCGCGGATCGCGTCGACGAGTTCCGGCGGACCGGTCACGGTGAAGTCGACGCCGACCGAGGTGACCATCCCACGCCAGGTCCGCAGCCGACTCGGCACCTACGTGCAGCAGGCAGGTGTCGTCGTCGACGGGCTCCACGGCGGCGCGGCACGACCGGGGTGGTCGACACGGTCGAGGCGATCGGCGGCCTCAACACCCAGCACGCCGACGACCCGTACCTGGCCCTGCACTCGCGGCTGGCCGGATCTGATCAGGCCCACGGTCCTCGTCGACGGCATCGTGTCCGGCGTCTGGGAGCTGGACCGTCGCGCCGGGCTCGTCACCGTCGAGCTGTTCACCCGGCTGGGACCCGCCGACACCGACGCGGTCGTCGCCGAGGGCCACCGGCTGCTCCGGCTCGCCGCACCCGACGTCGCGCCCCGCAGCCGAACGGGGCTTGGCCACGGTGAGCGTCACTGCGCCAATGCCAGGATGGGTCGCAGGACCCGCTCGTAGGCGTCGCAGTAGCGGACCATTCCAAGGTCGCTGGGGTGCGATCCATCCACCTCGCCCTCTCCATCGTCGCCGACCAGGTTGTCGCCTTCGAGGTAGAACAGATGCTTGACGCCGGAGGTGCGCAGGTTCATGTACGCGGCGTGTAGGGCAGCGCGGCTGCCGGCGTGCCGCTGCCGGGACGACTCGACGAAAGTGGCATTCGCGTAAGTCCGGTCCTCGACGAGCAGGATCGGGGTGTCAGGCCGTGCGTCGCGGAGCAGGCGCACGAGCGGCTCGGTACGCTCTGCAACGATGGCCGGAGTCATGTTGGGAAGACAGTCGATCACATAAACCGACGCGTCGATTTCGGTCAGCAGTTGGCCGACTGGCAGATCCATCGTGCCGTTGCCGGAGAAGCCGAGATTGATCGTCGGGCAGTCGAAGCGCCGGCCGAGGATTGCGGTGATCGACATGCCTGGGCGTGACGAAACCCCGCCCTGCATGATGGAGGTTCCGTAGAAGACCGCAGGCCGTTCGGTGCGCGGTTGCACTCCTTGGAAGGAGGCACCCGGATCCACGCCGATCTGGAGAAACTCGACGCCGTTGTAGAGCGGAAGGTAGGCGGTGTAGAGCCGGCGACCAGGGTCGACCCCGCTCACGAGACGTTGCTCCACAAGCTGCGTCGCCGGTTTCGTCCCAGCGAGCCAGCGGTCGACACCTGAGCTGGTTCGCCCGTAGATATCCAAGCCGCTCATCCCTGTCGCGGGCATGTGGAACATGTCCAGTGCCGAGGAGTCCAAGCGGTAGCGGGCGTGGAAAACAGGCGAGTCAGTCTCGAATCGGGTCAGCATCCCGGCGGAGTCGCGGCTCAGATCCCACACCGCCGATCGGACCGTTGATCTCGCTCTGGCGGGAAGGCGATCATAGAAGCGCTCCGTGTCCTGCCAACCCTTGCCCTCCACGCCCCATTGGGCGACGTCGTACCAGGCGATTCCGTTCTCAATGGTGGGAGTTACATCAATCTTGGTGTGTGTTGATTGGCTGGAGACTGTTCGCGTCTGAGCGGCGGCTGGTGGGGCAGCTTGACCGTATGCTGGCTGGTTGAGCGCGGCGGGCGCGACCAGAGTCGCGCCCCCGACCCCAGCCAGATGGAGAAGTCGCCTGCGGGTGATCGGTGGTTGCTCCATCTTGGCTCCTTTGTGGCTGTTGCGCCTGAAGGCACCGGTTACGGCACGCTAGGCCGGCACTCCCGGCGAGTGAAGGGTATGGATGCCATCAGGGCGATGAGCGGGCGGTGGCGGGCGGCAAGCGGCGCCTTGCCGAAGTCGAGTGGTAGGCGACGCGCGGCGAGCAACTTCTGCCATCCGTGCCGAGTCGCGGTCTGGTTGGCGGAACTGGGCTGGCTGCAGGCCGGGATACGAGGTTCCCTCGGCTACGTCCTGGAGCTGAAGCGTCTGAGTACGAACGTGCTGCCGACTGCTCAGTGCCCCCACCGGCTGGCGAGCCCGCCGAGTCGGTGGGGGCACTGAGTTGAGCGGTCTCAGGCGGCCGGTTCGGGAGCGGCTATGGGCTGTTACCGTTCCGCAGGTCCTGAGTCGGTGCAGGACCAATACCGGGCAACGAATCTCGGGGAGTCACTTGACGAAGACACCGATGCCGTTGGGGAACGGGCGCTCTGCGCGGTCCGACGGGACGTTCAGGATCTCGTAGTCGGGCGTGTCCGCCTCGGGCTTCATGATCATTTCCGTGCTGCCACCGCGGTCGAGCTGTACGCCATCGTCGGCTCCGACCCGGCGCAGGATTTCGGCGATCTCGACCCGTGTCACGCCGGCCGATACGGCTGAGCGGCCGTCCACGACCACGAGGTAGAAGGTCAGTCCGTCGGCGCTTACCCCTGCGGCGGTGCCGGGGGCGAGATCGGCTGTGTTGTTGGCGCCGAGGCCGGCCACGAGCTGGGCGTCGGCGAGGTTGGGAAAGCCGCCTACGGCCCAGCGGAGCGGCACACGATCCGAGGTCTGCGCACCCCACTTGACGTCGAGGCTGTCTCCGATCGAGAGCTTGTCGAGTTCGGCGGCTCCGCCTTCCCGCCCGAGCAGTACGACCTCGTCTCGGCCGATCTGCCCGCTACCTGCCTCGTGGCTGATGTCGACGACCTCGCCGTTGCGGACCAGAACCTCGGTCACGCCGTCGGTGAGGCACGGGGCGAGCCTGGACGTGTCGCTGCCGCACGTCGCGCGCTTGCGGGTCACCGAGCCCCATTTGGCGTCGTAGACGCCGATACCGTTCTGGGGTAGGGCGAACTGGTTGTATCCATCTACGGCCGCGGCCAAGCCGTCGGACTTCACGAAGCCACCGATCGAGACGTCGTCGACCCGACCGCGCCCGTCCACGCCGACCCCGATGACCTCACGCCCGGTCGCACCAGTGGACATGGCTGGCCCAATGCGCTGGGCCGCGGGAACCGCGCCTTTCCGCAGCCGCCCGCCGGTGATCTCCGGGCCATCCGCCGACTCGGTCGCAAGCCCGGGGTTGTTCTCCCAGTACGCCATGTTGAAGAAGTCGGCGTTCACGGCTGCGAACGCGCCCTTGCTGGCAGCCATGTCTGTGAGGGTTGTTCCCTCTGCGACATGCTCCGCGTGCAGGAGTTCGGTCGAGACCTTCGGGTTGCTCAGGTCTATCTCGAGGAGGTGCCCTTCGGACGAGCCATGCGAGGTAGTCACGGTGAACGCCTTGTGCAGCACGCCCGGCGCTGGCCGCTCGGTCGACGTGTAGCCGATCGACACCTCGACGTCGTACTCGTACGGCGTCGTACTGGCCCCCGCCACACCCGTCCCGACGACGACCAGAAGCGCCGCCGCACCCGCGACTGTTCCGTATCGGCGTCGCGATTCCGTCATGAGCACTGATTGACCTCCTGTGGATGTGATCCGCGTCGGGTCGAGCGGCCAGGCGCTCGCCCTCATCGGCGGTGACCACACCGCATCAAGGCCGCCTTGCCTACTGCGCACCTCGAGCTTTCCGACGCATGAACGCGCTGTGTCTGTTCCGTCGGGCTTCGGCATCCAGGGCCTCGATCGCCCAGTGCCCGCGCAGCCAGCCGGCTGGTTCGGCAGGGGCTGCCTGCGGCGAGCGCTGAGGCTGGTGGGCGCGTAGACGGTGACGGTGGACCACTGGCCGGTGGTCAGGTTGAGTCGACGCCAGCGGATCCGTAGAGCTTGGGTGGCGTGGCGGAATCCCAGCGCGAGGCGCCGGTGCAGTCGTAGACGACACCCGTGGTCGCGAGCGGGGGGCACCGGACGCCGGAACGGCCGCACGATCATCGATCGGGTGGCCGTTCCGCTTCCACTGGTTCGATTTCCGCACGTCACACCATTCCGGCTGGCCGTAGGTGTCGGCTAGGGTCCCGCCCATGGATCTTGGTACGCCGTCGCTGCGGTTGTACCTGCTGGGCGGCTTCCGAGCCGAGCGCCCCGGCGATCTGCCCCCGCTGGAGCGCTGGCGGCGGCCGAGCGCCCGGACGCTCGTCAAGCTCCTCGCCGTCTCTCCCGGCCACCGGCTGCACCGCGACGAGGCCATGGACGTGTGCTGGCCCGACGCCGAACCGGACGCCGCCGTCCGGAACCTGCGAGTCGCGCTGCACACCGCTCGGCACGCGCTCGAGCCGGAGCTGGCGCCGCGTACCCCCTCGTCGTATCTGCTCACCGAGGGGGACCTGATCGTCCTGTGCCCCACCCTGGTTTCGGTCGACCTCGACGAGGCGCTCGCGTTGGCCGGCACGGCGCTGGCCGCCACGCCCGCCCCGCTGGAGCTGCTGGAGCAGGCGCACGCCGGACTCGCCGCCGAACTGCTGCCCGAGGACAGGTACGCCACCTGGATCGCCGCCAGCCGGGAGGCACTCGCGGTACGCCGGCACCGGGTGGCGCTCGCCCTGGCCGACGCGAGTTGCGCGGCGGGCCTGCCGCAGCGAGCCGTGGACCTGCTGATGCCGATGCTCGAGCAGGACCCCACCGCCGAGGACGCGCACGCCGCCCTGATCCGCGCGTACCTGGCGCTCGGCCAGCGACGCAACGCGGTCCGGCAGTACCACCGCTGCCGCGAGCTGCTCGCGGCCGAACTCGGCGCCCGGCCGGGGCCCGTGGTCGAGCGGCTGTACCGGCGGGCTCTCGCCGATTCGGCGACGGCGCCGGCAACCGCGCCCGCCCCGCGGTTGCCGGCCCAGGCGCGGCGGCCCGGCCGGCTTGCCCTGGCCGGCCGGGAACACGCCCTGTCGTTGCTCGGGCCGGACCAGCCGGCCGCCACCCCGGTCGTGCTGATCAGCGGCGAGGCCGGTGTCGGCAAGACCCGGCTGGTGACCGAGGCGGCCCGCCGGCACGCCGCGGCCGGTTCCCTGGTGCTCTGGGGCGCGGGGCACGAGGCCGAGGGGCACACACCGTACGGGGCCTGGGTCGAGGCGCTCGACGGTTACCTTGCCGACCGGCCACCCGGCGAGC
The DNA here is from genome assembly GCF_043205005.1 of Micromonospora sp. NPDC047620. Taxonomy (NCBI): domain Bacteria; kingdom Bacillati; phylum Actinomycetota; class Actinomycetes; order Micromonosporales; family Micromonosporaceae; genus Micromonospora; species Micromonospora sp. NPDC047620. The sequence goes on along the minus strand of NZ_JBIDDG010000017.1, from coordinate 128,306 downwards.
GGGCTGCGGTTGGCGCGCAGTATCCAGAGCTGGCCGCCTTGTTGCCCAGCCTCGGGTTGGTCCCGCCCGCAGCGGGTGACGCTGATCAGGAGCGCGGCCGGATTTTCGCGGCGGTCGCCGCGCTGCTGACCGATCTTTCCGCCCGGCCGCTGCTGGTGGTTCTGGACGACCTGCACGCTGCTGACGCCGGCTCGGCGCAGCTCCTGCACAACCTGGCCCGTTCGGTCGGTGACCGGCCGTGGCGGTTCCTCGCCACCTGGCGGGACGAGGACCTGCCGGCGGACGACGGGCGGCGCCGCACCCTGGAGGCCGTCCAGCGGCACGGTCTTGCCCAACGAATCGAGCTGATGCGGCTCAGCCGCGCCGACTGCGACCGGCTGGTGACCGAGGCGGCGGGCTGTCCGCTCGCCGAGCCCGAGCTGGCGCGGGTGTACGCGCTGTCGCTGGGCAATCCGCTCTTCGCGATCGAGCTGGCCAGCCCGCTCCGCCAGGTTGATCTGGCCCCGGCCGGCGCCGAGGAAGGCGTCGGTGAGGCCGGGGTGCCGGTCGCCGTCCGGCAGCTCGTCAATGCCCGGCTGGGCCGGTTGACCGTCCCGGCCCGTCGGGTGGTCGAGGCGCTCGCCGTTGCCGGTGGGGACGCGCCGCTGACGGAGGTTTTCGAGGTGGCCGGGCAGGGACTCTGGCCCCCGGTGCCGCGCCCGGCGGCGGTCGCTGCGCTGGCCGAGGCGATTGACGCCGGGATCGTGGAGGAACGCGAGGTGCTGGTCGAGGGGCGGCGGGTGCCCGGGTACGGGTTCCGGCACCCGCTGATCCGGATGGCCTCTGCGCGTCGGCTGCGCGCGGTCGTCCGGCGGCAGCTGCACGGCGCGTACGCCGACGCGGTGCTGCGGAACCGGCCGGACGCGGTCGACGTGCTGGCGTACCACCTGACCCGGGCTGATGACCCGCGTGCCGTGCCGTACCTGTGGCGGGCCGCGCGCCGGGCGGCGTTGCTCTACGCCAACGACAGCGCCGCCGGCTACTACGCCTCGTTGGTGGAGCGGCTGGACGTCGCCGGGGACCCGTCCGCCGCCGACGCGCGGCTGGCCTGGGGCGAGGTGCTTCACCGGCTGGCCCGTTACCCGGAGGCGGAACGGGTCCTGACCGAGGCACTGGCCACGTGGCGTTCCCGGCCGGACGCGGACGTCCGCGCGGACCGTGTGGTGGCCGCCGGGGCCGCTCTCGCCCAGGTCCTGGTCGGTGCGGGACGGCCGCTTGATGCGGGCGAGCTGCTGGCCGCCACCCCGCTGGACGAGCCGGGGGTGGCCCCGGCGACGCGGGCTGCCCACCACTTGGCCGAGGCGCTGACCCGGTTCGCCACCGGGCGGTATGCCGACAGCCTCGCCGCCGCCGACGCCGCGCTCCGGGTGGCCCGCGGCCTCGACGTCGACCTGGACGGCGGGTCCGCACCTGATGCCGCCCCGGATGGGCCGCCCACAGCCGGCACCATCGACCTGGACGGATCCGTCCGGTCTCGTCCGGTCGGCCGCCGGGAGGTGGTTCGGGCGCTGGTCAACCGGTCGGTCTGCCTGGCCCTTCTGCACCGTACCGCCGAGGCCGACGCCGCCGCCCGGGCGGCGCTGCCGCTCGCCGAGGCGGCCGACGACCCGGACGTGGCCGGAAAGGTCACGGCGCAGCTCAGCGAGCTGGCCTGCCTGGACGGTCGGCTGGCCGAGGCGCGGCGGTTCGCCCGGCGGGCGCTCGATCTGGCGGTACGCACCGGCGATCCGGCGCTGCTCGCCTTCCGCCGGGGCAACCTGGGCCGGCTGCATCTGTTGCTCGGCGACTGGGCCCCGGGCATTCGGCTGCTCCGCTCTGCCGCGACCCTGGCCCGGCCGCTCGGCACCCCGTGGTGCCTGCCGTACGCGCTGGTCAACCTCGGCACACTGCGGCTCTGGACGGACGACCTCGAGAGTGCGGAGGCGTGCCTGGCGGAGTGCCAGGACCTGGCCGCCGCCACCGGCGACCGGCAGGCCCTCTCCGACGCCCGGACCGGGCTGGCGGAGATCGCGGTCCGGCGCGGTGACCCGTTGGCGGCGCTCGCCCTGCTAACGGAGGTGGAGACGGCGGGCGCCGCCCCGATCCGGGCCTGGGCGCACCTGGTGGCCGGGGACGCCGAGACGGCCCGACGGGTCGCCGCCGCGGTACGGGAGGGTGCCGACCGGGTCGCCGGGGTCGAGGCGGGCCGGGTGCACGGTTTGGCGCTGACCGCGCTCGGCCGGGCCGACGAGGCGCTCGACGTGCTGGGCGCCAGCGTGGAGCGGGCCGAGGCCATGCCGTACCCGTACGGGCTGGTCCGGCTGCTGGAGGCGCGGGCCGCGGTGGTAGCCGGCGGCGCGGTGGCCCGACGCGACCTGACCCGCGCCGGGGCGCTCCGCGCGGAGCTGGTCCACGCCGACGGCGAGGCCGGTAATGCCGCGGTAACGGCCGCCTCCTAGCGTCCCGTCGACCCACGGCCCGTCGGTCCCGACCGGCCGCCCGGACGACCATCGAGGATCCCGATGCCCGCTGATCACCCACCCGCCGCCGCCGTCGTCGTCGACGCGGGTGGCGAGCCGTGGGCCCGGGTCGCCGCCGTGCTCGCGGCGCGAACCCGGCAGCTTCCCGTCGGCGGAATCATCGACCTGGTCACCGACGACCCCGGGGTACGCGTCGCCGTCACCGAATGGTGCGCGCGGCACGGCTACCCGGTGTGGGAGGTGACCACCGTCGACGGTGGCCCGGGCTTCCGGATCGACACCGGCGGCGTCCGGACGGACCCCGGCCCGGGGTGACCGGAACCGGCCCGCCAGGCGTGCGTCATCCGATCCTCCTAGCCCTCGACACCAGGGAGAACTCGTGCCACACCGGACCCGGAGGGTGGCGGCCGCGCTGGCCGTTGTCCTCCCGCTCACCCTCGGCGGCGTACCGGCCGCCGCCTCGACCACGGCGTCACCACCGGCCGGCGTCACCGCCGGCGGCGCCGCCCGCACCGTCACCCTCACCCTGGTCACCGGGGACACGCTGACCGTCACCACCGGCCCGACCGGGGTGCTCTCCGTGGCGCCGCAGGCCGGCGAGGGACGGGAGGACATCACCTTCACCACCCGCTCGGACGGTCCCGGGGACATCTCCGTCTTCCCGTCCGACGCGCTGCCCCTGGTCGCCGACGGCGCACTCGACGCCCGTTTCTTCGACGTGGACCGGCTCGTCGAATATGGCTACGACGACGCCCACCAGGCGGACCTGCCGCTGATCGTCGAGCACCCGCGGGGGACGGCCGCGCCGGCCCTCGGCCGGCTGCTCCCCGCCGCCCGGGTGACCCGGGACCTCACCCGGCTGCGGATGACCGCCATGCGGACCGGGAAGGCGGAACGGAAGTCGTTCTGGCGGCAGCTCACCGCCGGCGGGCGGATGCGCAGTGAGGTCAGCCGGGTGTGGCTGGACGGGCGGACCCGGGTGACACTCGACCACAGCGTGCCGCAGATCGGCGCGCCCACCGCCTGGCAGTCCGGCTCGACCGGCAAGGGCGTCACCGTGGCCATGCTGGACAGCGGCTACGACTCGGACCACCCGATGCTGGCCGGCCGGGTGGCCATGGCGCAGGACTTCACCGGGGTCGGCAGCGCCGAGGACGACCACGGCCACGGCACCCACGTCCTGTCCACCATCGGCGGCACGACCGACGGCACGCTGCGCGGCGTCGCACCGGACGCCCGGCTGGTGGTCGGAAAGATCTGCACCGCCGGCGGAAGCTGCCCGGACTCGGCGACGCTGGCCGGCATGGAGTGGGCGGTGACCACCGCCGGCGCAAAGGTCGTGAACATGAGCATCGGCGGCCCGGACGAGCCGGGGGTCAACCCCCTGGAGCAGGCGATCAACGAACTTTCCGCGCAGACCGGCGCGCTCTTCGTGGTGGCCGCCGGCAACTCCGGCGAGAACGGCGTGTCCACGGTCGAGAGTCCCGGCACCGCCGACGCGGCGCTGTCGGTCGGCGCGGTCGACCGCTCCGACAAGCTCGCGTACTTCTCCAGCAGGGGCTCCCGGGTCGGTGATCACGCGGTCAAGCCGGAGATCACCGCGCCCGGCGTGGGCATCGTCGCCGCCGGGCTCGGCGGCGGCTCGGTCGCGATGAGCGGCACCTCGATGGCCACCCCGCACGTCGCCGGCGCCGCCGCGCTGCTGGCCCAGCGCTTCCCGACCTGGACCGGGGCGCAGCTCAAGGCGGCCCTGCTCGGCGCGGCCACGCCGAACGCCGGCCTGAACCCGTACCAGCAGGGCACCGGGCGGGTGGACGTGGCGCGAGCGGTCGGCCAGCCGGTCACCGTCTCCCCGGCGAACCTCACCGCCGTCGCCGGCTGGGGACGCCAGCCGGGGACCGAGAAGAGCCATGAGCTGACCTACCGCAACGACGGCGACACCGCCGTCACCCTGGGCCTGACCGTGGACACCCCGTCCTCGCCCGGCGGGCAGCCCGGCAACCCGGCCATGTTCACCCTCGACCAGCAGAGCGTCACGGTGCCCGCGCACGGCACCGCGTCGGTCACCGTGACGGTCCACGACGTGATGCCGCGCGGCACGCAGGCCGCCGTACTCACCGCGGCCACCGCCGACGGCGCCGTCTCGGTACGCAGCCTCCTCGGCGACCACACCCCGGTACCGTCGTGGCGGCTGACCGCCACTGCGATCGACCGCGCCGGCCAGCCGGCCAAGGGCACGGTGCAGCTCATCGACCGCTACAGCGAGGCCACGTACTTCCTCAACCTCTCCGGCGGCTCCGCCACGCAGACCGTGCCGGAGGGCCAGTACTGGGCGGTGCAGGGCATCGGCACCTCCGCCCCGCGCAGCACCAGCCTGGTCGTCGTCCCGGTGACCATGGACGCGGACCGGACGGTGACCCTGGACGCGCGGACCGCCAGCCCGGTCGACGTCCGGGTGGACGACACCGAGGCCGAGGGGGTCTCCCTGGTCGCGGGCGTATCGCTGCCGGTCACCGACGGGACGCGCGAGGTCAGCGCGACGGTCGGCCGGGCGGTCGACTTCGGCACGCTGTACGTGGCCCCCGTGGCCGACCCAGCCGTCTCCTACCGGGCGCACGCCACGTTCGCCCGCAAGGGCGCGTCGTCGACGGCGCCGAGCCCGTTCTTCTACCACGTGGTCGACAAGCGGACGGGCGGCGTGCCGGCGGACCTGTCGTACCGGACCGGTCGGGAGGGCCTGGCCCGGGTGACCGTGGACTACCGGGCGCAGGGCGCTCCGTCGGGCGGGGACAGCGGCGCAACCCCGGCCGACGGGCACCCGATGGCGATCTTCGACCAGCCGGTGGCGTTCCCGTCGAAGGTGGTCGACTGGCGCACCCCGGGCGCGTGGAACGACCGGATCCGGGTCGCGGGCCGGATGCCGGCCGAGATCGCGCCCCGCACCTACGGGCCGGGGCAGGACAACCGGCTGGTCTGGAACGGCGCCGTGCTCGGCCCCAACATGGGCCTGGACGCGCTGGCCCGGCTGGGCAACGAAATGGGCCTGCACAACTGGAACGGGGTGCAGTGGCTGATCAGCGGCAACGAGGGTGAGACCGGCGTCGACTGGGGCGCCGAGGGCTTCCTCGACCTGTCCCGGGACGGCCAGTTGATCAAGCGGTGGAACGCCGTCGGGTGGTACCAGTCCGGCACGGTGGTGCCGGCCGACGAGGGCGTCTACACGCTGCACGGGGTGCTCACCCGCAACCGGCCGTACGCCGGGCTCTCCACCCGGGTCGAGTGCGAGTGGACCTTCCGCTCCGCGGCGTCGAACGAGCTGACGGTCCTGCCGCTGCTCGGGGTCCGCGCCGAGGTCAAGGGCCTGGACATGAGCAACTCGGCGGTCGCCGCCAGCACCTCGGAGCTGACCGTGACCGTGCAGCGCAGCCCCGGCGCGGCCCCGTCCCCGACCACCCTCACCGGCCTGGAGGTCTCCTACGACGACGGGACCACCTGGACGCCGGTCGAGGTCGAGGACGGCACCGCCAAGGTGAAGAACCCGCGGACGGACGGCTTCGTCTCGCTTCGGGCCACGGCCGCCGACGCCGTCGGCAACACGGTGCGGCAGACCATCCTCCGGGCGTACGGGGTCCGGGCGCCCTGACCTCTCCAGCCGACCGGGTGCCGGGCGTCGCAGACCGCCCGGCACCCGGTCGTGGCAGCCCGGGTTTGCCCGGCCCGGGCCGCCTGCGGGTGTCAACCGGCCTCGCGGCGGGCCCTCGCGCAACCGTTGGCCTCGCCTGAGCCAAGCGGCGCACCAGGTACGACCAGTTCACCGGTGCTTGGGGGGCGTCCGCCGATCGTTGGTTGTCACCGGTCCGATCCAGCCGTGCCATGCGGCGTACCACGCCAGTTGCATGCGAGTCACCGCCCCCGCCCGGTCCATCAGCTTGCGCACGCGTCGCAGCACGGTCCGCTGTCCAATGCCGAGCTGACGGGCGATAACCGCATCGGTGAGGCCGCTGAGCAGGAGGGTGAGCAGCTGACGGTCCTCCCCGTCGAGTGCGGGCGCTTCCGCGTGCGGCACGCCCGAGGCTTCGATGGGCAGTGCCCGCGACCAGATCAGCTCGAACAGTTCGATCAGTCCGTCCAGAAGTGGGCTTGGATGGATCAGGGCCGAACCAGCCGCGCGTCCCGTTTCGCGCGCGACCGCAGGGACGATTGCCAGCTCGCGGTCCACGATCATCGCCTTGAGCGGCACCCGGTGGGCGATGCGGGCCTCCTCACCCGCCGCCATGTAGCGGGAGACCCGGGTCAGACCGCCATCCCCCTCGATCGCCCGCCGGTCGTACACCGTCCGATAGCGCACGCCCTCCGCCAGCCGCTGGAGCTCGGTGTTGTTCGTGACGCCCCTGTCCGGCGCCGGTGGCGTCAGATAGGGCGGCACATCGAGGATCAACACCTCGTGGCGCGCTCTGCGCTGAATCTGCTCGACACGCTGTGCCACTGCTGCCTCTGGAGTCGCCTCCACCAGCGTCCGTACGTCGTCTGGCCAGGACGCGGTGCGGTACTCGTCCGCCAGGCGCCCCAGAGCCGCACGGGCAGTGTGCAGCTCCTGCATCCGCCGCAACAGCAGCACCTCTCCCGCGATGTCGGGCGGTGACACGATCAGCCGGGTGCGATTTCCGTCGGCGCGAGTCAGCAGGCCCTTGGCGGCCAGGCCGTCCACGGCCGCCGAAGCCTGTTCCGGGGGCACCCCGAGTAGCTCCGCCACCGAGTCTTCCCGGCATGGATCGGCCCGTATCAGCAGGGTGTACAACCGGGTTTCCGTCTCCGTCAGCCCCAGCGCCTGGAACACCGTCTCTCCCCCTTCATGGCTGACGAGACAGTTCGCCGCAACGCCTTGTGCGGGCCTTCGGCGGAAGCTCGGCTGCAGGGGACACGACCGCCATCAGCGACCGGACCGAAGCGGCGGCAGCCTGAGGCCAGCCACGCAACCCAGGGCTCGCCGCAGGCGTCGACGACGGCATGGACCGGATGCATGGGCCACCTCGGGGGCTGGGCGATCTGGCGCGGCGAACCCTAGAAGACGGCAGTTACCAAACCATTACCGCCGGAATAGGGCACCCTCGGAATCCACTCGGATCGACGTAGCTGGGTAGTCCTCCCTCGCCTCGCTCCTGCTGCTCGCGGCGGTCGCCCGCGCCGTGCCCGTAAACGAACAGCAGGCGAATGCGGTCCAGCGGCGCCTCCTGGCCGTGGCCCCGGCCGACTGGAGCGCCTTGCTCGGCACCTGGCTCCGCGGCACTGGCGTATCTCCGCCATGGCATTCATAAGCCATTGTCATCGCTTGATCACGCCCAGCTCTTAATCGAGGCTTGCAGATGGCTCGATGAATGAGGCCGCTGGCACGGGCGGTGAGCCGTACCCCGTTTCCTGCACCCCCACAGCGGGCGACTCCCGCCGTACCCGAGAAGGAGACCTCGTGTCAAGACAAAGAAAGCCGCTGCACGTGGCCATCGCGGCCCTGGCCTCACTCGCGCTGTTGCCGCTCGCCGGCGGCACCGCACTTGCCCGGCCGGTCACGGACGAGACCGCGGTCGAGCGGAAGGCGGAATCCGAACTGCTCGGACAGCTCCAGAAGGAGGAGAAGGTCAGCTTCTGGATCGAGTTCGACCGCGACGCCGACCTGCAGGTGGCGACGAAGGCCCGGACGAGGGCCGAGAAGGCGGCGGCCGTCCTGGCGGCGAAGCAGCAGCAGGCCACGACGTCCCAGGCCAACGTGGTGAAGGTGCTGGAGTCGGCGGGAGCCGACTACACCTCCTTCTGGATCGACAACTCTCTCCAGGCGGTCGGCGGTGCGGAGCTTGTCGGGAAGCTGGCTGAGCTACCCGAGGTCGCGCGGATCACGGCGGACGACGAGATCACGATCGACAGGCCAATCGCGGGCGAGACCGAGCCCACGGTCGACGCGATCGAGTGGAACGTCGACCGGATCAACGCTCCCCGGGTCTGGAACGAGCTCGGGGTGCGCGGTGAGGGCATCGTGGTCGCCAACATCGACACTGGTGTCCAGTACGACCACCTGGCGGTCAAGAACCAGTACCGCGGCCTCAACGCCGACGGCACCTACAACCACAACTACAACTGGTTCGACCCGGCCGACGTGTGCTCCGGTGCCGCGCCGTGCGACAACAACGGCCACGGCACCCACACCATGGGCACGATGGTCGGCGACGACGGTGGCACCAACAAGGTCGGCGTCGCGCCCGGTGCCAAGTGGATCGCCGCCAAGGGCTGCGAATCCAGCTCCTGCAGCCGCGCCTCGCTGCTCGCCTCCGGGCAGTGGATCGTCGCGCCCACGGATCTGACCGGCGCCAACCCGCGCCCCGACCTGGCCCCCGACGTGGTGAACAACTCCTGGGGCGCCAACGTCTACGACCCCTGGTACCAGGAAGTGGTTGCCGCCTGGCGGACCGCCGGCATCTTCCCGGCGTTCTCCAACGGCAACGCGGGACCGGGCTGCAACACCAGCGGTTCGCCGGGTTCGTACGTGAGCAGCTACAGCTCCGGCGCGTTCGACACCAACAACACGATCGCGAGCTTCTCCTCCCGGGGCACCGGCGAGAACGGGACGGTCAAGCCGAACCTCGCGGCGCCGGGCGTCAACGTGCGCTCCAGCTGGATGAACGGCGGATACAACGCGATCTCCGGCACGTCGATGGCCTCCCCCCACACCGCGGCCACGGTCGCGCTGATGTGGTCGGCGTCCCCCGCCACCCAGGGCGACGTGGCGCAGACCGAGGCGCTGCTCGACCAGACCGCCATCGACGTCGACAACACCACCTGTGGCGGCACCGCGGCCGACAACAACGTCTTCGGTGAGGGCCGGCTCGACGCGTTCGCGGCGGTCTCCGCCACGCCGCGCGGCGCTACCGGAGCGCTCAACGGCACGGTCACCTCGGATGGCTCGGCCATCGCCGGGGCGAAGGTGGTCGTGGACGGACCGATGGACCGCACCCTCAACACCGCGGCCGACGGCACGTTCGCGCTGCCCGTGCTCTCCGTCGGCGACTACACGCTCACGGTCACCAAGTTCGGCTACCGCTCGGGCACCGGCGCTGTCACGATCACGCAGGGGCAGACCGCCACCCGGAACTTCGCGCTGGAGCAGGCGCCGTCGGCGAAGGTCTCGGGAACGGTCACGTCCCACGCCGGCCCCGCTGCGGGCGCGGCGATCACCGTGAAGGACACCCCGGTCACCGCCACTGCGGACGCCCAGGGTCACTACGAGGTGACCCTGCCGCTCGGGGCGTACGACCTGGGTGCCACGTCCTCGTCCGCATGTGCCGCAGCGGGTACCGCGCACGTCGAGCTGGCCGCCGACACGACGGTGAACATCGCCCTGCCGGACCGCCTCGACACCTTCGGGTACGCGTGCGCGGCGGCCAAGGGCAGCGACTACGTCGCGGGCACGGACAAGACGACCCTCACCGGCGACACGGCGAGCCTGGCGATCACCCTGCCCTTCCCGGTCCCGCTGTACGGCGCGACCTACACCTCCGGTTGGATAACCACGAACGGCGTGGTGACCTTCGGCTCGAACTCGACCTCGAGCGCCAACAACACCATCCCCCGCACCACCACGCCCAACGCCGCGCTCTACCCGTTCTGGGACGACCTGATCGTGAACGCGAGCACCGCGGGCGTCTACACCGGCGTCATCGGCACCACCCCGCACCGCGCGTTCGTCGTCGAGTGGCGGAACGTCGCCCACTGGTCGGCCCAATCCGAGAGGTTCTCGTTCTCCGTCGTCATCGGCGAGAACGGCACGATCTCCTACCATTACAAGGACATCGCCAGCACCGGCCTCGAGTCCGGCTCCAGCGCCACCATCGGCCTGGAGAACGCTACGGGCACCGATGCGTTCCAGTACTCCTACAACACGGCCGGCGCGCTCTCCGACGGCTTCAGCATCGACTTCCGGACCAGCAAGACCGGCGTGGTGCGGGGCGCGGTGCTCGACGCCAACGACGGCGAAGCCGTCGCGGGGGCGACGGTCACCGTGGGCACGGGTGACACGGCGGTGACCGCCACCACCAGGCCGGACGGCTCATACCTGGTCCAGGCGCCGTCCGGTGCGACCTCGGTCAAGCTCACCGCCCTGGCGTACCAGCCCTTCGAGCAGGCGGTGACGCTCGAGTCGGGCGGCGTCGCGACGGTGTCCGAGGCGCTCAAGACCGGCAAGGTGGCGGTCGCCAATGACGCTTACGAGATCGTGGTGCCCGTCGGCCAGCAGCGCAGCCGCGCGTTCGAGCTGTCCAACTCGGGTTTCCCGACCGCGTACACCGTCGTCGAGGATGCCCCGTGGCTGGCGGTCAGCCTGACCGGCGGCGACCTGGCCACGGGCGCGAAGGCCACCGGCAAGCTCTCGGTCGACACGGCCGGGTACCCAGCGGGCGAGGTGCTCACCGCCACGGTGCAGGTGAACTCCGACAGCGGTCGGGCACCGGTGATCAGCGTTCCGGTGAAGGTTGTTGTGCCCCGCTACCAGGCCGCGCTCGACGCCGGTGCCTCCGGCACCGCCGTGGACACCCTCGGCGACACCTGGCAGCAGGACCAGAAGTACACGGCGGGCTCCTTCGGCTACCAGGGCACGTCGAGCATCAAGGCCACGACTCGGGCCATCAGCGGCACCGATGACCCGGCGCTCTTCCAGAACGCGCGGGAGGGCATGTACGAATACCGGTTCGACAACGTGCCCAACGGCGTCTACACGGTGGAGCTGGACTTCGCCGAGGTGTCGAGCAGCAAGCCAGGCCAGCGGGTCTTCGACGTCCTCGCCGAGGACGTCGAGGTACTGCCGTCCCTCGACATCGCGTACGAGGCCGGTGCCTACGCGGCGGTCACCCGGACCTACACGGTCACCGTGACCGACGGTGTGCTCAACGTACGGTTCGCGGCGACCAGCGGTAAGTCGCTGGTCAACGCCATCCGCGTCACCGAACGGCCCGACAAGGCCTGACGGACCGACGAGCAAGGGGCTCGTCCCGCCGTCCGGCGGGGCGGGCCCTTGCCCGACATCTGCGACGGCACTGCAGCTGAGCGAGGCACGACGCGACGAGCCCGTTTCACCGCCGGGCATGCCGCCGCACGTTCCATCCGAAGAGAACCTCATCGGTCGTTGATCGCGGGTGACGTAACAACGCCGACGTGAACGCGCCTCAACCCCGGGATCCCGCCGGCTTTCGCCGTGGGGGAGGAGGTCAACCTTCCAAGCCGGTCCCACCGGAACGCACTCGCCGGGGCCCCGCGCGACCGGCGTACCTCCGGCACAACGGGCTGGGCCCGCACCGTCGGATGGCGGTGCGGGCCCAGCTGCGACGCACAGGGCAGGAGACGCCCTGGTACGCGTGTGTTCAGCCGGCGCAGAGGGAGGATCTCAGGGTGAAGTTGGCCGCGGTGGTGGCACCCGCCTTGACCTTGACCTTGCGGCTCTCCGACTCGAAGTCCTTGTCGGCGGCGATGACGGTCAACGGGCTGTACTTCGTGTCGAGCCACCGCGCGTAGCGGCCGTCCTTGTCGGTGAAGAGCGGGTAGCTGGCATCCGAGGTGACGACCTGCACCGACGCGCCGGCCAGCGGCATCGGCGTGCCGTCGCAGTCGACACCCGTCACCGTGCCGGTCACCTTGCCCCAGGTCTTGGGTGGGGTGACGTGCATGGTGACGCCGACCGGAGCGACCCGGTACGGCGTGTCGGAGTCCACCGCGATCTCGGCGGTGAGGTCGCCGGGCTGCGTGATCGACACGGCACCGGCGTTCAGGGTGACCTTCACCGTGACGGACGCGTTCGGCTGCACGGTGAGCCGCTGCGTATCCAGCGACAGCCACGATGCGTCGCCCTCGTCGCAAACGTCGAATCCGGGGAGGGCCCGGGTGAGCCAGCCGGGCTCACCGTAGCCACCGCCGACGCTGTAGAAGCCGCACGCCCCGCCACCCCGGTAGGTGGGTTGCACGGTGAATGACGGGAGCGCGAACCAGGTGTTCGTGCTCGCCTCGTACGCGTAGTTCTCCATGCTGATCCAGTCGCCGTTGACGCCGCCGGAGACGATCAGCAAGCCGTTGGCAGCGCTGTAGGAGGCGCCCCAAGCGCCGTACGGCATGTCCGCCGCCCTCGTCCAGGCGTTGCTTGCCGGGTCGTAGACGTACGTCTTCTTGCTGTCCTGGTCCTCCGTGGCGCCGCCAGCACAGTAGATCTTGCCGGCGATGGTCCCGCAGGAGAGCCAGGACGTCAGCTCCGGGTAGCTGGCCGCCTTCTGCCACCGGTCCGTGCTGGGCGCGTAGACCCAGACGTCCTTGCTGCCGCAGGTGTCGGTGCAGCCGCCCACCAGGTACAGCTTGCCGTCGAGCGTGGCCACACCAGAGGCGGCGTAGCTGGTCGGGATGGGCGCTCCCGTGCTCCACGTGTCGCTGCGCGGATCGTAGATGTCCAGGCCCGGCTCGGTGGAGCCGTCCCGCGCGGCCGACCAGCCACCGGTGATGTAGAGCTTGCCGTCGATGAAGGCGCCGTTCGCCTTGTCCCGGATCGTCGGTTGGCTGGCTATCGGCTTCCAGCCGCCGCCGCGCGGATCCAGCACGTACCCCTTGTCGGTGAGGGAGATCTGCCCGACAGGGCTCATCGCCACGCCGCCGACGGTGTACACCTTGCCGTCGTACGCGGCGACGACGTTGTCCATCAACGCGTTGGGAGTGCTCGGGCCGTACACCCAGGCGGTACCGCTCGCCGCCGACGGCACGGCGCTCCGCGTCAGGGTGGTGCCGGCGAAGGCGTGCTTGGACGTCGTGGCCTGGACCCTGCGTGGGGTGGCGCTGGGGGCGGTCAGCAGGGAGAACCGGCCACTCGCCTCGTTGAGCGTCACGCTGGCGGGAGCGCCGCCGGTGTTCGTGACCGTGACCGAGGCGGTCGCGCTGCCGCCCAGATGGACGGTCTGGTCGACCGAACCCGACAGCGCGAGCCGCCCCGCGGGGAGCGGGAAGTCAACCTTGGCGACCGCGTGCGCGGTGACCGCGAGCGGCTTGGTGACAGTCGTGTAGCGGCTGGCGCCGGCGGTGAAGGAGTGTTCCCCGGACGGCGCGATCAGCGTGTAGAAGCCGTCGCCGAGCGCGGTGTCGTCGGGCGTGCCCTTGCTGGTCGCCGTCGGCGTCCCGCTGGTGGCGGCCACCTTGACGCCGTTGAGCCCGGCGCTGGTGTTGGCATCCGTGACCTGGCCGGCGACCAGCCCGACCGGCTGGGGCACGCAGGAGCGCCTACCCAGGTTGACGTTGTCCACCTGCCAGGTGTTGCGACCGCCGCCGGTGTACCGGAACCGGAGCTGGACCTGGGACTTGCCCGCGGCCTGCGGTACCGCGAGGGTCTGCAGCGAGCCGGAGACGCTGACCTTGTCCTTCTCCCAGACCGTCACCCAACTCTCTCCGTTGTCGACGGACAGCTCGACGTAGACGTGGGCCGGCGCTGGGTTGTAGGTCCCGATCAGGTAGGTGTTGAACTGCAGGGTCGCGGTCTCCACGCCGCTCAGGTCGACCACCGGTGAGGTGAGGGCGGTGTCCTGGGTGCGGGCCTGGTCGTAAACGAGGCTGTTCACGGTGGCGAAGTAGCCCGTGCCCTTCGTCCTGTTACTCCGGTTGCCCGGATCGTCGAACCGCCACACCTCGCCGTTGCCGGCCGCGTCCGTCACGGTCCAGCCGTCCGGCCGGGCAGAGGCGTCGAACGACTGGCTCAGCCCGTCGAAGCTGACCGCGTATCCCGGCGCGGTGCAGGCTTGGGTGTCATACGGCACGGCAACGTCCAACGCGATGTCGTCACCGCCGACGGCCACCTCCCGGGGCGCCGACGGGTAGCCGGACAGGTCCGGGTCGAAGGTCAGCTGGTAGCTGCGGTTGGCAGGGAGCAGCAGGTCGTACCGGCCCGTGTACGGGTCGGTGTAGTGGGCATTGGGGTCACCGGGCACGCTGATCTTCGCGTACAACGGCCAGCCGTGCCCGGAGCCGTCGGTGACCGTGCCGCGGACGTGAACCCGTGGCACCGGGGTCAACGCCATGTCGCGGGTGACGGGCTCACCAGGGCGGACCGACACGACGGCGGTGGCGTCCGCGTAGCCGAAGGCGCCGAACGTCAGGGTGTGTTCGCCGTCCGTCACCGGCAGCCGGTAGCGACCCTCGCTGTCGGAGCGGGCGGTCACGGCGCCGGCGGTGACCGTTGCGCCCGAGATCGGCCTGCCCGTCGTCGTGTCGGTGATCAGACCACTGACCCGGCCGGGGGCCTGGCTCACCAGTGCGAGGGCGTCGAGTCGGCCTTCGCCGAAGACGTTGTTGTCGTCGTCGGTGCCGCCGCACTGGCTGTTCGGGGTGTCGATGCCGGTGTCGTCGAGCAGGGCCTTGGTCGCTTCGACGTCACCTGCCAGGGCCGGCGCGACGGACCACAACAGGGCGACCGCGCCCGCCAGGTGCGGGGTGGCCATCGAGGTGCCGTTGTAGCTGGCGTACCCGCTGCCGGGCACGCTGGAGCGCACGTTCACGCCCGGGGCGGAGATGTTCGGCTTGATCTCACCGTCCTGGCCCGCCCCGCGCGAGGAGAACGAGCCGATGGCGTTGTTCGCGTCGTACGCGCCGACCGAGTAGTTGATGATCCGGCTGCCCGGCGAGCCGCTCGTGTTACAGCCGCCGCCGTTGTTGCCGTTCGCCCACGCCCCGAAGATGCCCGACGCGGTCCACGCCAGGCTGATGTCCTCCATGAACGGGTCGTTCGACGGCACGTTGGACCCATACGAGTTGTTGATGACGTGCGGCCGCTTGCTGGCGTCCGGGTTCTGCCCGTTCAGATCCGTCGGCTCCAACATCCACTGACCGGACTCGATCAGGGCGGTGGAGCTCGGGCAGCAGCCGTTGGCGGCGATCCACTTCACCTCCGGGGCGACCCCGATGTGGTTGCTGCCGCCGTCGTCGCCGGCCATCGTGCCCGTCGTGTGCGTGCCGTGCCCGTTTCGGTCACACGGCGCACCCGCGCAGGTCCCCGCAGCGTCGAACCAACTGTAGTTGTGGTCGAACGTGCCGTCACCCTTGTTGCCACGGTACTGCTTCACCAACGCCGGGTGGTCGAACTGGACGCCGGTGTCGATGCTCCCGACGACGATGCCGGCACCCTTCGTGCCATACTTCGCCCACACGTCATCGGCATTGATGTTGGCGATGCCCCACTCGACCGAGTTGACCTCGGCAACATCCTGGCCCGCCGCCGGCTCGGGCGCCGCGTAACTGACGACCGGCCACAGCGACTCCACCGCCGGCTCCGCCGCCAACTGCTCGGCCATCTTCAGCGAACCACCCGTCACGTGGATCGCGTTCGTGGCCCAGAGCGCCTTGTATTCCACCTTCGCCCGGTCCAGCCGGGCACGAATACCGGCCTGGCTGACCTCCGCGTGCTCCCGCAGCGCCTTCGCCACCGCGCTGCCACGCTGGTTCCAGTCCCTGATCTGGCTGGCCTTCGACAGGTCGGCCCGGGTGTCCAGACGCACCCAGTAGTCGGCCTGGCCCTTCGCCTTGAGCTTGTTCAGCAGGGCAGGCCGGATCTTGTCCTGTGCCTTCGCCTGTGGCTCAACAGCCTGCGCCGCCGTGCCGGTCAACGCCAGCACCGACGCAGCCAACGCGATCGACGCCAGACCGCCGACCAGCCTACCGGCGAGGCGACTTCGCCTGGCCGGACCGAATCTCCACACACGTGCCGGGGTTCTCATCGCAACTCCAAAGGTGAAAGGTCGTCCCTGCGGATGCGGAACACCGACGCGTCGCCGTCCGGCACGCCTGGCTCCAGGGCGTGCCCGCGCTCCGCACACCAGTGCGGCAGGGCGGCACACACCCCTGGCTCCGAGGCGATGAGCTCCAGCACGGCTGCCGGAGGCAGCTCCCCCACCCGGCGGGCGAGCAGCGGCTCGACCTGTTCCCAGGGCTCACCGCCGGCATCTACGACCATGACGGCGGGTACGTCCTTGGCCGACGGGGTGGGGATGTGCATGGCGCGCCTCACGATCGCATCGGGTTCCGGCGCGCACCGTAGAGCGGGGGCGTTACCCGGCCATTAACAGCCTCGTTACCCGGCCGCTATGGGCGTCGCCCTCATCCCGCGGCGGCTCTGGCCTGCGCAAGCTCCGCCGAAATCCGGTCGATTGCGTCGAGTACCTGGGCGTCACCGCTGCGTCCGGCGAGCTCCGCGCACTCGCGCAGCGCCGCGTCAGCGACCGCCCAGTCGGCCCGACGGACCGACACCTCCGCCAGATGCACGAGGCAGGGGGCCAGGCACCACGAGGGGCTGAACGGTCGCACGAGCTCGACTGCGGCGACCGCACCCGCGTGTGCGGCCTCGATGTTCCCGGTGACCAGGTCCAGTCGCGCCATGTTGCCTCGCTCGAACGCGATCATGGTCGGGTCCCCGCCGCGCTCGGCCATGCCCAGCGACCGGATTCGGAAGTCGCGCGCCGCCCCATGGTTTCCGGCCTCGAGTGCGAGGTTGCTGAGCATCGAGAGCACTGTCGTCAACAGCTTGACGTCCCCGGCCCGTTCGGCGTGCTCGAGCGACTCGAGCGCCGCCTGTTGCGCCGCGGCCGGCCGAGCCAGCATTGCCAGGGCGAGCGCCCGGTTGCCGGTGGCGCGGCCCATCAGCAGCGGCACCTGATCCCGGTCGGCGCCTCCGACCGCCGCGCGGGCCGCAGCCTCGGCGTCGACTGCCGCTGCCAGCGAGTGCTCGTACCGTCCGAGCTGGAAGTATGCGAAGGACGAGGCCAGCTTCTTCAGGGCCAGCGCGCCCGCCGACACGTCATCGGGCGAGGTCGTGGAGTCGTCCAGCAGCGCCCGTGCCTCCTTGGGACGGCCCGCCGAGCACAACACCTCTGCGAGGGCCGCCAGCGATCGCACGGCCGCGTCGACCGACCCTGCACGCAACCGGGTTCCCAGCGCGCTACGCAGCGCCTGCTCCGCTTCCGGGTAGCGGGCCAGCCGACGCAGGATCAGTCCGTGGTCGTGCCGGGCATCCGCCGCCTGCGTATCGTCGGTGGTGAGCCGCACGATCAGTTCGGTGTAGTAGCGGTCTGCGCTGTCGTTGGCATACAGCGCCGCGGCCCGCTCGGCGGCCCGGCGCAACCAGGGCACCGCGCGCGGGTCGTCCGCCTGAACGAAATGGAAAGCGAGCGCGTCGACCGCATCCGGGCGGTGCCGGAGCACCGCGTCGCCGTAGGCGCCGTGCATGACCCGGCGGCGGGCAGCGGTGAGCCTTTCGTAACAGGCCAGCCGGACCAGCGGGTGCCGGAAGGCGTACCCGGGTACGTTCCGGCCGGCCAGGGCGACATCACGTTCCTCGACCAGGCCCGCGGCCAGGATCCGGTCGACGGCGACGGCGAACTGCGGACTGTTGAGCGGTGGATGCAGCCCCGACCGGGCGACATCCGCGGCTTCGATCAGGGAGACGTCCCCACCGGCCACGGCGAGCACGTCGACGACGTCGCGGGCCGCGCTGTCGAGACGATCCAGCCGGGCCTCGACCGCCCCCCGGACCGATTCGGGGAGGCCGATGGACCCAAGCGCGGTCGCGGACGGGGAAGGCAGCTCGCTGCTGATAAATCTCGCCAGTTCACCGGCGAACAGCGGATTGCCCGCCGAGAGCCGAAAGACGCCGGAAACCCAGTCCGGGGAGGGGTTGGCCTCACCGCACAGTCCGGCCACCAGCCGCCCGCAATCCCGCTCGCTCAGGCGCATCAGGTCCAGTCGCCTCGCCAGGCCCTGGCGCACCGCCGCGTCGACAACGCGCCGGCGCGCCGAGTCGACGGTGAGGTCCTCCTCGCGGTACGTCGCGATGAACCGCCGTGCCCGCGACCCGGGACGACGGACGAGGTGATACAGGAGTTGCATCGAAGCGAGGTCGGCGGCGTGCAGGTCGTCCAGCACCACCAGGACGCCATGGGGGCAGGCTGCCGCCAGGCGGTCCAGCAGACCACCGACCGCGAGGAAAAGGCGGGCGCGCTTCTCCTCGGGTCCGACGTCGGTGGCGAGCGCCGGGCCGAGGGCGGGCACCAGGCTGGCGAGTACGGGATACTCGGCGGCGACGGCCGCCTGCTCCTGGGGCGACCGGTCGGCGAGCCACGAGTCCAGGGCCTCAGTCCACAGGCCGTACGGTGTCTGCCCCTCCGCTTCGTGACTGGCTCCCCACAACACCAGCGCCCCGCGCCGGTGAGCGGTCCCTGCTGCCTCGGCGGCCAGCCGGGTCTTTCCGATGCCCGCCTCGCCCGCGACCAGTGTGAGCGGGGGAACGCCATCGTCCTGACTCGTGAGCATGCGCAGCGCCTTGTCCCGACCGAAGAGCGGGGTCCCTACCGCGAGCCGAACGGCCGGATGCAGCGGTGGCTGCGCTGGCGCATCGGCGGCCGGCCGGGAGGATGCGGCGGCGGCCGCCCGGCGCAGCTCCTCGATCAGCGCGCCGGGACGTACCCCGAGTTCGGCATCGAGCGCCGCGCGGGCCAGCTGGTACTGCCGCAGGACCTGTTCGGGCCGGCGCAGGGCGAGCAGGGCCCGCATCAAGCCTTCGTGGGCGCGTTCGTCCGCGGGGTTGCTGGACAGGAACCACTCGAGCAGGGTGCCCGCCTCCGCTGGGCGCCCTTCGGCGAGGTGCGTGTCGGCGAGGGCGTGGAGCACCCGGTTGCGGAGCACGGAGAGTTCGGCCCGGCGCGACGACACCCACTCGGCGTAGGGATCCTCGGGGAGCAGTTCCTCCCGCAGCGCCTCCAACGCGGCGGCGAGCCGCGCCACCCGCCGCCCGCTGGCCTCGGGCTCGGCCAGGGCTGCGTGTGCCAGCGCCTCCGCTTCGTCCGCATCAACCGTCACCAGCGCCGGGGACAGCGCCAACAGCTCGCCCTCCAGAAGCAGATAGGCGGAATCCTCGCGGGGACGCAGCTCCGGTTGCAGCGCGTGCCGCGCGGTGTGAAGGGCGACCCGCAGGCTGCTCATCGCGGCCTGGCGCGAGGCGCCCGGCCGGCACACCTCCATCACCTGCTCGCGGTGCATGCAGTGCCCGGGCGCCACCGCGAGCAGCTTGACGAGGATCTGCGCCCCGGGCCTGCGCCAGCGCCGCAGCACCGGAACTCCGTCGCGCTCCGCCCGAAAGCCGCCCAACAGCCGTATCCGCAGCGGTGGAATCGTGTCGGCGGTCACGGGGGCACTGTAATTGCTGCTCACCGGCCCGACCAGAGATCGTCCGGGGGCGCCGGGCTCAGGAGCGCAGCTGATCCTTACCGTCGTCCAGTCGGGGTTCGCACCGGTGACGGCCGAGCTGGCCAGTACGACGGGCACCCCAGGTCGTCGGACCCGGCCTGGACCTACTCGCCATCACCTGACCGACTTCGTCGGGATCCTGGCCGGCGAATCGGCGCGGAGCACGTCGACGGCCAGGGCTCGTACCGCGGCTTCGTCCACGTCAACGCCCAGGCCGGGGCCGGTGGGTACCGCGGCTTCCCCGTCGCGTACCTCGACCGTGTCCCCGCCGACGTAGGCGGACTCGATGAACTGCCGGCCGTTGAGGTCGACGGGCGTGTCGATGCCGAACGCCGAGAACAGGTGCAGCGAGGCGGCGAAGCCGAGGTCGGAGTCGGTGAGGCCGGAGCCCATCAGGCGTATCCCGCTGTCCTCGGCGAGGGCGCACATCCGCCGGGACAGGGCGAGGCCGCCGCTGCGCTGTACCTTGGCGATCGCGACATCGACCGCGTTCAGGCGTACGAAGGTGGCGAGGTCGCTGGGGTGGCGCAGGCTCTCGTCGAGCGCGACCGGCACGGGGGAGTGGTCCCGCAGCCGTTGTAGGCCGGCGATCTGGTTGGCCGGCAGCGGCTGCTCGAACGCGGCGACGCCGAGTTCGGCGAGCCGGCGGGCCACCTGTAGTGCCTGGTCGACCTGGTACGCCTGGTTGGCGTCCACCCAGATCGCCGCCTTCGGCGCCGCTCGGCGTACCGCCTCGACGAACGCGAGGTCCTGGTCGATCTCGGCCAGCCCGATCTTGACCTTGAAGGCCGTGTACCCGAGGGCGTGGCCCTCCGTGACGCTGTCGGCGACCGCCTCGGGGGTCTTGGCGGAGATGATCCAGCCGAGTGGGATCCGTTCGACGCGACGTTGCCCCCAGAGCACTCCGAGCGGGACGCCGGTCGCCCGTCCGACGAGGTCGTGCAGCGCGATGTCGATCGCGGACTTCGCGATCGGCGCACCGATCGTGAAGCCGCGGTTGATGACCCGGTCGAAGGTTGCCGTGACCGCGTCGAGGTTCCACGCCGGTGCGCCGAGGACCGCGGGCGCGAGGTAGCGATCGATGGTGGTGACGATGCTCTCGGTGGTTTCGTAGGTCCAGGACGGCGTCGGGGTGGCTTCGCCCCAGCCGATGACTCCGCCCGCGGTCACCTTCACCAGCACCCGCCGGCTGGGCTGTCCGACGGTCGCGACGGTCCCTCCGGCGATTTCGAACGAACGGACCGTCGGGAGTTCGACCACAAAGGTCTCCACCCGCTCCACGACGAGACCGTCCAGTGCCCCGGTTCGCTCGGGCCCAAGAGTCGGCATGCCGTACCCCACCTTCCGTGGCATCTATTTGGGAATGAATTCATTCCCTCTAGTCGATGGCAATCCGGAGCATACCTGCCCGGCGAGCCGCGTAAAGCAGGGAAAATTCTTGCCGGGAGGGATTGACGGAGGTATGTCTGCTGCTCAAGAATCCTCAGCCATGACCGGCAATGATGGTTTGGATTCATTCCCTCAAGGGACGAAATTCCGAGCCCTGGCAGCCTATCTTCGGCAACAGATCGCCGAAGGTAGGTGGTCGGTCGACGTACGCCTGCCCACCGAGCAGGAGTTCGCCCACACCCACGAGGTGGGGATCAACACGGTCCGCCGCGCGATCAACCTGCTGGTGGACGAGGGGCTGGTACGTCGTCGCCAGGGCTCCGGCACCTACGTGGTGGCGATACCAGCGCAGGTCGGGCGTAGCGCCCGCTTCGTCGGGGTGCTCGTACCGTCCACCTCGTACTTCTACCCACGGGTGATCGAGGGCATCGAGCGGGTGATGACCACCGCCGGCGTCCGGATCATCCTCTCCAGCTCCGAGTACGACCCGGATCTGGAGGCGCAGCAGATCCACCAACTGCTCGCCGCAGACGTCGACGGCCTGCTGCTCGTGCCCAACCTGCACCTGATCGAGAAGCCCCAGCAGTACGTCGACCAACTGCACCGGCTACCGGTCCCGTACGTGCTCGTGGAACGGCGGCCGCCGGCTCCCGCGCCGGACGACGCGACGCCGTACGTCTGCACCAACCATCTCGGCGGGGGCTACGCCGCGGTACGGCACTTCGTCGAGCTGGGGCACAAGCGGATCGGCCATCTCGGCCGGATCCGGACCGCGACCGCCGACATGGTGGCGGAGGGCTTCGACCGCGCGGTCGGAGACTTCGGCCTGCCTCGTGTCCCGGCCGCCGCGGTCCGACGTGAGGAATGGACGTCCGACCAGCTCGCGGCGTACGCACAGATCTGTAGGGACAACGAGATCACCGCGGTGTTCTGCCTCGGCGACCGGGACGCCGCGGGACTGCTGCCCCACGCGCGCCGGCTCGGGCTGACCGTGCCGGAACGGCTGGCGGTGATCGCCTACGACGACGAGGTCGCCGACCTCGGCGAGGTGCCGCTCACCGCCATCTCCCCTCCGAAGACCGAGGTGGGCAAGCTCGCCGCCGAGGTCCTGCTGCGACGCATCGAGCAGGGAGCCTCGGCCCCCGTGCACCAGACCCAACTGCAACCACGCCTGGCGATCCGGGCCTCGTGCGGCGCCGCCCGCGACCGGTAGTCCGTGACCGGCCGAGGGCCAGGCGCACCGTCGAGGCGGTGACCCGAGAGCGCTGCCCGCCGGGCGACCAACACAAGGAGATCCACGATGAGGATGCAACGCTTCTCGCCAGGCCGGCGTCTCGTCGCCCTGGCAGGCGTCGCGGCGCTCGCCGCGACGATGATCGGCTGCGGCGCGAGCGACGAGGAGAGCGGCGGCCGGGTGACCATCAGGCTGGGCTACTACGCGGAAGCGGGCGGCCCGGCCGACAAGACGATGCGCTCGCTCGCCGACGAGTTCATGAAGGCGAACTCCGGCATCAAGCTGGAGCTGGAGTCGGCGCCGTACACGGACTTCTTCAAGCGGCTGCGCACCCAACTCGCCGGCGGCAAGGGGCCTGACGTGTGGCTCTCCGACGGGGTGCTGGTGCAGGAGTACGCCGGCCGCAACAGCCTGCGTGACCTCAGCGACTTCGTGAAGACCGTCAACACCGACGACTACTACGGCGTAGACCTCAACCGCGACTCCGACGGCCACATCTACGGCTTCCCGCAGGGCGCGCAGACCCCGGTGCTCTTCTACAACAAGAAGATGTTCGCCGACGCGGGCGTCGCCGAGCCGACCGGGGACTGGACGTACGACGACCTCACCGCGGCCGCGAAGAAGCTGACCCGGGACACCAACGGCGACGGCAAGCCCGACGTGTGGGGGATGCGCGTCTACTCGCCCGGCTTCACCGAGAGCTGGTGGCCGATGATCAAGGCATTCGGCGGGGACGTCGTCGCCGACGGGGGGCGGAAGGTCGTCGTCGACAGCCCGCAGAGCCGCGCGGCGCTGGACTGGATGCTGAACGCGATGTACACCGAGAAGGCCGGCCCCGACGTGGTCACGACCAAGGCGCTGGGCAGCCCGCACACGATGTTCGCCAGCAACCGGGTGGCGATGCAGTTCGGCATCTACGCCCGCACCATCCCGGCGAACGCGGCGAAGATCGACCTCGGCGTGGCACCGATGCCGAAGGGCCCGGCGGGCCGCGGCCACGTGGCGATAGCGAACTCCTGGGTGATCAACAAGGCCGCGAACCAGCGGAAGGCCGAGGCCGCCTGGAAGTGGATCACGTACTTTGCCTCCGAGAAACCACAGACCACCTGGGCCGGAATCGGCGAGGCGATCCCGATCAACAAGAAGGTGGCCGCGTCCGACGTGTTCCTGAAGCCGGGTACCGCGCCGGCCGACCGGCAGGCCTTCCTCGACGCCCTCGCCGACGCCGACGACCTCGGCCTCAACCCGGTGTGGACCGAGTACACCACGGCCGTGGCGAACCAGCTCGACCGGGCGCTCGCGAAGGAGAGGCCCGTCGGTGACGCGCTGACCGAGGCGCAACGAGAGGCGCAACAGATCATCGACCGCTTCTACGCGAACAAATGAGTCAGCCCCGCCAGACGGAGGGAGGAGGTGGCGCTGTGACGACCATCGAGGACCGGGTGGAACAGGGGCGTCGCCCCTCCGTCCGGGACGGAAGGAGAACCGGGGATGAACGGCCGGGCCTCGGTCAGCGGGCATGGGCGACCGTTTTCGCCTTCCCGTACCTGGCACACCTGGTGGTGCTGACCGCGTGGCCCGTACTCGCCCTGCTCTACTTCAGCCTTACCGACTACGACACGCTCTCCCCACCGAGGTGGGTCGGGCTGGACAACTTCCGCCGCCTGCTCGGTGACGAGGCGTTCTGGCGGAGCCTGCTCAACACTGCCTACTTCGCGGTGCTGTTCGTACCCACCCAGACGATCCTCGCGCTGCTGCTCGCGGTCGCGCTGAACCAACGCCTGCGATGGATCTCGCTACTGCGCAGTGCGTACTTCGTGCCGGTCATCTCGTCGTGGGTCGTCGTGGCGTACGTCGCCGACGCGGTCTTCAACCCGCAGTTCGGGATGGCCAACACCGTACTGGGATGGCTCGGCCTGCCCCAGGCGACCTGGCTGCAGAGCCCGGTGCTCGTCATCCCGACGCTCGCCCTGGTCGCGGTCTGGAAGGGCGTCGGCTACATGATGGTGCTCTTCCTCGCCGGTCTGCAGAACATCCCGGAGGAGCTGTACGAGGCCGCCAAGATCGACGGCGCATCGGCCTGGCAGCGGTTCCGCCGCGTCACCCTCCCCGGGATATCGGGGACGACGTTCCTCGTCCTGGTCCTCTCGACGATCACCACCCTGCAGGCATTCGAGCAGGTCTACGTGATGACCGGACCGATGCGGGGCCAACCGGCCGGCCAGCCGAACGGGGCGAGCGAGATGACGGTGCTCTTCATGTACCAGCAGGGCTTCGAGTTCTTCAACATGGGCTACGCGTCGGCGGTCGCGTGGGTGCTGTTCGCGCTGATCTTCCTCCTGACGCTGGTCCAGCTCCGCCTGCAGAAAAAGTGGGTGCACTATGCCTGAGACCGGTCCGCGCGGCCGGGTCCGGCGCCGCCAAAACCGACGTGGACACCCCGCCGCGTACCTGTTCGTCGGCCTCGGTGCGGCGATCATGGTCGTTCCGTTCGTCGCCTCCGTGGCCAACTCGCTGAAGAGCTTCGCGCAGTACGTCGCGGTGCCGCCGATCTGGATTCCGGACCCGCCGGAGTGGTCCAACTACACGCAGGTGTGGGAACGCGCCCCCTTCGGCCTGTACGCCTGGAACAGCTTTCTCATCGCGAGCCTTTCCGTGGTCGGCAACGTGGTCACCAGCGCGATGGTGGGCCACGCGCTGGCCCGGATGAAACTGCCGGGCAAGGATGTGCTGCTCGCCGCGGCACTCGGCACCCTGATGCTGCCCACCGTCGTGACGATCATCCCCAACTTCATCCTGTACAAGCACCTCGGTTGGCTCGACACCGTGCTGCCGCTGGTGGTGCCGTACTGGCTGGCGACGCCGTTCGGGATCTTCCTGATGCGTCAGACGTTCCTCGCGATCCCCCGCGACTTCGAGGAGGCGGCGGCGCTCGACGGGGCCAACCCGTGGCAGGTGTTCTGGCGGGTCCACATGCCGCTCGCCAAGCCGGCACTCGCGACACTCGGCGTCTTCACCTTCATGGCGTCCTGGGGCGCCGTGCTCGAGCCCACGATCTATCTCACCTCGCCGGAGAACTACACCCTGCCCATCGGGGTGATGAGCCTGCAGGGCCAGTTCATGGGCAACGACCAACTCGTCACCGCCGCGGCGCTGATGTCGCTCCTGCCCATGCTGCTGTTGTTCCTGCTCGCCCAGCGCTACTTCGTTCGCGGCGCGATGGCCAGCGGTCTCAAGGGCTGATCAGCATTCGCCTGCCGCCCCGCCACCACGGGCGTGGGGAGAGGCCGCCCCCGAGCGCCCCTGACCACCCTCGTCCTACCGACACACCTGCCCTGATCGAAAGGAACGTGCAGTGACCGAAACATGGGGGAATCGACCATTCCGCGTCGGCGTGATCGGGGCGGGCAGCGTTGCCGCCCTGCACCTCGACGCGGCCGCCGGCCTGCCCGAGGTCGAGGTCGCCGGGGTCTGCGACGTACGGCTGCCGGCCGCCGAGCAGCTCGCGGCCCGGTTCGGCGCCCGCGCGTATGCCGACCACGCCGTGATGTTCGCCGCCGGCGGGCTGGACGGAGTGCTGATCACCGCGCCGCACACGCTGCACGCACCGATCACCGTGGACGCCGCCGCGGCCGGACTGCACGTTCTGGTGGAGAAGCCGATGGCCACCAGCGTCGAGGACACCCAGCGGATGATCGACGCTTGCGCGACCCACGGGGTACGCCTCGCCGTGGGCCACGTGCTGCACTTCCTGCCGACGGTCCGCGAGGCGCGGCGGACACTGCGGTCGGGAAGCCTCGGCCGGCCCGTAGTGATCACCGAGCGGCGTACCGCGCGCTACGAGCGGGGTTCCCGTCCGGACTGGTTCTTCGACCCGAGGCTCGCCGGCGGCGGCATCGTGATGAACGTCGGCACGCACAGCATCGACAAGGCCCACTGGCTCGGCGACGCACCCGCCGTCAGCGTGCACGGGTACGTCTGGCACCAGCCGGGCGTCGAGGTCGAAACCGAGTCGGTCGGCCTGCTGGAGCTGGCGAACGGGGTACGGGTCATGCTCTCGGTCACCGGGACCGGCCTGCCGTTCCAGGACGAGACCGAGGTGGTGTGCGAGCACGGCGCGCTGCGGTTGTCCCGGCGCGACGGGCTGTGGACGTACCAGGGCGACGACGCGGTGCAGGTGGTCACGCCGGAGCAGGACGACATCGTGGCGGCGTTCCGGGAACAGTTGGCGGACTTCGTCGCGAGCTGCCGCGACGGGCGGGCGCCGGCGGTCGACGCGGCGTACGGGCAGTCGGTCGTGGCCACCGCGCTCGCGCTGTACGAGTCGGCCGAGCGTGCCGACACCGTGCGGATCCCGGGTCTGACCGTGGAGGTGGCGGCGTGAGCGAGCGGAGCGAGCGAACCATTCGGCTCAGCAGCGTGGCGCCTCGCGCCGCCGCGGAGCGGAGCGAGGTGGCGGCGTGAGCGGCGTCGACACGGTACCGGCGTGGGCAGCGGGCCGACTCGCGTTCAGCACCCTCGGCTGCTCGGCCGAGCCGGTCGAGTCGGTGCTGGAACTGGCCCGGCGTACCGGCTGCCACGGCGTGGAGCTTCGCTGCGCCGAGGGTGAGCCGGTCGCGCCCGACACCCCGGCCGGCATGCTGCGGGAGACCGGGAAGCGGTTCGCGGACGCGGGGGTCGAGCCGATCTGCGTCGCCTCGTACGTGCGTATCGCGGCACCGGACGGTGACCCGGTCACCGACCTGCTGCACCACGTCGAGATCGCCGAGCAACTGGGCGCCCGCTACGTGCGGGTCTTCGGCGGCCGGGACGGCCAGGCCGACCCGCATCCGGTGGCGGTGCAGCGCCTCGGCGAGGTGGCCCGGAGGATCGAGGGCGGGCCGGTGACGATCCTGCTGGAGACCCACGACGTGTTCTGCTCGGCGCGCGCCGTCGCGGCGGTGCTCGCCGAGGTCGACTCGCCCGTGGTGGCCGCCCTGTGGGACGCGGTGAACCCGTGGCGGGTGGGGGAGAGCGCCCGCGAGGCGGCCGACGCGCTGGCGCCGTGGCTGCGCCACGTACAGCTCAAGGACGTCCGGGCGACCGACGACCTGGCTCCGGTGCTGCCGGGGCACGGCGCGGTCCCGCTGGGCCAGATCCTCAGCGAGCTGGACCGCCTCGACTACCGGGCCTGGCTGTCCCTGGAGTGGGAACGGGCCTGGTTCCCCGAGGCGCCGCCGCTGGCCGACGCGCTCGGTGCGTTCCGGGCGGTACTCGCTGCGCACCGGGCGGCGTGATGACCTCGTTGATCCCGTATCCCGCGTCGATTCGCCGGCACTCCGGTGCGCTGCATGTCGCCGGGCCGGTGCCGGTCGCGGCCGTGCCGGAGGCCGAGGGGGTCGCCGACTGGCTCGCGGAGGTGCCCGGGTTCACCCGCGCCGTGGTGTCCGACGCCCCGGTGCGCCTGGCCCTCGACGATCGCCTGGCACCGGAGGGCTACCGGCTCACCGTCGACGAGCGCGGGGTGGAGATCACCGGAGGCGCACCTGCCGGGGTGTTCTACGGCGCCCAGACGCTGCGCCAGTTGCTGCCGGAAGGCGCGTCCGGCCGGACAGTCAGCCTCCCGTACCTCGAGGTGGCCGACGCCCCCCGGTTCGGCTGGCGCGGCGCGATGCTCGACGTGGCGCGGCACTTCATGCCCAAGGAGTTCGTGCTGCGCTTCATCGACCTGCTCGCGCTGCACAAGCTCAACGTGCTGCACCTGCACCTCACCGACGACCAGGGCTGGCGGCTGGAGATCCCGCGCTACCCGCGGCTGACCGAGATCGGGGCGTGGCGTGCCGAGACCCTGGTCGGACACGCCCGACAGACCCCCCGCCGGTACGACGGGGTGCGGCACGGCGGCTTCTACACGCGGCAGGACATCCAGGAGATCGTGACGTACGCCGCGACACGGTTCGTCACCGTCGTGCCCGAGATCGACAGCCCCGGCCACTCACAGGCGGCGATAGCGGCGTACCCGCAGCTCGGCAACACCGGCCGGCAGCTCGACGTCTGGACCGACTGGGGGATCAGCGAGCACGTGCTCGACATCTCCGAGACGACGGTCGGGTTCTACCGCGACGTGCTCGACGAGGTGATGGCGCTCTTCCCCGGGAACTACCTGCACCTCGGCGGCGACGAGTGCCCCACGGGGCAGTGGCGGGCCAACCCGGCCGTCACGGCACGCCTGGCCGAGCTGGGACTGTCCGACGAGCGAGCCCTGCTCGGCTGGTACGTGGGAGAGCTTGCCAGCTTCGTCACGGACCGCGGCCGCCGCCCCGTCTTCTGGTACGACACCGAAACCGCGCTGCGGGTGCCGAACGCGATCGCGATGCCGTGGCGGGGCGACGGCGCGGCCATGGCGGCCCACCAGGACGGCCACGACGTGGTGCTCGCCTCACACGAGCACCTCTACCTCGACTACTACCAGAGCCAGGACCGGGACACCGAACCCCTCGCGATCGGCGGGCACACGTCGCTGGAGCGGGTGTACGAGTTCGACGCCGACCAGCCCGTCGGGGCGCTCGGCGCCCAGTGCCAACTGTGGACCGAGTACATGCCGCGGCCAGAGGACGTGGAGCGGATGGCGTTTCCCCGCCTCTGTGCGTTCAGCGAGACTGTCTGGTCGACCGCGCCCCGGCATTCCTTCGCCAGCTTCCGCGACCGGGTCACGGCGCACCTGCCCCGCCTCGCCGCGGCGGGCGCGACGTACCGGCCGCTCGACGCCATCCCGTCGCCCCGCACCGAACCACAGCCATTTCTCAGGGAGGCACCGACCGATGCCCATTCACGTGGCTGACGCCCCGCCGCGCAGCCTGGCCGCCCTCCGGGAGGCCCTCTCGACGCCCAGCCAGGAGGTGGTGGAGAGCCTGGCGCGGGTGGACGGCGACCTGATGCTCCTCGGCGTCGCCGGAAAGCTGGGACCCGAGCTGGCCCTGATGGCGCGGCGCGCCCTGGACCGGGCAGGCCGGCAGGCCCGGATCATCGGGGTGGCCCGCAATCCCGGGCCCGAGCTGGTAGAGCGGTTGAGCGGCGGGGGCGTGGAGCTGCTCCGCGCCGACCTGCTCGACGACACGGCGCTCGCCGGCCTGCCGGACGTCGCGAACATCGTGTACCTGGCCGGCCGGAAGTTCGGCACCGACGGCGCCGAGCACCAGACCTGGGCCCTCAACACCTACCTTCCCGGGCGGGTCGCCGAACGGTTCCGCGACTCGCGGATCGTCGCCTTCTCCACCGGCAACGTCTATCCCCTGGTACCGGTGGTGAGCGGCGGCGCCGACGAGGCGACGCCACCGGGCCCGGTCGGCGAGTACGCACAGTCGTGTCTGGGCCGGGAGCGGGTGCTCGAGCACTTCTCACACCGGTACGGCACCCGGATGGCGATCGTACGGCTGAACTACGCGGTGGAACTCCGGTACGGGGTGCTGCTGGAGATCGCGCGAGCCGTGCACCGGGGCGAGCCCGTCGACCTGCGGATGGGCAACGTCAACGTGATCTGGCAGGGCGACGTCAACGCCGCCACACTCCGGCTCTTCGAGCACTGCGCGGCGCCGCCGTTGGTGCTCAACCTGGCCGGCCCCGAGACCGCCTCCGTGCGCTGGATCGCGCAGCGGTTCGGCGAGATCTTCGGGGTGCCCGCGACGTTCACCGGGGCAGCGGAGCCCACCGCGCTGCTCTCCAACGCCGCGCGGGCGAACGAGCTGTTCGGCTACCCCGCCGTCCCGCTGCGCACGCTGATCGAGTGGACCGCCGAATGGGTGCTCGGCGGCGGCGAGACCCACGGCAAGGAAACCCACTTTCAGGAGCGAGAGGGGCGATTCTGATGTCGGCAGCACTACCGTTGGATGTCGGCGCCGCGCTGCGCGAGGGCGTCGTGATCCCGGCTCACCCGCTCGCGCTCGACGCCACCGGGCGGCTCGACGAGCGCCGACAGCGTGCACTGAGCCGGTACTACCTGGACGCCGGGGCCGGCGGCCTGGCGGTCGGGGTGCATACCACCCAGTTCGCGATCCGGGAGGCCGGGCTACTCGAACCGGTGCTACGGATCGCCGTCGAGACGGTGCGGGAGGCGCCGCGCGACCGGCCGGTGGTGCTGGTCGCCGGAGTCTCCGGCACCACCGACCAGGCGGTCGCCGAGGCGAAGCTCGCCGCCGACCTCGGCTACCACCTCGCCATGGTGATCCTGCGCGGGTTGGCGGAGCTGACGGACGACGAGCTCATCGCGCACATCGCGGCGGTCGGCGAGGTGCTCCCGGTGTTCGGCTTCTATCTCCAGCCCGCAGTCGGCGGTCGGACGCTCGGGTTCGACTTCTGGGCCCGGCTCGCCGAACTGCCCTGCCTGGCGGCGATCAAGATCGCGCCGTTCGACCGGTACCGCACCCTCGACGTGGTCCGGGCGGTCTGCGAGTCCTCACGGGCGGCGGAGATCGCGCTCTACACCGGCAACGACGACAACATCATCGTCGACCTGCTCACCACATACCGCTTCCCGGTGAGCGGCGGTCAGGTCAGCAAGCGGATCGTAGGTGGGCTGCTCGGCCAGTACGCCGTGTGGACCCACCGCGCGGTGGAGCTGTTCGAGCGGGCCCGCGAGGCGGCACGGACCGGACAGCTCGACGAGGAGCTGCTCACGACGGCCGCGAGGTTGACCGACGCCAACGCGGCCGTCTTCGACGTCGCCAACGGCTTCGCCGGCTGCGTCGCCGGAATCCACGAGGTGCTGCGGCGCCAGGGCCTGCTGGACAACGTACGGCTGCTCGACGAGCAGGAGCGGCTCTCGCCTGGGCAGGCGGCGGAGCTCGACCGAGTGATCCGGGCGTACCCCGACCTGCAGGACGACGCGTTCATCGCCGCGCACCTGGACCGCTGGCTCGACACATAGCAGGAGGAGCCATGAACGTCCCCCACGCCGTCCTGGCCGCCGCGCTGGCGGTGGCGTCGGTCCCGCTGGCGGTGACACCGTCTACGACACATCCGGCGTCGGCGCGTACCGCCGCGGTGCCCCAGGAGTTCTTCGACGATTTCAGCTACGCCGGTCCCGCGGATCCGGCGTTCGCCGCTTTCGGTTGGACGGTGCGCACCGGCGGTGGTGGGCCCGGGGTGTCGGGTGCCACCTGGAGCGCCGACAACGTCTCCATGGCGGGATCCGGTGCCGACCGGGTGATGCGGCTCGCCGCCACCAGCCAGGGCGCCGGCCAGACGACCACTCAAGCGTCGGTCTCCCAGGGGCAACGGTTCTTCGAGGGTACCTACGCGACCCGGATCCGGTTCACCGACGCACCGGAGAGCGGGCCGGACGGCGATCAGGTGGTCCAGACCTTCTACACCATCTCGCAGCTCAACCACCCCCTCGACCCGAACTACAGCGAACTGGACTACGAATACGTCCCCAACGGGGGCCTTGGGTCGGCCGGCACCGCGTTGCAGATGGTGACCTGGGAGACGTATCAGGACAGCCCCTGGGATCCCCGCGCGTTGGAGACCGTCCTGTCCCGGAGCCACGACGGATGGCACCTGCTCAAACTCGACGTGACCGGCGGCGAGGTGCGGTACTACGTCGACGGCGTGCTGGTCGCCGGTCACGGCGGTGACTACGCCCCCGAGGCGTTCATGTTCCTGAAGTACGCCGTGTGGTTCGCCAACGGCGGCCTGGTCTCCTCGTCGACGTCCCGCAGGTACGTCCTCGACGTCGACTGGGTCTACCACGCCCGGGACGCCTCTCTCACCACCACCGAGGTGGAGTCCGCAGTCGCCGGATTCCGCGCGGGCGGCATCCCGCGCCGGGACACCCTGGTGCCGCGGACCGTGGTCGCCGCCGACGCACACGTGCGCAGCGGCACGTACAGCGACACGAATCTCGGGTCGACGACCCGGCTGGAGGTCAAGGACGCCCCGAATGCCGCGGACCCCAACGTGGATCGGCTGACCTACCTGAAGGCCAACCTTCCCGACACGCAGGCCGGTTCCGCCCGGTTCTGGCTGCACGTCAGTTCGGTCGCCCCGGGGCCCGGTCCGGTCTCGATCGCCGTTCGCGTGCTCACCGCCGACAGTTGGTCGGAGTCGACGATCACGTGGAACAACCGGCCCACCGCGGGAGCGTCCCTGCTGGGCACACTGCAGGTGACGGCACCCGGGTGGTACGCGATCGACGTCACCAGTGCCGTGAACAGCAATCTCAACGACGGCCAGATCACCTTCCGACTCAGTGACGACTCGGTCGCCGACCGGCTGGTGGTCATCGATTCCCGCGAGTACGGCGCGGGCACCGAGCCGTACCTCCTCATCTCTTGAACCCCCCGAGAGGAGCACCCCCGTGTCCCTGATCCGAAGCAACTCCTGGCGCTCGCGGCTGACGCTGTCCGCCGCCGTGCTGGCCGCTCTGCTGCTGCCGCCCTGGCAGCCCGCCTCCGCCGCCGCGCCCTCGGTCACCATCGACTCGCACACCAGCGGTGACGCGGTGCCGGCCGGGACCGTCCGCCTGTCGGGCGGCTACACCGACGCGTACGAACTGACCGTCGTGCTCGACGGCCGCAGCACTCCCCGCGTACACACCGTGGACCCGGACGGCGACGACACCGGCACCTGGTACTACGACCTGGACACGACCGGCATGGACGGTGAGATCGAGGTCGCGGTGCGCGCCAAGCGAACCGACAACCGATACGGTGTCTGGTCCCCGTTCGTCACCCTGCGGGTGGACAACCCCGCCGCCAACGTCCCGGTCGTGACGGTGACCAGTCCCGATGACGGCGGCACGGTGCGGCAGCCGACACCGGTCCGCGTCTCGGTCGCCGCGCACAACACCGTGCGCGAGGTGTCGGTACGCGTCAACGGCGGAGCCTGGCTGCGGGCGTTCGGAGGCAAGGGAACCTACACCTATCTGTGGGATCCCCGCGAACTCGGTGACGCCATGGTGAGCATCGAGGCCAGAGCGGTCGACGTGTACGGCAACACCGGGTACAGCCCGACCGTCTACGTCGCGGTCGGCGCGGGCGCTGCCGAGCCGGTACGGGTCGGCCCGCAGGACCGGGCGATGTGGATCTGGGAGCGGGCGTCGTACGGACTGATCCTGAACCCCGGATCCCGCCGGCTGCTCGCGACGACGGCGCGCGACGCCGACACCTTCGGCTCGCGGCCGATCACCACGCTCTATGTCGGCGTGGACCAGTACGGCGATCTGGACATGCTCTACGACAAGCGTGCCGAGGTGCGGGACTTCGTGAGCTGGGCCCACGCGCAGGGCTTCACGGTGTACGCCACGATCGCCGGCGGCACCCAACCGCCGTTCCTCGGCGGGCTGGAGCGCTACCACTCCCGCGCGGTCCGGGAAATGGAGAAGATCCTCAACTACAACCTCGCCTCGCGGCCGGCGGAGCGGTTCGACGGGGTCAACGTGGACATCGAGCCCTACATCTATCCCGGGTTCGCGGCTGAGAAGCCGGCGGTGCAACTGCAGTGGCTCGAGATTCTGGAGAAGTTGATCCAGCGCAGGAACGCGGCGGGTTCGCCGCTGGCGTTCGGCCCGGCGATCCCGCGCTGGCTGGACGTCAACACGTGCTGCACCGGCATCACCTGGAAGGGCGCCACCAAACCGCTCAGCGAACACATCCAGGACATGAGCGACTACATCTCGATCATGGACTACCGGGACACCGCGGAGGGGTCGGTCGGCATCATCGCCCAGGCCCAGTCCGAGATCGCGTACGCCGAGGCGATCGGCAAGCCGAACTCGGTGGTGATCGGGGTGGAGACGCTGGACATCGCCTGGAGCGGCGACCCGGAGACCATCACCTTCCGCGAGGAGGGGCGCGCCGTCGCCGAGCGCGAACTGCGGAAGGTGTACGACGCATTCGCCGGCAGTCCGGCATTCGGCGGCATCGCGATGCACCACTACGACTCCATCCGCTGGCTCCCGTCGGTGTGGGGACCCAACGCCGTGTACGCGCCGCTGCCGGTCGACACCGGACCGCCCAGCGCGGTGAGCTCGCCGCCGACGGCGAACGCCTTCGACCACCAGAGCATCGATCTCGCCTACGGCCGGGCCTTCGACGACACCGAGGTGGAGCACTACAACATCTACCGGTCCACCGATCCGGGCTTCACGCCCGGCCCGGAAAACCTCGCCGGGCAGTCGCGCGGCCTGACCTTCACCGACTCCGGCCTGCTGCCGGACACCACCCACCACTACCGGGTCGCCGCCGTGGACGTACACGGCAACGTCGGGTCGGCCTCGCCGGCTGTCTCCGCCACCACCACCGGCACCCACCTGCGGCCACTGATCGTCTCCGAGCTGACGGTGACCGCCGCGGGCGGTCCGGCGACCGTGCGGCTCCGGGTGACCGATCTGGTCACCGGGGAGCCGGTGGCGGCGGCCGTACACGGCCGGTTCACCAAGATGGCGGGCCGGTACCTGACGATGAACGCGAACTCGGACGGCCAGGCGTCGGGCGTCTCGGAGACGATCGGCTACCGGGCCGGTGAGGTGGGCTTCCAACCACTGCGGATCACCGCCCCCGGCTACTACTGGGCATCCGCTCACGACCGGGCCCGGAACGTGGAGACCAGGTGGCAGACCACGACGCCGGTGGTCGCCGACACCTTCGTACGGGCCGGTGCGTACGCGGACACCACCTACGGTTCAGCGAGCGAGTTGGAGATCGCCGACCTCCCCGACACGCACAGTCCGGACGGCGACCGGATGGCCTACCTGAAGGCCGGGCTCGAAGGCTATCCGGGCACTGCGACTGTCTCCGCCCGGCTGTACTTTCATGTCAGCTCGGTGTCGCCGGGCGTTGGCGCCGTACCGGTGACGGTGCGGGCGCTGGCCGACGACTCATGGTCGGAGAGCGGCGTGAGCTGGAACAGCCGCCCGTCCAGCGCGGGCGGAAGCGTGCTCGGGACCGTTCGGGTGGACCGTCCCGGCTGGTACTCGGTTGACGTCACCGGCGCGGTCAACGCCAACCTGGCCGACGGAGCCCTGACGCTTCGACTCTCCGACGACACGACCGCTGGGCGACTGGTCGCCAGCGACAGTCGGGAGAGCGACCGGCAACCGTACCTGATCATCTACTGACACCGGTGGCTCTGGCGCCCATCCTACCCAAGGTATCGATGGGCGTCAGAACCCGGCAAACGCCGTCCTGCTGGCAAGGAAGCAGGACCTACAGGCGGTGCCGGACCCAGACATTGGGCTCGACGTAGACGGCGTGGTTGTGCGCCACGTCGCAGTGCACGGGCACGAGGGCTCCCGGCACGTGGACGGGTCCGCTGGTGTCGAAGGGCAGGCCCGTCCAGCGGCGCCAGTCGGCCAGCGTCCCGGTGATCGTCATCGACCGGGGAGCGACGCGTTCGATGCGTCCACCGGCCCGGACGTGCACCCGCAGCCACGGGTCGACCGGCAGGCCGTCCTCGCGGACCTGCGCCGCGTACTCCGTCATCGGCAGGTCGGGCTCGGTGTGCTTGCCGCTCGGGCGCACCGGCGCGACCAGCGTGTCGTAGCCCCGCTTCGCCACGGCATCCCGCAAGGCGGCGAGCATCAGGGCCGAAAGGCCGGTGCCCCGCCGGTCCGGCCGGATGCAGATCTCCAACGCCGAGACGATGTTCGGGGTGGCGCCGGTGAGGCGGTTGATGGTGGCACGCTGGATCACCCGGTCCCAGCCGCCGTCGGGCAGCTCCGCCTCCGTCCAGCGCAGCGGCACGGCGTACGCCCGGGCGACGGCGCGTCCGGGCTCGGCGGAGTCGACAGCGACGAACACGAACTCGGGATACAGGTCGTGGGCGACGCCGTAGTACACGGAACCCATCGGATCCCAGAGCATGAACGGCGGCCACGCCCCGTCGAAGTCGTCGTCGAGCAGCGGTGCCAGGTCCGGGTGGTCCGCCAGGGACACGATCTCCAAAGCCACAGCGGAACCCTAGAGGGTCGGGACCGTGCGGCGCACCTCGGATTCGGCAGGGGGCGGTTGTGTGTCGCGGAACATCGCCTCGCCCTTGACGAGCCACGCGGCACCGAAGGCGAGCACCGCCACCGCCTCGCACCAGAACAGCGGCTTGAGCGTGTCGCGGACGGAGTCGGGCAGCGCGTTGCTCGTCACCGCGAGCGCGATGGCGCCGATGATGATGCCGCCGCAGGCGTAGTAGATGCCGTTGCGGGCCCGCGTCCGCCGTGTCGGGGGGACCGTCCGGTCGGTCTGGGGGAACAGGAAGATGCAGAAGACGGCCAGCAGCACGAACAGGGCAGCGGCCGAGACCTGGTGCAGCCGCCCGATCGTGACGTCGGTGGGCGTGAGCGTTCCCCTCGGCGCACCCGTCGCGGCAGGGAACACCGCCACCGCGATCGCCAGCACGCCGGCGATCGAGCTGAGGACGTCGTCCACCTTCCGATAGCGGTAGCAGACGAGGAAGACGCCGATGGCGCACATTCCGCCGACGAAGACGTCCCGCATGTCGGTGTGGTAAAAGGCGCTGATCGAGTCGAGCAGGATGAGGTTTCCGGTGAGCAGCGCGTGGCCGACCGTCAGCACGATCGGCAGCGCGATGCCGACCGTGCCGATCCCGAGGCGGAGACGGCGGAGGGTCACGGCATCCTGTGGCGGCTTGGCGGGCGAGGACATGACGCCTCCCAACTGCTGCAACGGTGTCGGCCGGGGGAGCCGGGCCGGTGGTGCTGTTGCAAGCAGTGGAATCCGTACGACGCTCCGTGTCAATGAGCCGTGTCAGCGGTCCCGGTAGAGCGCGTCGATGTCGGCGGCGTAGCGCTCCTGCACCACCGCTCGCCGCACCTTCAACGTGGGAGTGAGTTCACCGTCGGCCTCGGTGAGGTCACGGGGAAGGATGCGGAACTTCTTGATCTGCTCGGCCCGGGACACCGCGCGGTTGGCCCGGTCGACCGCGTGCTGGACCGTCTCCCGTAGCGCCGGGGAATCCCGCAGGTCCGACACCGAGGCGTCCGCGCGACCGTGCGCGGCCCGCCACCCCGGCCACGCCTGCGGGTCGATCGTGACCAGCGCGACGAGGTAGGGCCGTCCGTCGCCGATCACCACGCACTGGCTGACCAGCGGATCCGCGCGGACCTGATCCTCGATCGGGGCGGGGGCGATGTTCTTGCCGGACGCCGTGACGATGATGTCCTTCTTCCGCCCGGTGACCCGCAGGTAGCCGTCCTCGTCGAGTGCCCCGAGGTCGCCGGTACGCAGCCAACCGTCGGTGAACGTCTCGCGGGTGGCCTCCGCGTTGTTCCAGTACCCGGGGAAGACCACCCCTCCCCGGGCCAGGATCTCCCCGTCCTCGGCGATCGCGATATCGACTCCGGGCAGCGGACGACCCACCGTGCCGATCCGCATCGCCGCCGGCGTGTTGGCCGTCAGGGCGGGCGAGGTCTCGGTCAGCCCGTACCCATCGAGCACCGTGAGGCCGGCGCCGCGGAGGAAGTGCGCGAGCCGTTGCGCCAGCGGTGCCCCGCCGACGATCGCCACCCGGCAGCGTCCACCCAGCGCCGCCCGCAGCTTGCGGTAGACCAGCACGTCGCACACCAGATGCGCCAGCCGCAGCACGGTCCCCGGTCCGCCACGGGTGTCCAGCGCGCGGCTGTACCGCACCGCCACCCGGTCGGCGACCGTGAACAGCCAGCCCCGGTGCTCGTCGGCCGCCTTCCGTCTCGCCCGGTCGTAGATCTTCTCGAACACCCGCGGCACGGCCAGGACGAACGTCGGACGGTACCGGCGGAGCTGGTCCAGCACGCCGCCGATGTCCGCGCTGTGCACCATGGTGGCGCGCGTGTGTACGACGCCGACCTGGATCATCCGGGCGAAGGCGTGGGCCAGGGGCAGGAACAGCACCGTCGACGCGGCGGGATGGAACACCTCCGGCAGGATCGCGGTCGCGTTGCCGACGTCCAGGGCGATGTTGCCGTGCGTCAGGACGCAACCCTTCGGCCGTCCGGTCGTGCCGCTGGTGTACACGATCGTGGCGATGTCGCCCGCCGACACGCGCCGACGGCGGGCCTCCACCTGCCCGACGTCGACGGCGCGGCCGGCCCCGGCCAGTCTGATCAGGTCGCCCGCGTCGATCTGCCACGCGTGCGCCAACGCCGGCAGGGAGTCGCGCAGGCCGTCCAGCATCGCGGCGTGCCCGGCCGTCTCCACCACGCAGGCGACCGCGCCCGAATCGGAGAGGATCCAGGCCAACTGGTCCGCGCTCGACGTGTCGTACACGGGAACCGTCACCGCGCCGACGGACCACAGCGCGTAGTCCACCAGGGTCCACTCGTACCGGGTGCGGCTCATCAGCGCCACCCGGTCGCCCGGCTGGACACCCGTGGCCACCAGACCTC
The DNA here is from genome assembly GCF_043205005.1 of Micromonospora sp. NPDC047620. NCBI lineage: Bacteria > Bacillati > Actinomycetota > Actinomycetes > Micromonosporales > Micromonosporaceae > Micromonospora > Micromonospora sp. NPDC047620. Next base: position 89,545 of record NZ_JBIDDG010000017.1, on the reverse strand, counting down.
GGGCGACCGCCTGCACGTCGTCGCGGAACTGTCGGCAGGTCACGGTCGTCGCGCCACGCCCGGACCGGCGAGCCGGCCAGGACCGGGGGTCGGGGTCCGGTCGTACGAACTGCGTCTGGTCCGGATCGCGTTCGGCGTTGTGCCACACCACCTCGGCCAGGCCGAGCTCGACGTCAGTGACGACCGGCGCAACCACCATCTCCCGCACGCTCGCCCACCTACCCCCAGTCAGGTCGCTGAGAGTTCGATTCTGAGGCGTGCACCGGCGTCCGGTCGCGCGAACGGCGAAAACCGGCCTCCTGCTTCCGTGGCGTGATAGCCGAGCGTCCCGGCGGCTGAGGGCCGTCCGCCACCCCGCCCGCCGAAGGTCCCCCGGCCCGGCCTTGTGGCCGTCGCCGCAGGTGGTGGCCGATGCGCGGGAAGCCGGTCTATGGTGACGCCGTGATCCTCTGCGGCCCGTCCCGGCAGCCCCGCTCGTCGGGGCCGCAGGCCGCTGCCGCGCACTCGCGCCCGGTCCCTGCGGCAGCGGCGCCGTCGACGTACCCGCGGACCCGCCTCGTCGCCGACACGACCCTGCGTCACCTCGTCGTGCCGGTGGTCGCCCGCATCCGCCGGGGCGCCGTCGCGCCGCCGACCCGGCGGGCGCCCGGCCAGCGCCGCCCGCCGCCACGCGGCCGACATCCACATGTCCGGCACCGGCGGGCGGAGCGCATCAGCGCTCCGCCCGTTCTTTTCGTCCCGAGCAGGAAGGAACCCCGATCGTGTACGTCGTGAGCAGGCAGGACGAGTTGGGCGTACTGCGGATCGTCCTTGAGGAGCAGTACGAGCGGCACAGCACCCAGCTGGCGCTGCTGGACCGGCAGGCCCGCCGGATGCGCGCCGACGGCGCCGACGTCGAGGCCGCCTCCGCGTTGACCACCGCCACCCGGCGGGCCCTCGGCGACATCGCCCGGGCACTGCACTACCTGGAACAGGGCCACTACGGCACCTGCGAAGGGTGCCACGGCGACATCCCCATCGAGCAGTTGGCGCACCTGCCGTCCGCCCGGTTCTGCGCCATCTGCCAGCCGGAACCCCACCAGCGGGCCACCAACGGCACGCGCACCGCGTCCCCCGCCGCCCCCGCCAACGGTGTGCCCTTCGAAGGCAAGTGGCCGAAGGCCGGGGCGCCGTCCTGGCGCCGGGTCCACGGCCGGTAGACCATAAGACGGCGCGGGATCGACGCGACCTCCACGAACCGGGCGGTCCGCAAGCAGCTGGCAGGACACCGGCAGGGGCAGCCCACCCGGTCCGGACGGTATCGGCGTGTGACGATCGGCAGCGAGTGTCACCTATTGACGGACTTTGTGATCCACTGTGTAACGGCGCGGGCGGGAAGGACGCCTAATCCCACGACGCGACGATCTTGTCGCAGGCCCCGGCATCGGCTCTGCCGGCCGCCGCGGCATCACGGGGTTACCACCGAAAGGGGACCGCACGTGCGATTTCGCACAGTGATCGGCTCAGTCCTGGCATCGACGATGGCCGCAGCGGCCGGCCTCGTCGCCACCACCGCACCTGCCGCCGCCAGGGACAACGCCACCCTGATCCAGGGCGTCACCGGCGTCGTCGACACGGCCGCGGCCGGCGGCCGGGTCTTCGTCTCCGCGAACGACCGGATCGTGGTCGCTGACGCCCGCGGCACGCTCACCGGTAGCATCGCCGACCTGGCCGGCCCGACCGGCCTGGCCGTCACGCCTGACGGCAGCCGGGTCTACGCGGCGCTGTCCGGCTCGAACGAGATCGCCGAGATCGACGTGGCCACCCTTGCCGTCGTCCGACGGATCAACCTGGCCGGGTACCCGTCCCCGGCGAACCTGTCTCTCGACGGCGACCAGCTCTGGGTGGGCTACGGCATCAAGAACAACTTTGTCGGCGGCGTCCTCGGCCTCGACCTGTCCGTGGCGGCGCCCACGCCCGTCCAGGTCGCCACCCGGATGTACGGCGCGCCCCTGGTCGCCGGCGCCGGCAACACGGTCTTCACCGCCGAGGCGGGGATCAACCCCGCCAGGCCCCGGGTGTACGACGTCAGCACCACCCCGGCGACGCTGCGGGGCGTCATCGACGGCGCCGACAACGACCTGTCCAACCTGACCGACCTCACCATCACGCCCGACGGCACCCAGGCCATCTCGGTCTTCGCCACCTCCGGCTTCGACGTCTGGGACACCACGACCCTGACCAAGGTCCGCAGCTACGGCTCGACGGCCGACTACCCCGGCTCACCGGGCGCGGTCGCGCTCAGCCCGGACGGCGCACACGTCGCCACCGCCTTCTACGGCACGATGTACGGCCCCTACGCCAGGGTGTACGACGCCGCCACGGGGGCGAAGACCTTGCAGACGCAGATGACCTACAAGGGCGACCTGGTCACCGGCAGTCTCTCCGTGCTGGGCGACGACGTCTACGCCCTGCTCAACGACTGGCCGTACAACCGGTACTACCTGTGGCGCGTGGAGGGCGCCTTCCTGCCGGCGTCCACGCTGAGCCTGTCGGCCACCACCGCGGCGACCGCACTGGATCCGTTCAGCATGACCGGCCGGCTCGCCTTCCCAGACGGCTCCGCGCCGGGCGCACAGCCGATCGAGATCACCCGCACGCTGCCCGACGGCACCACCGCCACCCTGCCCGGCGTGACCACCACCGAGGACGGCACCTTCACCGTCACCGACACCCCGCCGGTCAGCGGCAGCGTCAGCTACACCGCCACCTGGGACGGTAGCCCCGCCTTCCGCTGGTCAAGGATCACGACCAAGGTCGACGTGGCCCAGCACCCCATCTCGCTGACCGTGACCGGCCCGACGACCGGGAACGCCAAGAAGCCGCTCACGCTCACCGGTCAGATGAGTACCGCCGGTAACGTGCCCACGCCGGTCTCCGGGTCGATCGTGGTGTACCGGATCCACACCAACGAGAATGGTTCCGTCGGGACTGACCTGCCGCTGGTGCCGCTCGCCGCTGACGGCTCGTTCACCATCACCGACACGCCCCCGGTAAGCGGCCAGTACACGTACCACATCCGCTTCGACGGCGACGCCACCTACGGATACGCCTACACCAGCCACGGCGTCACCGTTCGGGGCCCGGGCGCCTGAGCGACCCGCCTCGACAGCGGCGACGGTGCCCGTCCGGTCACGTACCGGGCGGGTACCGTCGCCGCGGAGCGGATCGTGAGAGCCAGGGGTGAGTCGGGGCCGGGCTGCCCGGCCCTGGGCGGTGCCCGTCAGCGCAGCGGGTCAAAGGGGCGCAGCTCCACGGGCTGTCCACCGCCGGTGATCTGCTCGGCGAGCAGTTCGCCGGTGAGCGGGCCGAGGGTGATGCCCCACATGCCGTGGCCGCCGGCGGCGAAGACGCGCGGCGAGCGGGTCCGGCCGATCAGGGGCAGGCCGTCGGGGGTGCAGGGCCGCGCGCCCACCCACTCGTCGGCGCGGGCGTCGAGGTCGGCGCCCCGCAGCAGCGGCCGCGCGGCCTCGGCGATGGCGGAGATGCGGCGACGGTCGAGCGGCGCCTCGGCGCTGCGGAACTCCATCATCCCGGCGACGCGCAGCCGGTCCCCGAGGGGCGTGCAGGCGACGCGCTGCGCGGGGAAGTAGACCGGACCGGCCGGCATGTGCTCGATGGCGACGCTGAAGCTGTACCCGCGGCCGGCCTGCACGACGGTCCGGACGCCGAAGCGCCGACCCAGCTCACCGAGCCAGGTGCCGGTCGCCAGCACCACCGCGTCGTAGCGCTCGTCCGCGCCGGCGGTGGTGATCACCCGGACGCCGGTGCTCTCGTCGCGGATGTCGGTGACGTCGGCGCCGGCGACGATCGACGCGCCGCGGGCGCGGACGGAGTCGGCGAGGGCGTGCACGTACTGCCCGGGGTTGATGTACCGCTGGTCGTGCAGGCGGATGGCGGCGCCGACGTTGTCCGACAGCGACGGCTCCACCTCGCGCGCCTCGGCCCCGGTCAGGACGTCGAACTCGATCGCCTGGCCGGCGGAGTGGATGTGCGCCAGCTCGTCCAGCAGGACCGACCGCTCGGCCTCGGTCCGGTACGCGGCCATGAACGACTTCGCCTCGTGCGTCATCGCCCCGACCCCGCCGGCCGCCAGCGCGTCGAACGACTCCAACGCGCGCCGGTTCATCGGGATGAAGGCCCGCATCGCGGTGCGCCACTTCGACGGGGTGCTGTGCCGGGCGAAGCCGGTCAGGAACCGCAGGAGCCGGGCGTCGGCGCGCGGCGGCACGTAGACCGGCGACGACGGGCTCAGGACGGCCCGCAGACCGTAACGCAGCACCGCCGGCTCCGGCAGGGGAGTGGTGATGCCGGGGGTGAGCCAGCCGGCGTTGCCCCACGACGCGCCCGCGGCCACGCCGGTACGGTCGAGCACGGTGACCTGGACGCCCCGTTCCTGCAGGAACCAGGCGGTGGCCAGCCCGACCATCCCCGCGCCGACGACGGCGACGCGTTGGGGGGCGGGGGCGGACTCGATGGGGGGCATCCGTTTCTCTCCTTCAGGGCAACCGGGATCGCGCCCATCCTGTCCCCGACCCGCCGGTACGTCATTGTTCCGGCAGGCCAAGGCTTGTCCCGACGATTGGCCGGAGCGGACAAGGACGAGGCACAATCTGCTCGTGATCACCGTGGCTGGCGTGGTGGACGCGGTCGGCGCCGCGTTGCTCAAGGTCGTCGTACCCGCCGACGAGGCCGAGGTCCGCGACGTGACCCTCGCCGAGGTCGACGACACCACGAGCGGCCAGAGCGGCGACCTCGTGCTCGGTGCGGGCATCGGCACCCCGGACCAGGCGCTCGCCGTCGTCGCGCGCTACGCCGAGGCGGGGGCCGCCGGCCTCGTGCTCAAGCCTCCGCTGGCCGGGCACCCCGCCGTGACGGCAGCCGCCGCCGAGCGGCGGCTGACCCTGGTCGAGCTACAGAGCCACGGTTCGTGGGCCCAGCTCGTCTGGCTGCTGCGCGGGGTGATCGACCGGGCCGTCGCGCCCGGCCCGGCCGACACCGGGGAGACCGGGGTGTACGACGAACTGTTCGCCCTCGCCGACGCGACCGCCGCCGTGGTCGACGCGCCGGTGACGATCGAGGACGCCCAGTCCCGGGTGCTGGCGTACTCGTCACGTCAGGACCGTACCGACCCGGCGCGCGTCTCGACGATCGTCGGACGGCGCGCCCCCGGCAACGTGGTCGCGCACTTCCGGTCCCGTGGCGTCTTCCGCAAGCTGGCGACGGGCAGCGAGCTGATCTTCGTGCCGCAGGGGCCCGACGGGACGCTGCCCCGGCTCATCATCCCGATCCGGGCCGGGGGTGAGCTGCTCGGCTCGATCTGGGCCGTCGTCGAGGGGCCTGTCCCCGCCGCGCGTCTGCGCGATCTCCAGGGCGCGGCGTCCGTGCTGGCGCTGCACCTGCTCCGCCTGCGGGTGCAGGCCGACGTCGCGCGCCGGGTGTCGGCCGACCGGCTGCGGGCCGCCCTGCGGGCGCCCGGCCGGATGGGCCGGGAGGAGTTGGCGCTTCCCGAGGGCCCGTGGCGGGTCGTCGGGCTCGGCGCGCACGGCGGTACGGGGGAGATGGTCGACAACCTGGCCATGTGGGAGTCGATCACCCGTCGCCACGGGTGGCGCCAACCGCTCATCGCGGACGTCGGCGACGTCCTGTTCGCCGTCCTGGTCGACGGCGGCGAGTCGGCCGGTTCCCGGCGCTGGATGGAGCGGCTGATCCGCGACATCGCCGTGCACGACCCGGGGCTGTACGCCGCGTCCGGCGGCGTCGCCAGGAACCTGACGGACCTGCCGCGCTCCCGGGCCGAGGCGGCGGAGCTGCTCGCGCTGCACGGCTCGACCCGACACCGGGGCCCGGTGCTGCGGTTCGAGGACCAGTGGGCGGAGGTGGTCGTGCACCGCGTGGTCCGCGCCGTGCCGAGCGCCGACCTGCTGGTCGGCGGTCCGCTGCCCGACCTCATCGCCCATGATCGGCAGCACGGCACCGACTACGTCGCCACCATCGCGGCCTGGCTGGAGCAGCAGGGCGACCCGAAGCGGGCCGCCCGGCAGTTGCACGTGCATCCCAACACGCTCCGGTACCGCATGCGCCGCCTCGCCGAGGTCGTCGCCGTCGATCTCGAGTCGCCCCGCACGCGGTTGGCGTTGCAGATCCAGCTGGCGGCGCTGGGTCCCGCGCCGGGGGCGCCCCACCCTGCGGCGTAGCGGAACGCATTTCAACGTTCTGGACTGGGCCTTTCGGCGCGACTTGTGCGGAGTGACGTCGACCTCGACAGCCGGAAATCCGGAAGCCGAATGTCACTGCCGGTCGTTAGTCTGCCCGCGGACATCGCTGCGCATGTGACAGCGCGCGCCGGGCCGTGCCTACCGGAATCGGCGCCTGGCCAGCTCCCGCTGGCCCCAACGGGGATTCAGGAGACTTTGTGACACAGCAATCCATCGCGACCTCAGACAAGCTCGACGGCGCGGTCCTCAAGGTGGCAGGGGTCGTCGTCCTCGGCGCGATCATGTCGATCCTGGACGTGACGGTCGTCAGCGTCGCCCTGCCGACCTTCCAGCGCGAATTCGACGCGACCTACGCCCAGGTCGCCTGGACGATGACCGCCTACACGCTCGCGCTGGCCACCGTGATCCCGCTCAGCGGCTGGGCCGCCGACCGGTTCGGCACCAAACGCCTCTACATGGTCGCGCTGGCCCTGTTCACGATCGGGTCCGTGCTGTGCGCCACAGCCGACACGATCGGGCAGCTGATCGGCTACCGCGTGCTACAGGGCCTCGGCGGCGGCATGCTCATGCCGATCGGCATGACGATCATGACCCGGGCGGCCGGACCCCACCGGATCGGCCGGCTGATGGCCGTCCTCGGCATCCCGATGCTGCTCGGCCCCATCGGAGGCCCGATCCTCGGCGGCTGGTTGATCGACACGGCGAGCTGGCACTGGATCTTCCTGATCAACCTGCCGATCGGCGCCGTCGCGCTCGTCTACGCCGCGCTGGCGCTGCCGAAGGACGCCCCCGAGCCGTCCGAGTCGTTCGACTTCGTCGGCATGCTGATGCTCTCGCCGGGCCTCGCCCTGTTCCTCTACGGCGTCTCCACGCTGCCTGAGGCCGGCACCTTCGCCGACACCGAGGTGTGGGCGCCCATGCTGGTCGGCGGAGCGCTCGTCGTCGCGTTCGTCCTCTACTCCTTCAAGCCCCGGCACCCCCTGCTCGACCTGCGGCTGTTCGCCAACCGCAACCTGACCATCGCGTCGGTGACCATGTTCGTGTTCATCATCGCGTTCATGGGCGCCGGCATTCTGTTCCCGAGCTACTTCCTGCTGGTCCGCGGCGAGTCGACGCTGGCCGCTGGCCTGCTGATAGCGCCGCAGGGCATCGGCGCGATGATGACGATGCCGGTGGCGGGGATGCTGGCCGACCGGGTGCCCGTCGGTCGCACCGTGCCGTTCGCGCTGGTGCTCATCGCCGCCGGGTTCTTCACCTTCACCCAACTCGACGCGGACACGTCGTACTGGATGCTCTGCGGGTCGCTGTTCGTCATGGGCCTCGGCATGGGCGGCACCATGATGCCGATCATGACCTCGGCGCTGAAGACCCTCAGCGCCCAGGAGGTCGCCCGCGGTTCCACGCTGGTCAACATTCTCCAGCAGATCGGCGGGTCCGTCGGCGCCGCGGTGATGTCGGTGATCCTCACCAACGAGCTGAACGGTTCGCGGCCGATCCCCGGCGTGACCGACCCGAGCGGCGAGCCGATGACCGAAGCCGGCCTTGCCACCGCCGTCCAGCAACAGCCGGAGCTGGCCCAGCAGTTCCCCGTCGACCCGTCGCTCATCGACCGGGGCCTCGACTTCGCCGCCGGTGCGTTCGCGAACACGTTCTGGATCGGGTTCGCGCTGGTGGTGGCCACGTTCATTCCGGCCGCGTTCCTGCCCCGCCGGCGCGAGCCGTCGCACCTGCTCGACGACCAGCAGGGGGAGCCGGAGAAGGTCCCCGTCATGCTCCACTGATGCGCCGGGCGGGCCGTCGGGCACAACCCCGGCGGCCCCGCCCGGTCCGTGGGCCGCTCCATGGTTGGATGGCGGGGTGCAGTTCACCGTGACAGACGCGCCGGAGCGGGAGCGTTTCGAGGCGAGAGACGAGACCGGAGCGCTGGCCGGTGTGGTCACCTACCAGCTGACCGGCACCATCATTGCTTACACCCACACCGAGGTCGACGCGGAGTTCGAGGGCCAGGGAGTGGCATCGACCCTGGCCCGAGCGGTGATGGACGACGCCCGCGCCAGAGGCCGGACAGTGGTGCCGATCTGCCCCTTCCTCAGCGGATGGCTGGAGAAGCACCCCGAGTACGACGCCATCGTGGCCCGGTCGACGCGCAAGATGAAGTAGCCGGCCCGGGCCACCTCGCCGGCAGCCGAGCGAGACCGCCCGCCGCGGGCTGGGGTCCGTCCCGGTGCGTCGCCTGACGGGCGCACATGCGGCGTCTCCGTGGCGGGCGTCGCGGTGACGGTCCCGAGACGGCGGGACGAGGACAGTGGTGTCGCGCTCGCCTGTCCCTGGCGGGCGACGCCGGCATCAACTGGCGTGTGTCGAAGACCCCGGGGTACGCCATGAGAAGACGCAGCGTTGTCGCCGGTATCGCCCTCGCCGTCTGCGTCAGCGTCGCCGGACCGCCCGCCACGGCGACCGCTCACGAGCCCAGCGGCGAGCGCGGATTCGGCTGGCGCGGGTTCGACTTCACCCGACCGGAGACCGTCGCCACCGGCCTCGAAGCGCCGTGGGGGCTGGACTTCCTGCCCGACGGCAGCGCGCTCGTCACCGAGCGGAACAGCGGGCGGGTCCTACGGGTGCGTCGTGGGTCGGCCCCGCAGCAGGTCGCGCAGATCTCGGGGGTCGTCGCGGCGGGCGAGGCCGGGCTGCTCGGGCTGGCCGTCTCGCCCTGCTACCGCATCGACGGCTACGTGTACGCGTACCTCACCTCCAGCGTCGACAACCGGATCATCCGCTTCCGGCTCACCGCGCCGCAGGTCCAGCAGCCGATCCTCACCGGGCTCGCCCGGTCCGGCGTGCACAACGGCGGGCGCATCGCGTTCGGCCCGGACGGGATGCTCTACGCGGGCGTCGGCGACGCCGGACAGTCGGCCACCGCCCAGGACCCGTCGCACCGCAACGGGAAGATCCTGCGGATGCGGCCGGACGGCACCGTGCCCTGGAGCAATCCGACCGCCGGGTCCCTGGTCTACAGCCTCGGCCACCGCAACGTGCAGGGCCTGGCCTGGGACTGGCGGGGCCGGCTCTACGCGACCGAGTTCGGTTCGAGCCGCTGGGACGAGGTCAACCGCATCGTGCCGGGCGGCAACTACGGCTGGCCGGTGGTGGAGGGGGCGGCCGGCGACCCGCGCTTCCGCGACCCGATCGTGAGGTGGACGCCCGCCGAGGCGTCGCCCAGCGGCGCGGTGGTCGTGGGCAGGACGCTTTACGTCGCGGCCCTGCGCGGCGCCCGGCTGTGGGTCGTACCGCTCGACGGGGCCGGCACGCCCACCGCGCAGCTCGTCGGCACCTACGGCCGGCTGCGCACCGTCGCGTACGCACCGGACGGCTCCCTCTGGTTGACGACCAGCAACCGTGACGGTCGGGGCGTTCCCGCGGCAGGCGACGACCGGATCCTGCGGTTCCCGCCGCGCTCCTGGTGGCGGTGACGCCGCGCCCCGACCGGGCACGCGTTCGCCATGGTCGCGGAGGCGCACCGAGGACCGGTTGGTGGGCGACCTGCCGGGGCAGCGCCCGCTGCTTGTGCGACGATCGACGAGCGTCATGTCGGCCGGTCCGTCCTGTGGGGCCGCGTACGCGCAGGCCGCTCGGCAGGCGCGTGCGCGGCACTCTCGTACCCCTTGGAGAGCACGATGCCCCTCTCCCCGACCAAGGTCTTCGCCGCGTTGAACGCCGTGCGACCACCCACCCGGCAGTCTCCGGTCATGGGCAGGGCCGTCGTGGTCGGCGGCAGTGTCGCCGGCTTGCTGGCCGCCCGGGTGTTGTCCGACCACGCGGAGAGCGTCGTCGTCGTCGACCGGGACGACCTGCATCTGACCGGCGGTCGGCGGGGCGTGCCACAGGGGACGCAGTTGCACGCGCTCCTGCCCGGTGGCTTCCTCCAGCTCGAACGCCTGTTTCCCGGCTTCCGCGAACAGGCGCTGGCTCAGGGAGCGATCGAGGCTCCCCCCGGGACCAGACGCGCCTACCTCGACGGCCGGCTGAAGGTTGTCGTGCCCGACGACGCCGACAGCCTGACGGGCACCCGGCCGCTGCTGGAGGGGCTGATCCGTCAGCAGGTGCTTCGACTGCCCAACGTCAAGACGGTCGTGGCCCGCGCCACGGGTCTCGTGCTCGACGGTGGCGCGGCCACCGGCGTCCGCTGCGACGTCGGCGGGGTGCCCGGCGTCGAGAGCGGTGACTTCGTGGTGGACGCCATGGGGCGTTCGAGCAGGCTGTCCGAATGGCTGGAGCATGCCGGCTGGGACCGCCCCCTCACACGACGGATGACCGTGGACCTGAACTACGCGACGGCCCTGTTCCGACGCCGGGAGCCCGCTCCCGACCTCACGGTCGTCATGGCGCTGCACAGTCCGGAGACGTCGCCGGACGTGGCCGGCGCCGCGGTCTTCGCCGTCGAGGACGGCCGGTGGATGGCGATGATGGCCGGGTACGGCGACAACCGCCCGGGAAGTACCGCCGAGGATTTCGTGCGGCGGCTGCGGGACCAGTTCCCACCGGAGTTCGGTGACGTCGCCGGGAACGAGATGCTCGGCGACGTCCGGACCTACCGCCATGCCGACAGCCGGCGGCGGGACTTCCACGCGCTCAAGCGGTTCCCGACCCGGCTGGTGAGCGTCGGCGACGCGGTCGCGTCGTTCAACCCGGTGTACGGGCAGGGGATGACGGCGGCGGCACTGCACGCGGCCTGCCTGTCGGTGTACCTGCGGTCACGGCCGGATCCGGCCCTGCCCGCGCGCCGGTTCTTCGACTGGCAGAGGGTCGTGGTCGACGCCGCGTGGTCGACGTCCACCTCCGCCGACCTGGCCCTGCCGCACGTCGACGGCCCCTACCCGCGCGGCCACCGGTTCTCGAGTTGGATCAGCCGGCAGATCGTGACGGCGACCGTCACGGACGTGGCTGTCGCGCGACGGTTCAACGAGGTCGTTTCCATGCGTGCGCATCCGCGGTCGCTGGCCACACCGGGCGTGGTGCTGGCCGCCCTGCGCGCCAACCGTCGGCACCCTGACCGCGCCACCTTCCGGTAGTTCCGGCGTCACGCCTTCTCCGGGTGCGGGCGGGTCCTACGGTGGGGCCTTCGCCGCCGATCGAGGGAGAGACCGTTGTCACCGTCGTACCGCCTGCCCCGATGGAGCCTTGCCGGAGCGGCCCTGAGCCTGGTCCTCGGGCTCGCCGCGTGCGCCGGGCCTCGGGCGGAGCCGCCGGAGCGGCCTGCGCCGCAGATCGAGGTGAGCCAGGAGACCCTACGGGGCCGGGGCAGCCGGCCGGGGCAGGAGGGCCCCGACCCGGTCTGGTCGGTGTCGGTCAACCGGCTCGTCGATCAGCTGGCGCAGATCGGCCAGCTGATCGTCGTGCCCGACGAGCGGGAACTCCGGGCGGTGGACCGGTCCACCGGGCAGGACCTGTGGCGCCATCCGTTCCCGACGAGCTATCAGTACGCGGTCACCGACCGTCTGATCGTCGCGAGCGCCAGCGACGGAGGACCGCTGGAGGTGCTCGACGCGGTCACCGGCGCCACCCGCTGGCGGGCCGAGGACACCCAGGACGTCATCGTCCAGCAACAGGTCGTCTACAACAAGGAGTGCGTGGGCACAGGGCAGTCGGCGAAGTGCGTGGTCATTGCCCGGGACGTCCGGGACGGCCGTCAGCTCTGGAAACTGGCCGCCGACCGGTTCGCCCGGGTGACCGACGTCGCGCTCGGTGCGCGTATTCCGTATGCCCCGCCCACCGGGCGGTACGTGGCGGTGCGGCTGAGCGCGTCCGCCCCTACCTACACGGCAGTCGCGACCACCACCGGCAAGGCTGGGGCCGGGCGGTTGCCGAGCCGGGCCTGGTACGGCTTCGTCGCAGGCGACCTGCTGGTGACCACCGACAACGATCCGCCCCGGGGCGATCGGCAGTGCACCGTCAGCATCGTCACCGCCAACGCGGCAACCGGTGCCAGAGGCTGGTCCGGTGAGGTCTTCAGCGGGCGTAACGAGGATGGTGAGTGCGTCAGGCGGTTGACGAACCATCAGAGCGGGCTGGTCCTGATCGGGGCTGGCACCCGGCTCGTCGCGGTCAGCGCGACCGGCCGGCCACAGTTGGTGGACCTGCGCAATGGCAAGGCGGAGTGGGAGGGTGCCACCTCCGGCGTACCGATCGACGGGGACGACCGGTCCGTGCTGGTGCGGCGCAGCGCCGACGAGGGTGAGCTGGAGCTGCTCGACATGACCACCGGCGCGTCGCGGTGGACCGCGCCGGATCCGGGGCTCTCCGGCGGGGCGGCGAGTTGGCGGTCGACCGTGACCGGACGGCTCGTGGCGGTCAGCGCTGCGACGGCCGGCCGGCCGTTCGTGATCGTCTACGACGTGCCGACCGGCCGTCAGCTCGGCCGTTACCCCGGTTGGCTCGCTGGCGCCGGGGACGACTGGGTCGCGGTGAGCCATTCCGGGGGATCGGACGGCATCACCCTGGACCTGCACACGTTCTGAACGGTCCGTCTGGCCGGCCGCGTTCGTTCAACTGGCAGGTGGCGTCCGGTCACTGCTGGTTGGCCGCCCGGCAGAGATGCCGCTGTGTGATTTCCATTGCCTCCTGGCCCGTCGGGGAATGAGATCACCGGGATCGGGATTTGGAGCCAGTTATGACTTCTGCACAGTCCCCGCGGCTGCGGGTCGACCGGTCGGAGACGATCCGATGACCTCTACCGTCGATGCTCCCGCTGGTCCGGCTGCCTCGGGGATGCCGGGTGACCTGATGAGCGCCCGGCAACGCCTGCGGCTCGTCCTCGTGCTCGGGTCGCTGATCGCGGTGGGTCCGTTGACCATCGACATGTACCTGCCCGCGCTGCCCGCGATCGTCGCGGATTTCCAGACCACGTCGGCGGCGGTCCAACTCACCCTCACCGGCACGCTGGCGGGCCTCGCCGTCGGCCAGTTGCTGATCGGCCCGCTGTCCGACGCCGTCGGGCGGCGCGTGCCGCTGATCGCCGGTATCGCGCTGCACGTCGTGGCGTCGGTGCTCTGCGTCCTCGCACCGAACATCGCGGTACTCGGTGTGTTGCGGGTGGTGCAGGGACTCGGCGTGGCGGCGGCCTCGGTGGTCGCGATGGCCGTGGTCCGCGACCTGTTCAGCGGCGCGGCCTTCGCCACGCTGCTCTCCCGGCTGCTGCTGGTCATGGGGGCGGCGCCGATCCTCGCCCCGACCCTCGGCGGTGGGCTGCTGCGCTGGACGGACTGGCGCGGCGTGTTCGTGGCGCTGGCCGTCCTCGGGGTGCTGCTCGTCGTGGTCGCCGTGCTCGGGCTGCGCGAGACGCTGCCGGCGGACCGGCGCCGGCGCGGCGGGGTGGTCGCGACGGTTGTCGTGTACGGCTCGCTGCTGCGGGACCGCACGTTCGTGGGCCTCGTCCTGGTCGCCGGGCTGGCCATGGCGGCGTTGTTCGCCTACGTGGCCGGGTCGTCGTTCGTCCTGCAGGAGCAGTACGGGCTGAACGAGCAGCAGTTCGGGCTGGCCTTCGGTGCGGGCGCCGTGGGGCTGATCGCGGCGACGCAGTTCAACGTACGGCTGCTGCGCCGCTATTCGCCGCAGCAAATCCTCGTCGTCGCCCTGGGTGTGGGGACGGGCGCCGGTGTGGCGCTGCTCGCCTTCGCCGCGACGGGGCTCGGCGGTCTGCCGAGCCTGCTGGCGTCGTTGTGGGTGGTGCTCGCCGCGGCGGGGCTTGCGATGCCGAACGCGCCGGCCCTGGCCCTGTCCCGGCACGGGGAAGCGGCCGGTACGGCCTCCGCCCTGCTCGGCGCGGTGCAGTTCGGCGTCGGCGCGCTGGCAGCGCCCCTGGTGGGCGTGCTGGGTACGGGCGCGGTCGCCATGGCCCTCGTCGTCGCAGGTGGCATGGTGGCGGCGATGGCGGTCCTGCTCGTGGTCGTGCGGCCGTCCCGGCTCGCCGAACTGGAACCGGCAGCGGTGGTCGTGGCAGCGCACTGAGGGACTGGCTCCGTGACCGTGTCGGCGATCGCTCCGCCGCCCGGCGCGGTCACGGGCGCTTCAGGCCGCCGTCGCGCGGCACCGCGTCAGTCCGGTCGAGCAGCAACGTGAGGGCGTCGCTGGCCGTGGCGATGCTGTCGTGCCGATGATGCCGGAACTCCCGGATGAGCCGAGACCCGTCACGTCCCAGCGGCGGTGCGCTGGTCCAGGGCGCGCAGGAGGTTGGCGCCGAGGACGTCGTTCCGTTCGGCGGCGGAGAGTTCGTCGAGGCCGACCGGGTGCAGGGTCTGTGCGAACGACACGTGGTCGAGGCAGGGCGGGAAGTCCGAACCCCAGTACAGGCGCCGGGTGCCGAGGTGCGTCAGGAGCAGCTCGACGAACGGTCGTGCCGCGTCGTGCGGGTAGCCGTGGGAGGGCTCGCTGACGGCGTACAGCCCGGAGATCTTGACTCCGACGTGGGGTAGTCGCGCCAGGCGGGTGAGGGGCGTGAGGATCTCCTGCGCCTCGTCGCCGGTGGGGACCACGGGTTGCGTGCCGGGCAGCCCGAGGTGGCTGAACAGGATCGTGCACCCGTCCAGGGCGGCGAGGGCCGGGCCGAGCCGGTCGGTCGCGGCGGGTGTGGCGTTCAGGCTGAGCAGCGTCGCCGTGCTGTTCAGCGCTGCCGTGTGGCGAGCCAGCCAGTCGCTGAAGCGGTCCGCCGACGCCGGGTCGGCCAGGTAGGCGGCGATGCCCACGAAGCCCGCCGACCACCAGCGGTCGAGCGAGTCTTCGTCGGTCGGTCCATCTGGTGGGACGTAGGCGACCGGGGCGATCCAGTCGTGCGCGGCGGCGAGGGAGGCCAGATGGCGGTTGTTCCCGGCGAAGCCGGCCTCGCCTTCGTAGCCGATCACCAGCGACCGGACGATGCCGTGTTCGCGGCGTAGGCCTTGGTAGACGGCCAGTTCGTCGCCGCCGGCGGGGGAGCGGCCGTAGCGGCCGGGGTAGCCGGCGGCGAACAGGTGCAGGTGGGCGTCGGCGCGTTGCATGGTTCGGACCCTAACTCAAATCTCGCCTGGCCATTGACGCGGAGACACCCCTGACTTAGGTTCTTGTCTCAATTAGGTCCGGATTACGTTGGCGCGAGCGAGGAGTGAGCCGGGTGACGCTGCCAGGCGACGAGGTTGATGAGCTGGTACGGCTGCGGCGTCAGCTTCACCGGCACCCCGAGCTGCGGTTCACGGAGCGGCAGACCGCAGCTACTCTGGAGCGCCTGCTCGGGCCACTCGGCCGGATTCGCACCGGAATTGCCGACACCGGCGTGGTCCTGGAGATCGTCGGCGGCGCCCCGGGGCCGACGGTCCTTCTTCGGGCCGATATGGACGCCTATCCCGTGCAGGACAGCAAGCAGGAGCCGTACGCCTCCCGCAATCCGGGCGTGTGCCACGCCTGCGGGCACGACGTGCACATGACCGTCGCCTACGGGGTCGCCGCCCGGCTCGCCGCCGACCCACCCGCCCGGGGTGCGGTGACCGTGCTGTTCCAGCCGGCCGAGGAGATCCCGTTCGGCGCCGACTCGGGGGCCGCCGCGGTCCTGGCCGACGAGGCGTTCCGCGACCGCCGGTTCGACGCCGTGCTCGGGCTGCACTGCTGGCCCGACCTGCCCGCCGGAGCGGTGGGGATCGACCGGGCGACCGCGATGGCGGCCAAGGACGCGTTCCGCGTCGAGGTGCTCGGGCGGGCCGCGCACGCCGCCACCCCGGCGCTGGGCCGGGACGCCATCCTCGGCCTGACCGCCATGGTGTCCACGTTGCACGCGGCCGTC
Organism: Micromonospora sp. NPDC047620; assembly: GCF_043205005.1. Lineage (NCBI taxonomy): Bacteria > Bacillati > Actinomycetota > Actinomycetes > Micromonosporales > Micromonosporaceae > Micromonospora > Micromonospora sp. NPDC047620. The sequence goes on along the minus strand of NZ_JBIDDG010000017.1, from coordinate 73,483 downwards.
TCCCGGTCCCGCAACCCCGACGAACTGGTCGCCTTCAACATCGGCACGATCGCCGGCGGAGCGAGCCAGAGTCAGGTCGCCGAGCGGGCTGAAGCCACCGGGACGCTGCGCACCCACGACCCCGCCGTGCGGGAGCGGCTGAAGGAGGTCATCGAACGCGTCGCCCGCCAGCAGGCCGCCGCGCTCGACCTCGGCGTACGGTTCGCCTGGGCCAACGAGATGCCGCCGGTGCGCAACGCCCCGGAGGTGGTGGCTCTCGCGCACGCCGAACTGTCGGGGCACGTCGACGTCGTCGACCTGCCGGTACCGCCCCTGACCACCGACGACTTCGCCCTGCTGGGCGCGCTTGGCCCGAGCCTGTACGTCAAGCTCGGGGTCACCGGCGAACGCGGTGGCGCGCCGCTGCACTCCGGGGCGTTCGACGTCGACGAGCGGTGCCTCGCGACGGGGGTCGCCGCACTGGAGCGCCTCACCCGGGCGGTCCTCGACGGTCGGCTCGCGGGGGAGGCGCCGGTCCCGGTCGCCGGCGCGGGCACGGCGGCGCCGGCCGAGGCGGTGGCCCGGTGAGCACCGGGCCGCGGGTGGCCGTGGTCGGGGCGGGCGCGTTCGGCGCCCGGCACGTCGCCGCGTACCGGTCGCTCGGTGTCCGGGTGGACGCGCTGGTCGACCCGGACACCGCCACCCGGGAGCGGGTCGCCGCCCAACACGGCATCCCGCGTACGTTCGATTCCGTCGCGGCCCTGCTCGCGCAGGCGGCGCCGGATGCCGCCTCCGTGTGCGTGCCCGGGCCGGCGCACCGCGCCGTCGCGGTCGCGCTGATCGCCGCCGGGGTTCCCGTGCTGGTCGAGAAGCCGCTGGCCGCGACGGTCGCCGACGCCACCGCGATCGTCGAGGCCGCCGAGGCGCACGGGGTGCTCTGCCAGCCGGGGCACATCCTGCGGCACAGCCCCGCCCACCGGGCCCTGCACGACGCGGTCCGCGAGGGCCGCCTGGGCCGGGTGCTGGCCGTCTCCTCGCGCCGGGACCGCCCCCGCTCCCTGACCCGGCTCTTCCCGAACGACCATCCCGCACTGCTGACCGCGGTGCACGACATCGACCTGGCGCTCTGGTACGCGGCAGCGCCGGTGGTCGAGGTGCGCGCGGCGGCCCGAACCCGACCGGGATCGGCGACGCCGGTCCTGGTGTGGGCGGAGCTTCGACACGCCAACGACGTCGTGTCGTCGATCCGCAACAGCTATCTCCTGCCCGAACACACCCCCAACCACACCTCCGACCTGGTCGAGGTGTACGGCACCGACGGGGTCGGTCACGTCGACCTCGGACATCCCACGGTGCTGGTGCAGGCCGAGCAGACCGAGGCGCCGGACTGGCTGCTCTCCCCGGTCGACGGCGGCGGTGCGCTCGCCGCCGAGCTCCGGCACTTCCTCCGCCAGGTCGACGGCAGCGACGTCTCCCCGGTCGTTCCCCTGGCCGACGGACTGCACGTGGTCCAGATCGCCGCCGCCGTGGTCGACAGCGCCGCCGCCGACGGCGCCGTCCGCCGAATCCCTCAAACCCCCTCGCTGACAGGAGCTTCTGCCGATGAATCGACGTAGATTGGCCGGTCTCGTCGCCGCTGGCGTGGCCGCCGCCGCGCTGCTGACCGGTTGTGGTGGCGACGACGCCGCGGGCGGCCCGGTCACCCTGAAGGTGCTGACCTGGGAGCCGGGTGGCACCGAGTACTGGAAGCAGGTCAAGACCAGCTTCGAGGCCAGCCACCCGGACATCAAGCTCGAGATGCAGTCGGTGCCCTTCGACAAGTATCCCGAGGTGCAGGGCCCGTACATCACCTCGCAGTCCGGGCCGGACGTGATGGCCAACAACGCCGGCCTCGAGCTGTTCGACCGGCGCGGTGCGTACGTGCCGCTGGGCGACAAGGCCGCGGAGATCAACAAGGACCTGGTCACCTACAGCGGTGCCTGCGAGGGCTTCGACACCAGCAAGCCCTGCTACGGCGTGCCCTTCTCCTACCAGGGCAACGTCCTCTACTACAACAAGGACGTGCTGACGGCCGCCGGGCTCGACCCGGAGCGGCCCCCGGCGACCTGGGACGAGTTCGGCGCGGCCTGCGACGCGGTCGCCAAGACGGGGAAGACCTGCCTGGCCCTGGGCCTGTCCGGCACGTTCCCGGCCTACTGGGACTTCCCGGAGATCGCCCGCAGCTACCTGAGCGAGGACGACATCCGCGGGTTGCTCGCGGGCAGCCTGTCCTGGAAGGACCCGAAGCTGGTCTCGGTGCTGGAGAAGCTGGCCGAGATCACCACCAAGGGCTGGGCGAACAAGAACGCGCCGTCGATCACGATGCTCCCCGACGGGGCGGACATCTTCCAGCGCGGTGGCGCCGCCTTCGCCGGGACGATCATCTCGGACGCGGTGAACTGGGAGGCGTTCGGCAAGGCCCTCGGCGACGACAAGCTCGGCGTGACCCGCTGGCCGGCGGCCAACCCGGCGGCGCCGCTGGCGCAGAAGTTCTCCGGCATCGAGGGCGCCGTCTACGGGGTGACCCAGTGGAGCAAGAAGAAGGACGCCGGCCTGGCGTTCATCACCTGGCTCGCCGGCAAGGAGAACGGCGAGCTGTGGGTCAAGCACGCCAAGGGCCAGCCGCTGAACAAGAACGTCGACAAGGCCCTGCTGCCCTCCTCGCCGGCCTTCCAGAAGATCCAGGAACTGGTGGCGGAGCCGACCCTGCACGCCGGCGTGATGCTCTCCGGCCCGGAGGCCGACGCGCTGGCCCGGGGCTGGCAGCAGGTCACCCTCGGCCAGCTCACCGTCGACAAGTGGGCCGAGCAGATGCAGCAGGCCCTGGAGCGCAGCCCGACGAAGAAGCAGAACAAGTAGTCGCCCCGGGCGGGGTGGCTCCGGCCGCCCCGCCCGGCCCGCCCGGAGAGAGGAAACCGATGACCATCTCCACCGCGCCGGTGTCGGAGCCGGTGGTCGCGGACCGCCCACCCGAGCCCGCCCGCCGTCCGGCCCGCGCCGCGCGGGTCCGGGAGTGGTGGCTCGGCGCCGCCCTGGTGCTGCCGGCGCTCGCCCTGGCCGTCGCGTTCAAGTTCGTGCCCCTCGGCCGGGGCGTGGTCACCAGCCTCGAATCGTCGAGCGGTTTCGGTGGCAGTTCGTTCGCCGGCGTCGACAACTACACCCGGATGCTCGACGACCCGGTGGTGCGCTCCAGTTTCCGCAACGCGCTGCTCGTGGTGGCGACGCTGCCGATCTGGGTCGTGCTGCCCCTGGTCCTGGCGGTGGTCATCCACCAGCGCGCCCCGGGCTGGAAGTTCTTCCGCGCCGTGTACTTCATCCCGTACACGATCGCGCCGATCGTCGTCGGCATCATGTTCCGGCAGATCCTCGCCCCGGACGGGCCGCTCAACGCCTTCCTGCGCTCGGTCGGGCTGGACCCCCTGGCCCTCGAGTGGCTCAACGGACGCTACAGCGCCCTGTTCTCGCTCGTCGCGGTGGCCCTGTGGAGCCTGTTCGGCCTGGGCGTGATGACGTACCTCGCCGGCCTGTCCACCATCCCCGAGGAGGTCCTCGAGGCGGCCTATCTCGACGGGGCGGGCTTCTGGCGGCGGCTGTTCTCGGTGGTCGTGCCGATGCTCCGGCCCACCGTCGCCTACTGGAGCGTGCTGTGCGCCTCCGGCGTGCTGATCTGGCTGTTCCCGCTGATCTACGCGCTGACCCAGGGCGGGCCCGGGGACGCCACCATGCTCCCCGAGTACCTGGTCTTCCTCACCACCTTCCAGTTCCTGGACCGTGGGTACGGCTCCGCCATCGGCATCGCCCTGTTCGTCTTCGTCGCCCTGCTGTCGATCCTCAGCGTGCGGCACATGTTCACAGAGGGGACCCGGAGGTCGCGATGAACCGGCGTGCCACCGCCCGGCTGGGGCGTTACCTGTTGACCTTCGCGCTGGTGGTCGTCGCGGTCGCGGCGGTCTACCCGTTGCTGTTCACCATCGTCAGCTCGCTGAAGACGCAGACGGGCTTCGCGAGGGACCCGCTGGGCCTGCCCGCCGGCGTGACCCTGGAGAACTACCTCGAGGCGTTCCGCCGGATGGACATGCCGCGGCTGCTGCTGAACTCGCTGATCACCACCGCCGGTGGGCTGGTGCTGTCGGTGCTGGCCGCGCTGCTGGTCGCGTACGCGGTGACCAAGCTGCGCTTCCGGGGCGGCAAGCTGGTCTTCCTGCTGATCATCGTCACGCTGACCATTCCCAGCCAGGCGATCATCTATCCGCTGTACCAGACCGTGCTGGACCTGGGCATGTCCGGGCAGTACCAGGGCCTGATCCTGGCGTACGCGGCGTTCGGCCTGCCGTTGGGCACGTACCAGCTGGCCGGTTACTTCCAGCAGGTGCCCGACGAGCTGATCGAGGCGGCCAGGGTGGACGGCGCCGGCCACTTCACCATCCTGTTCCGTCTGTTGGCGCCGATCGCGACCCCGGCGCTGGCCGCGCTGGCCATCTTCAACTTCGTCTGGATGTGGAACGACCTGCTGCTGCCCCTGGTCATCATGGGTGGCTCGGACAGCAAGACGTTGATGGTCGGCGTCTCCCTGCTCAGCGGCCAGTACGACGTGTCGGTGCCGCTGGTCAGCGCCGGTCTGATCGTCGCGCTGCTGCCGGTGCTGATCATCTACCTGGTCTTCCAGCGGCAGTTGGTGGCCGGCGCGCTGGCCGGCTCGGGCAAGTGAGCCCGCCGGCGGGAGTTTCCGGTGCGGACGGGGCGGCCGGGCCGGGGGAGTCCGGGCCGGGGGTCCAGCTGTGCCACCTCTACCGGCTGCGCCCGGGGGCGGAGCAGGAGTACGAGCGCCGGCACGCCGAGATCTGGCCGGAGATGTCGGCGTTGCTCGACGACGCCGGCATCTACGACTACCACATCTACCGGCACGGGCTGCTGCTGATCTGCGTGCTGCGGACCCGGCACGGTCACCCGCACGCCCGGCGGGTCACCGGCGCGTCCGCCGTGCAGGCCCGCTGGAGCCGTTCCCTGGCGCACCTGTTCGCCGAGATCGCCGACGCCGACGGCGAACCGCTGTGGGCGTACCCGGTCTTCCATCACGCGGGCCGTCCCGCGGGATGCTGAGCGCGGCGTCGCGCACCCCCGTGGCCCGGCGGACCGTCCCGCCGGGCCACGGGGGTGAGCACTCAGACCGCGTAGGCGACCGAGCCGTCGGCGCGCAGCGGGATCCGGGTCAACGGGCGACCGGTCAGGTCGAGCGGCGCGGCGCCGGTGAGGTCCAGCGTCACGCCGAGTCCCGGTTCCTGCGGCACCGGCAGGAAGCCGCCCTGCCGCCGTACGCAGGCACGCGCGGGCCCGTCGGCGAGCTGGTCGTCCAGGGGCGAGTACTCCTGCACCACGAAGTTCGGGATGGCCGCGTCCAACTGCACCGAGGCCATGGTCAGCAGCGGACCGAGACAGTTGTGGCTCACCACGGCGGCGTGGTGGGCCTCGGCCAGTGCGGCGATCTTGCGGGCGTGGCTGATCCCGCCGGCCAGGCCCAGATCGGGGCGGACGTACTGGGCGCCGCCCTGGGCGAGCAGCTCCTTGAACTCCCAGATGCTGTGCAGGCGTTCGCCGTTGGCCATCGGCACCCCCGCCGCGCGGCGGGCGACGTCGGCCTGGCTGCTGACGCTGTCGATCTGGATGGGGTCCTCTACCAGCAGCGGCAGGTGCCTGGCCAACGCGGGCACGACCGCCTCGGCCTGCAGGGGCGTGAGCTTGCGGTGCAGCTCGATGAGCAGGTCCACGTCGGTGCCGACGGTGTCGCGGACCGCGGCGGTGGTGGCCTCGGTGGCGGTGACCAGCCGGGCCAGCGACAGGTCGGCGTAGTCGGCCGGCAGCGGGTCGAACTTGACCGCCGTGAAGCCGTCGGCCACGGCTGCCGCGGCCTGCGCGGCCAGTGCCTCCGGCCCCGTGCCGGGCAGCAGCAGGTGCAGCCGGATCCGGTCGCGGACCCGGCCGCCGAGCAGCTGCCAGACCGGGACCCCGAGGCGCTTGCCGAGCAGGTCCCACAGGGCCAGGTCGACGGCGGAGACGGCGGCGGAGAGCACCGATCCCCGGAACGGTCCCATCCGGTAGAGGTGGTGCCAGTGGTGCTCGATCCGGGTGGGGTCGGCGCCGAGCAGGTGGGGACGGAACGCCTCCACGACGGCGTGCACCGCGGTGGGGTAGCCCCAGCAGGCCGACTGGCCGACGCCGACCAGCCCGTCCGATGTGTGCACCTGGACGAAGTGCGCGTCGCCCAGCACCACCGACTCGACGGCGGTGATCTCCATACCTGCCTCCAAATAAGAGACCAATAACGGCCAGAAACTTGCTCTTGCACTCTTCCATAGCCTTACAGCGCTGGTCTAGGCTTCAAAACGAACGAGCCGGAATAAGGCTCTAACTACCACTGGGGGTGTGATGGGTCTGCCGGACGACTATCGGCTCATGGCCCGGATCCGCCGGTTCGAGGAGCGGCTGGCCGCCCTCAAGGACGACGGCGAGATCCCGGGCTCGATCCACCTGTGCAACGGCCAGGAGGCGATCCCGGTCGGCGCCTGCCGGCCGCTGCGCGACGGCGACCACGTGACCGCCACGTACCGCGGCCACGGCTGGGCCATCGCCCGAAGCGTGGACATGGTGGGCCTCTTCGCCGAGATGATGGGCCGCGACTCCGCCCTCTGCGGCGGCCGGGCCGCCTCGCCGTACCTGTCCGATCCGGGCCGCTGGTTCCTCGGCGAGAACTCCATCGTCGGCGCGGGCGTGCCCGTCGCCGCCGGCGCGGCCCTCACCGCCCAGCGCACCGGCAGCGGCGCGGTGTCCGTGGTCAGCATCGGCGACGGCGCGATGAACCAGGGCAACGTCCACGAGGCACTCAACCTCGCCGCGGTGCTCGACCTGCCGCTGGTGCTGGTCGTGGAGAACAACGTCTACTCCGAGATGTCCCGCATTGAGGACATGGTGCGCGTCCGCCAGCTCGCCGAGCGGGCCGCCGGCTACGGCATCCCCGGCCGGGTGGTGGACGGAAACGACCCCGACGCCGTCGCCGAGGCGGTCACCGAGGCGGTCACCCGGGCCCGCGAGGGGTCCGGACCGTCCATCGTCGAGGCCATGACCGAACGGCTGGTCGGCCACTACAGCGGCGACGTGCAGCACTACCGGCCGGCGGGCGAGGTCGCCGCCGCCCGGGAACGCGAGCCGCTGGCCCGGATCCGGCAGGCCGCCGACGCCGCGCTCACCGCCCGGCTCGACGCGATCGACGCCGAGGTCGCCACCGAGGTGGAGGCCGCCGTCACCGCCGCCCGTGCCGTGCCGTTCCCGGACCCGGCGACCGTCAAGGAGCACGTCCATGTCTGAGTCCCTGCGCTACATCCAGGCCGTCAACGCCGCGCTCACCTGGGCGCTGGACAGCCGGGAGGACACCGTCTACTTCGGCGAGGACGTCGCCCTGCCCGGCGGGCCGTTCGGCGCCACGAAGGGGCTGCACAAGCGGTTCGGCTCCGCGCGGATCTTCGACACCCCGATCTCCGAGACCGGGTTCCTCGGCATGGCCCTGGGGGCGGCGATGACCGGCCTGCGGCCGATCGCCGAGATCATGTACGCCGACTTCTCGTTCGTGGCGATGGACCAGTTCGTCAACCAGATCTCCACCATCCACTACTCCAGCAACGGCCGGTGGAAGGCGCCGCTGGTGATCCGGATGCAGCAGGGCTACTCGCCCGGCGCCTGCGCCCAGCACTCGCACTCACCCGAGGCGTACTTCGCGCACACCCCCGGGTTGCGGGTGGCCCTGCCGGCCACGCCCGACGACGCGTACCAGATGCTGCGCACCGCGGTCGTCAGCGACGACCCGGTGGTGGTCGCCGAGGCGCGCATGCTCTACCCGACACGCGGACCCGTCCGCACCGACGCCCCGGTCGAACCGGTCGGGGGCGCCCGCGTGGTCCGCCCGGGCACCGACGTCACCGTCGTCGCGTGGTCCCGGATGGTCTCGGCGTCGTTGGACGCCGCGGGCCAACTCAGCGAGGAGGGCGTCGAGGCCGAGGTGATCGACCTGCGCTGGCTCAACCCGCTGGACTTCGACACCGTCGCCGCCTCGGTGGCCCGCACGGGTCGGCTGGTCGTCGCCCACGAGGCGAACCTGACCGGCGGGTTCGGCGCCGAGATCGCCGCCCGGGCCGCCGCGGAGTGCTTCGCCGACCTGCGTGCCCCGGTCGCCCGGGTGGCCACCCCGGACGTGCCGATGCCGGCCGCCCCGGCCCTGCAGGCCGCCGTGATCCCCGAGGCGGCCGACGTGGTGGATGCCGTGCGCCGCACGGTCGCGCGATGACCGCTGACACTCCGCCGGCCGGCCTGCTGGCCGGCCGGCGGGTGGTCGTCGTCGGCGGCGCCTCCGGCATCGGCCTGGCCACCGTCCACGCCGCCGCCGCGGCCGGCGCGGCGGTCGCGGTGCTGGACGCCGACGGCGACGGCGCGGCCGGCGCCGCCGCCGCGGCCCGGCGCACCGGGGCGAGTGCCAGCGCCCGCCGGGTCGACGTGACGGTCGAGGCCGAGGTCGCAGCCGCGCTCGACGACGTCGCCGCCGAGTGGGGCGGGATCGACGCCGTGCTGCACGTGGCGGGCGTCATGCGCGGCCAGGGCCTCGACATCCGGGAGGTCACCGCCGAGCTGTGGGCGCAGGTGATCGCGGTCAACCTAACCGGGCCGTTCCTCGTCGCCAAGCACGCGATGCGGCACCTCACCCCGGGCACCGGTGTCCTCGTGCTGGTGGGCTCCAGGGCGGGCGTGCAGAACGGCTCCGGCTCGGTACCCTACGGCGCGAGCAAGGGTGGATTGCACGGCCTGGCGCTCACATTGGACCGACAGCTCCGTCCACAGGGGATCCGCGTGCACACGCTGTGCCCTGGCGACATCGACACGCCGCTGATGCGACGGTCGCTGGACGAGGCGCGGACCAACGGGACCGACGCCGGCCGGGTCGCGGAGATCGAGGCGGCCCTGGGCCGTCCGGAGGACGTGGCGTCCGCGCTGGTCCTGTTGGCGTCGCCGGTCAGCGACGGTGTGGTCGGCACCGTCCACACCCGCTGAGCAGCCCGCCCGAGACCGGCGACGACGTGGAGGTGGCAAGGTGATCGGCATCATCGGTCCGGAGGACTCGATCCGGCTCGTGCAGGAGGTCGCCGCGGGCGAGGGCCGCGCCACGGACCTGACGGCCCGCACGTACACCCGGCCGGAACAGGCCCTCGAGCTGGCCCGCGAACTCGACGAGCTGTGCCAGGTGCTGCTCTTCACCGGGCGCATCCCGTACGCGTTCGCCGCCGCCGCCGGCGACCTGCGCGCCGAGATCGACTACATGCCGCACGCCGGCATCGACCTCTACCGGACACTGTCGCGGATGCTGCTGGCGACTGGGGGACGGCTGCCCACGGTGAGCGTGGACACCATCGAAGCCGACATCGTCCGCGAGACGTACCACGACATCGACCTGACCCCGCCGACCGAGATCCTGCCCATCGCGGACTCCTCCGGCCTGCTCTTCTCCGGCCTCGACGAGATCACCGCCTTCCACCGCGAGCGGTACGCCTCCGGCGCGGTCGAGGCGTGCCTGACCTGCCTCGGCGCGGTGCACCGCGACCTGGCCGACAGCGGGGTGCCGGTCTGGCGGGTGGAACACACCCGCGCCTCCGTGCGGGACGCCCTGCGCCGGGCGTGGCTCGCCGCGGAGGTACGACAGTCCCGCGCCACCCAGATCGCGGTGATGATGATCGAGCTGACCGAGCCCGCCAGCCGCCAGCAGGACCCGTACCAGATGGAACGGGAGCGGCTGCGGCTGCGCGAGGCGTTGCTCGAACACGCCGAGCGGATGCGGGGCAGGCTGGGCACGATCGACGACCGGACGCTGCTCATCACGACGACCCGCGGCACCGTCGAGAGCGCCATCGCCCGGCACCGGGCCGGCCACGCCTCCCTGCTGACCCTCCGTGGTGTCGACGTCGAGCACACGGTCGGCTTCGGTGCCGGCACCACCATCGCCGCCGCCGAGGACAACGCCCGCAAGGCGCTGGCACTCGGCCGCGGCAGTGGGGACACCCACGTCGTCTTCCCCGACGGGCAGATCTACTCCAGCCGGGAGAGCCCGGTGAAGCAACGGCTCCGCGAGACCGCGCCCGAGGTCCTGCGGATCTCCGAACAGCTCCGCCTGGGGCCGCTGTCGACCCGCCGGTTGCTGGACGCGCTGCACCAGATGGACCCGAACCAGGTGACCGCGCGGGCCCTGGCCGACGCCTACGGGGTGGAGGCGCGCTCGGCGCGCCGACTGCTCAAGTCGCTGCGGGCCGCCGGCTTCGCCGAGGAGGTCGGCGTGCACGTCAGCACCGGCGCGGGCCGGCCGCAGACGGTCTACCGGGTGGCGATGCGGCGGCTGCTCGAGGCCATCGGCGGTGAGGCGTGAGGTTCGAACCGACCTTCCTGGTCACGGCCACCTTCGCCGCGGACGCCGTCACCCGCCGGGAACCGCACCGGCAGGCCCACCTCGCCCACGTCGAGGCCCTGCTCGCCGACGGCACCGCCCTGCTCGCCGGGGCCCGGGCCGACCTCGGCGCCTCCGTCCTCGTCCTGCGGGCCGCCGACGCCACCGCCGCCCGCAGCCGTATCGAACAGGATCCGTACTGGCAGCACCGGGTGTGGACCGGCATCGAGGTGGTCGACTACCTCGCGGCCACCCCGCAGTCCCTCGGGAGGTCATGATGTCGCAGTACCGCCAGATCGCCGGTGTCCGGGTGCGGGGCACCGCATCCGCGCCGTACGCGGCCCGGCTGTTGGGCGAGGCGTGGGGAGAGACTCCCGAGGGGGTGCCGGTCCGCTTCGAGGCCGACCCGGCGCGGCCCGAGGGCGGCTACCGGATCGAGGTGCCCGAGCAGGGCGAGATCCGGCTCAGCGGCGACCCCTTCGCCGGCCTGGTCTACGCCGCGCGGGAGCTGCTCGCCCTGGCCACCCCGGCCGGCGTGCCGGTGGGCGTCCGGGAGGGTGCGCCTCGGCTGCCGCTGCGCAACCTGTGGACCTGGGACCACTCCACCAACTGGGACCTTCGGCAGCTCGGCCAGCAGGAGATCGGCGCGCTGAACCCGTACGCCAAGCCCGTCGACGCGTTCGGCGCCGACTACCGGCGGCTGGTCGACTTCTGCAGCCGGGAGCGGATCGGCGGCATCGTGGTGTACGGGCTGCTGCGCGACGCCCACGGCGGCGTCGAGGCGGCCCGCGAGCTGTGCGAGTACGCCAACGCCCGAGGCGTACGGATCATCGCCGGGATCGGCGTCAACGCCTACGGCGGCATCTACTTCGACGGCCGGCACCGCTACAACCTCGCCACCTGGCTGCGTCAGCGCCCCGACCTGGCCGCCGAACTGCCGAAGAAGGTCGGGTTCGACATCGACGACTTCGGCGACCTGCACTTCCCGGCCAGCGAGTACATGATGGCCGCCTGCCCGTCCCAGCCCGACAACCTGGCGTGGCACCGGGAGGCGGTCGACTGGCTGCTGGACACCCTCCCCGTCGGCGGCGTCAACTTCGAGACCGGCGACTACGGCAGCTGCGCCTGCGCCAGGTGCGCGGCCCGCACCGGCGGCGAGCGCACCTCCTGGTCGTACGAGGCCATGCGGTCGGTCTACCCGACCCTGCTCGAGACCGCCCGCCGCACCGGGCCGGCGGGAGTGCCGCTGCGGCACCTCGTCGAGGTCTACTGGGACAACATCTTCGACCTGGAGGCCCAGAAGCCGCTGGCCGACCTGCCCGACGACGTGGCCTACCAGTACTGCGTCAACCGGGGCTTCTGGCACGACAACCGGGACCGGCTCACCGCCGACCACGTCGCCGGGCTCCCGCACACCACCAACGTGCTGCGCACCCACGCCGGCTCCCAGTGGAACCGGCAGCGGCACTCCTGGGTGCCCGACCTGTACGCCGACATGGCGACCCGGGCCGCCGGGGCGGGCATGCGCGGCCTGACGATCTTCGCCGAGGCGTCGGCGTACCATCCGACCAACGAGATCAGCTACCTGGCGTACGCCCGCTTCACCTGGAACCCCGACCTGGCCTGGGCGGACTTCTGGCGCGCGGAGGTGGCGCCGCGGTTCGGCGGCGCGGCCGAGGCCGAGGCGTTCCGCGCCGGCGCGGCCGTGCTGGACGACCCCACGGCGGCGGCGGACGCCCTCGGCGCGGTCCGCGGCGACGCCCTGGCGATGGTCGCCGCCACCAGCGGTGACGTGCAGCGCCGGTGGCTGTGGCTGGCCGAGCGGGCGGCCCGCCACGCGCACTCCGCCGGCTGACCCGCCGGACCCCGCCCGGAAGCAGCGGTCGGCCGGGTAACCGGCCACCGCCGCCCGGCGGGTACGCCGCCCGGACCGGCGCCGGCGACTTCACCTGTTTCGGGTGACGACCCCTCACCCCGCGGCGTTCCAGGCTGTACGAACAGTGCGGCCCGTGGGGATGTCGGAAGGAGGCGCCGATGGGGGACCCGACTGCCGACTTTCTCGGCCGGCTGAGCCAGCGCCCGGCCTCGCCGATCACGATGAAGGCCCGGGGCACGATCCGGCTGGACGTCGAACGCGATGCGGGGACCGATGTCTGGTTTGTCATGCTCCGCGACGGCGCAATCCAGGTGTCGCGCCAGGACCGGCAGCCGGACCTGGTGATCCGCGGCCACCATACGCTCTTCGACCGGCTGGCCCAGGGTCGGGCACAGCTCCTTGCGGCGCTGATGCGCAACGAGATCACCGTCGAGGGCGACCTGGCGCTCCTGCCGGCGTTCGAGCGGCTGCTCCCCGGCCCCGAGGGCGCCCACCATCCGCGCGACTTCGCCCGTGCAGGAGGACAGGGATCATGAGCGAGCGAGGCGTCAGCATCCTGGACGGCAACACGTTCGTCGTCAGCGACGAGCGTGGCGACCTCCACCCGTCGCCGGTCTTTCCCACCGGGCTCTTCTCGTTCGATACACGGTTCCTGTCGACCTGGGTGCTGACCGTCGACGGCGAACCGCTCAACGCCCTGTCCCGGGACGACCTGCAGTACTTCGAAACCCGCTACTTCCTCGTACCCGGCCAGCCGACCCACTACGTCGACGCGAAGGTCTCGGTCATCCGGCAGCAGCAGATCTGCCGGGAGTTCAGCGAACAGTTGACGGTACTCAACCACGACACCGAGGAACACCACCTCACGGTGCGGGTGGAGATGGCCACCGACTTCGCCGACCTGTTCGAGATCAAGGACGTACGACGGAAGACCGGTAAGGCTGCGACGAGTGTCGAGGACGGTCATCTGCGGTTCCGCTACGAACGAGGCACCTTCTCGCGTGAGACGATCATTTCGAGCACGGCGCCGGCGCGGGTCGACGAGACAGGGATGACCTTCGACATCCGGATCGCACCGCGTGGCAGGTGGAGCACCGAACTGCATGTCTACCCGATCGTCCGCGGCGCGCGGGGCCTTGACATCCGGGCCAGCCTGGACGCCCACCGCGGACGGGAGAAGCCGCAGCTGCGGCAGGACCTCGAAGACTTTCTCGTCCAGACACCACAGTTGGTGTGCGACCACCGGGCCCTGCAGACGGCGTACGAGCGCAGCCTCACCGACCTGGCGGCCATGCGGTACTCACCGCTCGCCTTCCCCAGGCGGTTGCCGGCCGCTGGGCTGCCCTGGTTCATGACCATCTTCGGCCGGGACAGCATCTTCATCAGCCTGCAAACACTGCCGTTCGTGCCGGAACTCGCCTCGACGGTGCTGTGCGACCTCGCTTTCCAGCAGGGCAGCAAGCTGGACGACTTCCGTGACGAGGAACCCGGAAAGATCGCGCACGAGTTCCGCTACGGGGAGTCGGCGGCGTTCGAGGAGCAGCCGCACAGCCCTTACTACGGATCGGCGGACTCCACCCCGCTGTACGTGATCCTGCTCGACGAGTACGAGCAATGGACCGGGGACGCCAGCCTGGTGCGACAGTTGGAGTTCGAGGCTCGCGCGGCGCTGCACTGGATCGACGAGTACGGCGACATCCTGGGCAACGGTTACATATCGTACCAGCGGCGGAACACCGTAAACGGCCTGGAGAACCAGTGCTGGAAGGACTCCTGGGACGCCGTCTCCTACCGCGATGGCCGGCTGCCCGGACTGCCACGCGCGACCTGTGAGCTGCAGGGGTACGCCTACGACGCGAAGCTGCGCGGCGCCCGTCTGGCCCGGCACTTCTGGAACGACCCCGCCTACGCCGACCGGCTGGAAGACGAGGCGGCCGACCTCAAGCGCCGTTTCAACCGCGACTTCTGGATCGAAGAGGGGGAGTACTACGCGCTCGCCCTCGACACCGACGGCAAGCCGGTCGACGCCATGTCGTCCAACATGGGCCACCTGCTCTGGAGCGGCATCGTCGAACCGGACCGGGGCCAGAAGATCGCCCAGCACCTGCTCGGGCCGAGCATGTTCTCCGGCTGGGGCGTCCGCACCCTGGCCGACAGCGCGGCGCGGTACAACCCGGTCGGCTACCACGTCGGCACGGTCTGGCCGTTCGACAATTCGATCATCGCCTGGGGGCTGTGGCGCTATGGCTTCCGGAAGGAGGCCGGCCAGATCGCCGAGGGCATCATCGACGCGTCGCAGTACTTCGGCGGGCGGTTGCCCGAAGCGTTCGCCGGCTACGAGCGGTCCCTGACCAAGTACCCGGTCGAGTACCCCACCGCCTGCAGTCCGCAGGGCTGGTCGGCCGGCGCGACCCTGCTGTTCCTCCGTACGATGCTCGGCCTCAATCCGCACGAGGACCACCTCGCGGTCGACCCCGCCCTGCCGGCCGCGATCGGCCGGATCGAACTGCTCGACATTCCGGGCCGCTGGGGGCACGTCGACGCGTTCGGCCGCAGCAGGGCCGACAGCCGGCGTCGCGCCAGGGCTCGGTAGGGACGGAACAGGGCCTCCTCAGGCGGCAAGAACCAGGCCGGAGTGGCACACCGTGCGGGAAGGCGTTCAGGAGGGTGGTAGCCCCCCTGGTTACTCGGCCGGGTCCGCGCTGGCGTGGACCCGGCCGGCCCTGCCTACGCGGCTGAGCCCGCGGGAGCGGGACATACGACACCACATGACCCAAGGGCCCTACGAATGCCGCGAATGGCCGCCGAGCGGGCCAAGATGGCCCTGATCTTCTCGACGTCGCTCTGCGGCGCGAATTTAGGAACGATTGTTCTTGACTGGTCGTTCCTAAACCCGCTACTGTCACTGCCATGGGGAGACCACGCGGGTTCGACGAGGATCAGGCTGTTCAGGCGGCGATAGGGGTGTTCGCGGAACAGGGGTACGACGGCACGTCCATCGACGACCTGGTGGCCAGCCTCGGCGTCCATCGCAACAGCCTGTACAAGACCTTCGGCAGCAAGAGCGGGCTCTACACGAGGGCGCTGCGCTGGCACGTGGAGCACCAGGTGCGACCACTCGTCGCCGCCGTCGCGGCAACTGGCGACATCGCCGAGGCGATGCGTCGCGTACTCGCCACCGACGCGGCGACACCCGGCTTCGACCTGCTCCTGAGGGCCGCGGTCGAGCGCGCCCCGGTCGATTCCGAGGTCGCCGAAGTGGTCGCCGAGTGCCTGCGGGAGATGGATGAGGCCCTCGGTCGCGTCCTGATCGCCGAACATCCGGGCGCCGACGGAACCGCTCGCGTCACGGCACTGACCACCGCGCTGACCGCCACCGTGCTGGGTCTGCGCCTGCGGGCCAGGGCCGGCGCGTCCGATACACAAACCACCGACGCCGGCCGGGCAATGGCCGGCCAGCTCAGCCGGCACGAGATCTGAGGAGAGAGACATGGCACGTGTTTACGTCGACGGCGAGGCCCTCGTCGTGGAGATCGAAGGCTTGGACAAGCTCTGGGCACTGAAGAGCCGGCTCACCATCCCGCTGGTCAACGTCAGGGGCGCGACCGCCGACCCGGGGATCGTCAAGGAGCCGAAGGGGCTGCGAGCGCCAGGAGCCCACCTCCCCGGGGTCATCGTCGCGGGCACCTTCCACCTCGACGGCGAGCGGGTGTTCTGGGACGTCCGCGATCCAGCGAAGGCCGTCGTCATCGAACTGACCGACGAACGCTACAACCGCCTCGTCGTCCAGGTCAGTGACCCCCGCGCCACGGTCCGGCTCATCGAAGAGGCCACCCGGACGCCCTGACCGGTCCGTCCGTCGCTTCCCGGCCGGTGGCCACTTCGGTGGCCGCCGGTCCCTTATTCAACCCACCTCGAATGGCGATGCCGCATGCCCATGATCCGAAAGCTGGTACCCGGTGACCACGACAAACCGCTCACCGGCATCACGAAGACGTCCGACGGCGTGCGGGTGCAGGTGCGCAACCTCACCAAGCGGTTCGGGGCCGTCCCGGCGGTCACCGACCTGAGCTTCACCGTGGAGCCCGGGCGGGTCACCGGTTTCCTCGGCCCGAACGGCGCCGGGAAGTCGACCACCCTGCGAATGATCCTGGGATTGGTTCGCCCCACCTCTGGCGACGCGCTCATCGGTGGCCGACGGTACGTCGAACTGCCGCAGCCGGCTCGTACCGTCGGCGCGGCCCTGGACGCGTCAAGCTGTCATCCCGGAATCAGCGCCCGGGACCACCTGCGGATCTACTGCGACATGGCCGGGCTGCCGGTACGACGCGCGGACGAGGTCATCGAGGCTCTGGACATGCCCGGGTTCGCGGGCCGGAAGACCGGCGGATTCTCCACGGGTATGCGCCAGCGGCTCGCCCTCGCCACGGCCCTACTCGGCAACGCTCCCGTGCTGCTTCTGGACGAGCCGACCAACGGGCTCGACCCCGGGGGGATCGCCTGGCTACGCCGGTTCCTACGCCAGCTCGCCGACGAGGGGCGCACCGTCCTGGTCTCCAGCCACGTGCTCAGCGAGGTGGAACAGATGGTGGACGGCGTAATCGTGCTCAGCGGCGGGCGCCTGATGGCCGAGGGCACCCTCGACGAACTCGCTGCGGTGACCGTTCCCGCCGTCGTGGTCCAGTCTCCTGACGCCGACCTCCTCGCCGCGCGACTGGCCGATGTCGGGACGACCGACGGTCGCCCGCCCCGGATCGAGAACACCGGTCCGGGCGCCCTCCGAGTCCATGGCCTCAGCGCCGAACGGGTGGCAGACACCGCGGCGGGCGCGGGCCTGCGGGTGTACGGACTGACCCCGTGCCGCACCGACCTGGAGCAGGCATTTCTGCAGTTGACCGGGGAGAAGAGGACCACCAGATGAGCCACCTCGTCCGAGCCGAGTTCCGCCGGCTCTTCGCCACCCGCCTCTGGATCTGGGCGGTGGCCGCCGCGGTCGTCATCGGGGGCGGCCTGGTCGGGCTGCTCACCGTCATCGGTCCCGAGAACGTCAATCCGCCACTGCCTGGACTGGACACCGAGGCCGGCATCCGCGCGGTACTCGGCCTCGCCGGGCTCGGCGTGATCGTCCCTGCGCTGTTCGGCGCGACGGCGGTCACCTCCGAGTACCGGCACCGGACCATATCGGCCACGTTTCTGTTCGCACCCCGACGCTGGAGCGTGCTGGCCGCGAAACTCCTCGTCTACCTCGTCGCCGGGGTGGCCTATGGGCTGATCACCACGATCGCGGCCGGCATCGCGCTCTACGCCGGGATGGCGGTCCGGGACATCCCCGCCGGCGCACCACTCGATGTCGTCGTCAGTCTGCTGCTGCGCCTGGTCGTGGCGATGGCGGCCTACACCGTACTGGGCGTGGGCATCGGCGCGCTGGTCCGAAACCAGGTGCTCGCGTTGGCCGGCTTGGGCGCGTACCTCTACATGGGCGAGAACCTGCTGCTCTTCGTTCCCGGGGTGAACATGGCTTACCCGTTCCTGCCCGGCGGTGCCACCGCCGCGCTGACCAACTTCACCGCGCTCACCCAGGTGGCGGACGACACGACCGGAGCCGCACCGCAACTCCTCTCCCCGCAGGCCGGCGCCGGGCTGCTGATCGCCTACGCGCTCGCCGCCGCGCTACTGGCTGTCGTCCTGCCCCTCCGCAGGGACGTCACCTGACCGGGGCGGACCACCGGACGAGCACAAGGCGTGCGCCGGGTCGGCACCCCCGGGCTTCCCCGGTCAGGTGGGCCGGCGCACGCCCAGCTGGTCCAGCCAGCCGTCGACGTCGAACCCTGCGCCGCTCTCGGTCTGCCGTCGGCAGGCGCCGGCCTTGTACCGTCTGGGTCTGTCGCCGCCGTGGAGCCAGCACCGGCGGTATCAAGGACCGACGTCAGCCAAGGAGGGGTGGTGCGGAGTTTCGCCCGTACGTTCGTCGGCAACCTCGTGCTCTTCACCGTCTTCGGGGTGGCGGGGCCGATCCTGCTCGTCTGCGGCGCCCTGGGCGTCACCGATGCCGGCGAGGGCGAACGGGGTGTCCCGTTGGCCTTCCTCCTCGCCGGGCTGGGGTTCACCCTCGCGATCCCCGTCAGCGCCTTCCTCTTCACCCGCAGGCACCACCCGGTCATCACCGACCGCGACCGCGTGTCCACGGCGTACCAGTGGGACGACGAGACCTTCGCCATGTGGACCCCCCGCGCCCGGATCCCCGTCCAGGGCGGCCGGCTGGCAACGGCCGAGGTACGCGAGGCGGCACTCGTGTCGTACGGCGAGGACTGGGAGGCGACGTACCAGTCCTACGGCGACCTCGACCCCGACGAGCCGAAGCCGCGCATCCGGCTCAGGCTGCGTGTCCACCCTGACGGCGGCGAGCCGTTCGAGTCGACGCACACGTGGCGGGTGCCGTCCCTGTGTCTGGCGGCCGTCACCGCGGGGCGACTCGTCGCCGTCGTCCATCCCGACATCCCCGAGGAGTTCGGCATCGACTGGCCGCGCAGCGCCCTGCTGTCGGGCGCCAGGACGTGCAGGCTGCTCGGCCTCGACGGCCGGCACGTCGAGCTGACCGGTCGCCCGGATCTCCTCCTGGAGCTGTGGCGGGCCACCGGGACCGGGACCGCGGGCCGGATCACCATGGACGGTGACACGATCGACCTGCGTCGCGTCGAGCCCGCTGTGGCGACGCAGCTCCAGAGCCTGGTCGAGCGGGCCGCCGGCGGGTGGCCGGTGCCCGAGCCGGTGCCGGACGGGCAGGCCAGGTGGGTGGTCGACCGTCTGCCCGCGCAGGAAGGGGCGTTCGGCGGCGTGGACCGCCGGTGGGCCCGCCACGGCGGGCACCTCGTCCGTGGCCGGTTCCTGGAACTGCGGGGCACGAAGACCTTCCAGTACGCCGGCCCGGTGCTGGAGACCGTCCTGCGCGTCTTCCCCGCCGACGGCACCGCCCCGATCGACCTCGGGAAGAAACTGACGGTGCCGATGACCTACCTCGCGCTGCTGCACCGCACGAAGCAGCTCGTCGTGCTGGTCGGCCCCGACCGCCGGTCGTACGAGATCGACTGGCCGCGCACCGCCCTCGCCGTCGGGGCGAGCCCGGCCGTCGTGATCGGACCCGACGGTCGCCGGTTCGACCTGACCGGCCGGTTCGACGCCCTGCTGGCGATCATGCGGCTGCTCGTGGCCAACCGGGTGAGTGTCTCCGGCAACGTCCTGGATCTCCGGGACCGCCGCCCCTCCGCCGTGGCGGCGCAGGTCATGGACATGGTCCATACGCATCCCGACCGGAATTCGCACCTGGACTTCCCGGTGCCGTAGAGCGGGGCCGCACTCGCTGCGCCACCGGTGCGGCCCGCCCACCACCGCGGCGGTGTCGCTCGCCGTCGCCGGAGGCTCGAAACCTGGTGGTCGCCGAGCAGCCGCGCCGTCGGTGGTCAGCGCGGCTGCTCGGCGAGGCCCCGGATGCCCTGCAACGTGGCGGTCATGGCGTCCCGCAGGGTGGCCCGTCGGTGTTCGATGATCTGTTCCTCGTTCTCGGGGGACCGGTCGATGACCAGGCTCACCCCGCTGCGGCCGGGGCCGATCCGTACGGACTGGACCAGCCGGCAGCCGTCACCCTCGGGAGCGAGTCGAAACTGCCAGGCGGCGGCCGGGCGCCGCAGGTCGACGGGGCCGCCGCCGAAGCGGTTGTCCGGGTCGAGCACCACCCAGCCGAAGACCTGCTGCTCGTCGAACCGCACGACGTGCGAGATGGTCCGCCACTCGCCCAGCGCGGGATGGTGGTTGTGCCCCTCGAACCGTGCGCCGAGCGCCGGCCCCCGGATGCCGTCCAGCCATCGGACCCGGCGCAGCTCCGTACTGAACCGCGTGGGCAGCTCGATGTCGGTGACGAGCTCCCACACCCGAGCCGGATCGGCCGCCAGGTGCAGGTCGCACTCCACCGTCGGGCCATCGACGTAGCGCACGGCACCCCTCCTTGTGTCCTTCGGCCCTTCAGATCCTCTCACCGCGTTCACCGTCGGCGAGGGGCCGCTCCGCGTGGGTCCGGTGCAGGGAGGTCAGCACCGTGGCACGTTGGGGATGAAGCCGTCGTGGCCGGTCAGGACGTAGGCGTCCGAGACGTACCTGTTGGTGCCGATCCGGTTCCAGACGTTGGTGGTGCCGTAGGTGCCGGTGACGGTGGTGCCGACGGCCTGGCAGTAGATGCTGACCGTCGCGCCGTCGGCGACGGATCCGACTATGCCGTAGCCGGCGCCGGGCCCCGAGCGGACGTTGAGTCCGGCCCCTCCGGTGTTCACGGTGCCGGAGCCGATGCCGGTCTTCCCGTTCACCAGCTCCATGTAGTAGGTCCAGTTCCAGTGCGGGCCCGGGTCGGTGTGGGTGGCCCCCGGCACCTCGTTGTGGCCGATGATGTGCGCCCGGTCCTTGGGGATGCCGTACTTGTTGGCCAGGTTGCGGGTCAGCGCCGCGGACGCCCGGTACATCGCGTCGGTGAACCAGGCGGGGTTGTCGACGTAGCCCTCGTGTTCGATGCCGATGGACTGGGTGTTGTAGGTCCAGTTGCCGGCGTGCCAGGCGATGTCCTTCTCGCGCACGGACTGGGTGACCGCCCCGTCGGACGAGCGGAACGTGTAGTGCGCGCTGGCCTGGGCGGCCGGGTTCTGGAACCAGCTGATCGATCCGGCGTAGCTGCCCTGCGTGACGTGGATGACGACGTACCTGACGGGGTGGCTGCCGGGCCGGCTGGCCACGGTGTAGTTGCTGGGGCTGGCCGACGCCCACGCGGCCGGCCCGTAGTCGGTGCTGAGGGTTCCGGTCCCGCCCGCCGCCTGGGCGAGCACGCCCCGCTGCGGCGCGACCGGACGGCCGGGAACGGCCAGCGCTTCGGACTGTCCCGTCTCGAAGCCGGTTCGGAGCAGGTCGTAGACGGTGTCGGCGTAGAGCCGGGCGACCGCCGGGGTGCTTGCCCCGCCGTAGCGCGCGACCGGGCCGTACCACGCGTTGATGTCCTGGCGCTCGACGGCGGTCAGGCCGGCCTGGTCGGCGTAGGAGCGCAGGACGGCGGCGGCCCCGGCGACGTTCGCGGTCGGATCGGCGCGCAGCGTGTCACGGTCGAGCCGGGTCAGCCGGGCCGCCTCGTCCAAGGTGTGCAGGTTCGGGTTGCTGACCAGGTGCATGAGGCCGTAACCGCCCGCCGCGCTCGGTCTGCCGCCGTGCCCGTCGAGGCGCGTCTCGGCGTGGCCGAGGGCGAGGAGCAGATCGCGGGGAACGTCGTACCGTCGTGCGGCGGTGTCGAACGCGGTGGCCAACCGACTTGACGCGGCCGAGCCCCGTTCCGGGGCGGCCGATGCCGGCGGAGCCGCCAGGACTGACTCACCGGACAGGACCAGAGCCGCGGCGAGCATGGCGCTGAGTAGGCCACGCGTACGCCGTGAGGCGCGTCGAGCAGTCATCTTCCACCCCTCAGTGCATCGATTTGTGATAGATGGAGTTCGATGGATGGCCCGTAACATACCTCGCGGTCGACGGTGGTGTAAACGGTTTGCGGTGCCAGGCTCTCGGTACGGTGGAATCCTTCACCGGCGACGCGGCCGGCCTGGCGCGCCGCCCTGCCCGGCGCGCCAGGCGGCGCCGGTACGCATCAGGACGGATCCGGCGACCGGTGGGCTGCCGACGCCACGACGGGTCTCGCGCCGGAGCGGCCCGGCTCGCCCGGCGGCGAAGAAGCCGCGGTTCGTGTTCCGGTGCGGGAGCGCTGGGTCAGGACGACGCAGGCGAGCACCACGAACGCCGCGGCGACCGAGGCCGGGGCGACGGCCTCGTCGACCAGCAGCGCCGACCAGGTCAGAGTGAGGACGGGCTGGGCGAGCTGGATCTGTCCGACCTGCGCGATGCCTCCGCGGGCGAGGCCCGCGTACCAGGCGAAGAAGCCCAGGAACATGGAGACCGCGGTGAGGTAACCGAACCCTGCCCAGGCGACGGCGCCGGCGTGCGGTCGGTGGATCGTGGTGGCCACGGCCGTGACGGGCAGGGTGACGGGCAGCGACAGCAGCAGTGCCCAGCAGATCGTGCGGGCGCCGCCCAGCTGGCGGGCGAGCACACCGCCCTCGGCGTATCCCAGGCCGCACAGCGCGACCGCCGCGAGCAGGTACAGATCCGCGAGGGACAGGGCGCCGCTGACCGCGCCGCTGACGATGAGGAAGGCCAGGACCGCCAGCAGCCCGCCGATGCTCGCGACCCAGAACAGCGGCGGCGGACGCTCTCCGGCGCGCAGCACCGCGAACATCGCGGTCATTGCCGGCAGCACGGCGACGACGACCGCGCCGTGCGCGGAGGTCTGCGTCGTCAGGGCCAGCGAGGTGAACAACGGAAAGCCGACGACGACACCGAGCGCGACGATCGACAGGCGCCGCCACTGACCTCGGCTGGGCCGCGGCGCGCCGGTGGATCTCAGGTACGCCCATGCCAGCAGCGCCGCGCCGACGGCCCGGCCGAAGGCGACGAACCAGGGGTCCAGCTCCTGCACGGCGACGCGGGTCATGGGCAGCGACATGCTGAAGGCCAGCACGCCCAGCGCTCCGAGGGCGAGCCCGACGGTGCGATCCGCTGTTACCGTGGTCACGGCAGTAGCGCTACTCTTGTCCTTCATGGGCAACGGTAACGCAGCCGAGCGTGTCATCCAAGATCTGCGCGCGCTCGTCGCCCGGGCCGACCCGGGGGACCGGCTGCCGTCGGTACGCGAGCTGACCGCGCGGCACCAGGCCTCTCCGGTGACGGTCACCGAGGCGATCCGTCAGCTCACCAGGCAGGGACTGGTCGAGGCACGATCAGGGCGGGGCACGTTCGTGGCCGCCGCGCCCACGCGGCAGCCCGGGTCGGACCTGTCCTGGCAGACCGTGGCGCTCGGCCCTCGCCCACCCGGCGAGGAGGACATGCAGGCGTTACTGGCGCTACCACCCTCGGATGCGATACCGCTGTCCGGCGGCTACCTGGTCCCGGATCTCCAACCGGCAGCCGCGCTCGGTGCCGCGCTGGCCCGAGCCGCCCGACAGCCCGCGTCGTGGCAACGCGGCCCGGCCGAGGGCCGCGAGGACCTGCGCGCCTGGTTCGCCCGCGAGGCCGGAGGCGGGCTGAGCGCCGGCGACATGGTGATCTGCCCGGGCGGGCAGGCCGCGCTGTCCTCCGCGCTCCGCGCGCTCGCCGCCCCCGGTGACACCCTGCTCGTCGAGTCGCCGACCTACCTGGGCGCGCTGGCCACGGCCCGCGCCGGCGGACTGCGGGTGGTGCCCGTCCCCGCCGACGCCGACGGCGTACGACCCGACCAACTGGCCGCCGCGTTCACCCGCACCGGCGCGCGGTTGTTCTACTGCCAGCCGCTGTCCGCCAACCCCACCGGCGCGACCCTGGCGGCCCACCGCCGCGCCGAGGTCTCCGCCGCCGTACGCGACGCCGGGGCGTTCCTGATCGAGGACGACTACGCCCGGGACCTCGCCATCGACGGCGAGGCCACACCTCCACTGGCCGCCGACGACCCCGACGGACACGTCGTCTACCTGCGCTCCCTGACCAAGTCCGCCGCGCCCGGGCTCCGCGTCGCGGCGATCGGCGCCCGTGGCCCGGCCGGCGCCCGCCTGCGGGCAGGCCGGCTGCTCGACGACTTCTTCGTGGCCGGCCCCCTGCAGCAGGCCACGATCGAGTTCGTCACCTCCCCGGCGTGGGCGCGTCACCACCGCACCGTGCGCGCCGCGTTGCAGGCGCGGCGCGCGGCACTGCTGGCCGCGCTGCGGCGGCACCTGCCCCCACTCGCCCCGTCGGTGGTTCCGCGGGGCGGCCTGCACCTGTGGGCCCGCCTGCCCGACGGCACCGACGACGTCGCGCTGGCCGCCGCCGCGGCCCACGAGGGCGTAGTGGTCTTCCCCGGACGGCCGTGGTACGCCGCCGAACCCCCGGCACCGCACCTGCGCCTCACCTACGCGGCCGCGCCACCCGACCTCATGGACGAGGCCGTCCGCAGGCTCTCCCGTGCGCTGGCGACCCGGACGGCGCCTTCCTGACGCGTCCCGGCCGACGATCCCGTTCCCCGGCTGTGCGCAACACGTGGGACAGGCTGGGAGTTCGGCGGAGGACATCGCCGTGTCGGCGAGCCGCGGCGTCGACCTCGGTCGTCCGGTGGCCGTGGGGTCGACCGGTAAGCTCCATGCCCAGCGCGTACGGTCGACCGGAGGCTTGGACCGTTGGATCCGGGGTTGCGGTGCCGTGACGGTGGATGTGCGCGGCGCCCCGGCGGACCTGCGGGACGACGAAGGCAACGCTGGCGCAGGGGTGGACCGCGACCGGGACGACGGTGCCGGCGGTGCTGAGGGTGGCTGACGAGCCGGGGTGGAGTGGTCGTGGCAGGCGACTGGCAGGTGGGTGGGGCCGGTGGCTCCGGAGCGGGACTGGCGCTGGTGGCGCTCCAGGGGCGGCAGAGCCTCCGCGAGGAGGTGGCGCAGGCTCTCCGCGCCGCGATCGTGGCGGGCCAGATCAAGCCGGACACGATCTATTCGGCACCGACCCTCGCGACCCAGTTCGGGGTCTCTCCGACACCGGTCCGAGAGGCGATCCTCGATCTGGCCAAGGAGGGCCTGATCACGATCGTCAAGAACAAGGGCTTCCGGATCAGGGCGCTCTCCGACCGCGAACTCGACGAGATCACGGAGATGCGGGAACTGCTGGAGATCCCGGTGGTGGCCGATCAGGTGGGCCGGCTCGCGCCGGAGCAGTTGGCGCACCTGCGGGCCCTGGCTGAGGCCGTGGTCGACGCGGCGAGTCGGGGTGACATCGTCGGATACATCGAGGCGGACGCCGAGTTCCACCTGACCCTGCTGCGTGCCGGCGGTAACCTGCGGCTCGTGGACACGGTGGCCGACCTGCGCAACCGCACCAGGCTGTACGGGCTCGACGCTCTGGCCGGGAGCGGTGGGCTGGTCGGCTCGGCGGAGGAGCACGTCGACCTGGTGGACCTTCTGACGGCGGAGGACCGGCAGGGGGTCGTCGACCTGATGCGGCGGCACCTGCGGCACGTGCGGGGCATCTGGGCGGCCCGCCCCGAACGGTAGGCAGCCGCCGGCTGCCGGACCACGGACCTTCGCGCGGGACGCGACCGCCGGTAGCCCGGTGCCGGTCGCCGCTGTTTCCCTTTTCCCCAAGATCCTCTCTTGGCTCCCGCGCTCGGCGCTGCTACAGTAAAATATCACATGTTACTGGAGGCATTGTGGAGCTTGTGCCCTGGCGAGGTGTCCTGGTGGCGACGGCACTGCCGTTCCGCTCACCCAACCTCGGCGTCGATGTCGACGCCTACGCAGCCCACGTCGGGTGGCTGGCCGAGAACGGTTGCCGGGGGGTCGTGCCGAACGGCTCACTCGGCGAGTACCAGGTGCTGAGTGCCGAGGAACGCGCGGCCGTGGTGCGTACCGCGGTCGAGGCCGCACCGCCCGGATTCTCGGTGATCCCCGGTGTGTCCGCCTACGGCGCGGACGAGGCGCGACGGTGGGCGGAGCAGGCGGCCGACGCGGGCTGCGACGCGGTGATGCTGCTGCCACCCAACGCCTACCGGGCGGAGGACGCGTCCGTTCTGGCGCACTACCGCGAGGTGGCGAAGGCCGGCCTGCCGATCATCGCCTACGACAACCCGCTGGACACCCGTGTCGGCCTCACCCCGGCGATGCTGGCTCGGTTGCACGACGAGGGCCTCGTCGTCGCGGTCAAGGAGTTCAGTGGCGACGTCCGTCGCGCCTACCAGATCGCCGAACTCGCCCCGGGGCTCGACGTGCTGGCCGGCGCGGACGACGTGGCCCTCGAACTGCTGGTCGCCGGCGCGGTCGGCTGGATCGGCGGCTACCAGAACGCGTTCCCGTCCAGTTGTCGACGCCTCTACGACGCGGCCGTCGCCGGGGACCTGGCGACGGCGGTGCCGTTGTACCGAACGCTGCACCCGCTGCTGCGCTGGGACTCCCGGACCGAGTTCGTCCAGGCCATCAAGCTGTCCATGGACGTGGTGGGCCGGGCGGGCGGCCCCACCCGCGAGCCCCGCCAGCCCCTGTCGCCGGAGTCGGCCGCGACCGTTCGGGAGATCACCGAGCGACTGTTCGCCGCCGGGCACCGCTGATGCGCACCAGCCGCGTCATCCATGTGGTCGACTCGCACACAGAGGGGATGCCCACCCGCGTGGTGACCGGCGGCGTTCCGGTGATCCCGGGCGACACCATGGCGCAGCGCCGGGAGTACCTGAGCGCCAATCTCGACCACCTGCGGACGTTCCTGATGTACGAGCCGCGGGGTCACGCGGCGATGTCAGGGGCCATCCTGCAGCCCTCGACCAGGCCGGACGCCGACATCGGTGTGCTCTACATCGAGGTTTCCGGCTGCCTGCCCATGTGCGGCCACGGCACGATCGGGGTGGCGACCGTCCTCGTGGAGACCGGCATGGTCGAGGTCACCGAGCCGGTGACCACCGTACGTCTGGACACGCCGGCCGGGCTGGTGGAGGCGTCCGTGGCCGTGACCGCGGGACGAGCCACCGCCGTGACCATCCGCAACGTGCCGTCGTTCGCGGTGGCGCTGGACGCCTCGGTCGACGTGCCCGGCCTGGGCCCCATCCGCTACGACCTGGCCTACGGCGGCAACTTCTACGCGATCCTCGATCTCCCCGAGCTGGGGCTGCGGCTGGACCGGACCGAGAAGCAACGGCTGCTCGACGTGGGGCTGGCCGTCATGGGCGCGATCAACGTCACCGACCCCCCGGTGCATCCCGACCGGCCGGACATATCCGGGTGCCATCACGTCTACCTGGCCGGTGCCGGGTCCGACGCCCGCCACTCCCGCCACGCCATGGTGATTCATCCGGGGTGGTTCGACCGGTCGCCCTGCGGCACCGGCACGTCCGCGCGGATGGCTCAACTGCACGCCCGGGGGCTGCTCGCCCTGGAGCAGGAGTTCGTCAACGAATCGCTGCTCGGCACCCGGTTCATCGGCCGCCTGGTCGGCGAGACGACCGTGGCCGGACGGCCGGCGGTGGTGCCGACGATCACCGGGCGGGCCTGGTTGACCGGCACGGGCCAGCATTTCCTCGACCCTGACGACCCATTTCCGGCGGGATTTTTGTTGTGACCAATGTGATCAGAAGCTGCTCGCCGCAGCGTCCGGACGACGTCCTGACCGAGCGCGCGGAGGTGTCCGCCGACGAGGTCAGGGCACGGGTGACGCGGGCGCGGGCCGCACAGGCCGGATGGCACCGCGAGGGGCCGGCGGCACGCGCGTCAGCCCTGCGTACGGCGGCCGACCGGCTGCGTGACCGGGCACCGGCGATCGCCGATCTCCTCGTCCGCGAGGTCGGCAAGCCGGTCCGTGAGGCTCGCGCCGAGGTGGACCGGGGCGCAGCGATCCTGGACTACTACGCCCAGATGTGCTTCGCCGCCACCGGTGACGTACTGGCACCGTCGTTGCCGGCCAGCCAGCCCGGCCTGCTCTACACCGAACGCCGCCCACGCGGCGTCGCCGGCCTGGTCACCCCCTGGAACTTTCCGCTGGCCATCCCACTGTGGAAGGCCGCCCCCGCGCTCGCCGCAGGCAACGCGGTGCTGATCAAACCCTCGCCCGAGGCGTTGGCGTGCGGGGAGGCCGTCGGGCACCTCTTCGACGGAGTGCTTCCAGAGGGGCTTCTCGGCGTCGTACCGGGCGGCGCGGGGACGGGCCGGGCGCTCGTCGAGGCCAGCGACGTGGTGTCGTTCACCGGATCCGCAGCGGTTGGCGCGCAGGTCGCGGTCCTCGCCGCCGGTGCCGGGACACCCGTGCAGGCGGAGATGGGCGGCCACAACGCCGCCGTGGTGCTGCCCGACGCGGACGTCGGTCACACCGCCGCGTTGCTGGCCGCTGCCGCCATGGGGTACGCCGGGCAGAAATGCACCGCCACGAGCCGGATTATCGTGGTCGGCGACGCCGCGGAGTTCACCGAGGCGTTGGTGGCGGCGGTGGCCGGCCTGCGGTTCGGCGACCCGGCCGAGGACGAGGTGACCGTCGGACCGGTGATCAACGCGGCGGCCCGCGACCGGGTGCGGGACGTCGTCGAGTCCGCGAGGGCACGCGGCGCGCGGGTCCTGACCGGGGACGTGCGCGGCCACGCCGACGGCGACGGCTTCTTCGTCGGGCCGACGCTGCTCGACCGGGTGGATCCGGCGCACCGCGTCGCGCGGGAGGAGACGTTCGGCCCGGTGGCGACCGTGTCGAGCGTGCCTGACCTGGCCACTGCCGTCGAGGTGGTCAACGGCGTCCGCTACGGACTGGTCACCTCGGTGCACGGTCGGGACGTCGAGGCGCTGCTCGCCGTCGCGGGTGGGATCGACACCGGCCTGATCCGGGTCAACGCGCCGACGACGGGAGTGGACCACTACGCCCCGTTCGGCGGCGAGAAGGCGTCGAGCTACGGCCCCCGGGAACAGGGGACGGCCGCCCTCGACTTCTACACCTCGACACGTACGGTCACCTTCGCGGCACCAGCGCGACCCGCTGCGCCGCCCCGCCTCGTCAAGGAGTCCCTTTGACACGTGCCGATCTGCGTACCGGCAGCCACGATCTTCCGGTCAGCGCCGCGCTGAACGAGTTCATGCTGACCGGCTGGGCGGACACCGAGCAGCACGACCTGCCCGCCGACGACGTGGCCGGGTGGGCCGCGGCGCGGCGGGCCCGGCTGCACGAGCTGTTCACCGGCGAGCGGCTGGTGGTCCCCGCCGGTGGTCACAAGCAGCGGTCCAACGACCAGAACTACCCGTTCCGGCCGCACTCGGCCTACACCTGGCTCACCGGCGACCAGTCCTCGGACGGGGTGCTGGTCATCGAGGCGGACGGGGACGCCACGCTGTTCCTCCGCCCCCGTTCGGACCGGACGAACGGCGAGTTCTTCCGCGACCGGGTCTACGGCGAGCTGTGGGCCGGCCGACGTCCCACGCTGGGGGAGAGCCGCCGACGGTTGGCGATACCGACCCGGCACATCGCCGAGCTGGCCCCGACGCTGGCCACCTCGGGAACCCCGACCCGGGTGCTGCGCGGCGTCGACCAGAGCGTCGACGCCCTGGTCGACGTGGCCGGGCACGGCGACGCGGAGTTCGCCTCGGTGCTGGCCGAACTCCGACTGGTCAAGGACGACTGGGAGATCGCCCAACTGGAGCAGGCCGTGGCGACCACCACCCGTGGCTTCGAGGACGTGGTCCGGGCGCTGCCGATGGCGATGCGCACGTCCGAGCGGTATCTGGAGGGCGTGTTCTGGCAGCGCGCCCGGCTGGAGGGCAACGACGTCGGCTACCAGTCGATCGTGGCGGCCGGCGCGCACGCGGCAACCCTGCACTGGACCGACAACGACGGTCCCGTCCGTGAGGGCGACCTGCTGCTGCTCGACGCCGGAGCGGAGACCCGCTCGCTGTACACCGCCGACATC
The DNA here is from genome assembly GCF_043205005.1 of Micromonospora sp. NPDC047620. Taxonomy (NCBI): domain Bacteria; kingdom Bacillati; phylum Actinomycetota; class Actinomycetes; order Micromonosporales; family Micromonosporaceae; genus Micromonospora; species Micromonospora sp. NPDC047620. The sequence continues at coordinate 43,627 of NZ_JBIDDG010000017.1, read as the reverse complement.
ACCCGGGTCCTGCCGGTGTCGGGTCGGTTCACGCCCCTGCAGCGCGACCTGTACGAGTTGTGCCGACGCGCCAACGACGCCGCGCTGGAGTGCCTGCGGCCGGGCGCGGAGTTCCGGGCGTTCCACCGGGCGGCAATGACCGTGCTGGCGTACGGGCTGGCGGACCTGGGGGTGCTGCCCTGCCCGCCCGAGCAGGCGCTGGCGGAGGACAGCGGGCTCTACCGGCGGTGGACGCTGTGCGGCTCCGGCCACATGCTCGGACTGGACGTGCACGACTGCGCCGCCGCCCGCGCCAGCAGCTACCTCGACGGCACGCTCGCGGCTGGTCACGTGCTCACCGTGGAGCCCGGCCTGTACTTCCAGCCGGACGACGAACTCATTCCGGCGGAGCTGCGGGGCCTGGGTTTCCGCATCGAGGAGGACATCCTGATCACCGCGGAGGGCTACCGGATGCTCTCCGACGGCCTGCCCCGCCACGCGAGCGACGTCGAGGCGTGGATGCACCGGATCTGTTCGTGACCACCACCACCGACGTCGTCGTCATCGGGGCGGGCATGGTCGGTGCCGCCTGCGCCTACTACGCGGCCCGCGCCGGGCTGTCCGTGACCGTCGTGGAACGTGCGGGGGTGGCCGGCGGCACCACCGGCGCCGGTGAGGGCAACATCCTGGTCTCCGACAAGCCTCCCGGACCGGAGCTGGCGTTGGCCCGACACTCGGTCGAGCTGTGGCGCGAGCTCGGGGACGCCCTGGGCGAGCACCGTATCGAGCTGGAACACAAGGGCGGCCTGGTGGTGGCCGCCTCGCCGGCGGAGCACGACGCGTTACGCGCGTTCGCCGCCGGCCAGGGGGCGGCCGGAGTCGAGACGCACGACGTGCCCGCCGGCGCGCTGCCCGACTACGAACCGCACCTGGCGAAGGATCTCACCGGTGGCGTGCACTACCCGCAGGACATGCAGGTCCAGCCGATGCTCGCCGCCGCGCACCTGCTGCGCGCCGCCGGGGCGCGCGTGCTGACCGGGACCACCGTCACCAGCCTGCTGCGCGGCGCCGACGGTGCGATCCGTGGGGTGGTGACGGACCGCGGGCCGGTGCACACCCCGGCCGTGGTCAACGCCGCCGGCGTGTGGGCCGCCGACGTGGCCGGGCTGGCCGGGGTCGGGCTGCCGATCCTGCCCCGGCGCGGCTTCGTCCTGGTCACCGCGCCGCTTCCGCCCCTGGTCCGCCACAAGGTGTACGCGGCCGGATATGTCGCCAACGTCGGGCGGGAGTCCACCGACCTGGAGGTGTCGCCGGTGGTCGAGGGGACCAGGGCCGGCACGATCCTGATCGGCTCCACCCGGGAGCGGGTGGGCTTCGACGGGACGTTCTCGCTGCGGGCGCTGCGCCAGCTCGCGGCCGGTGCGGTACGGCTCTTTCCCGTCCTCGGCTCGGTCTCGGCGATCCGCGCCTACCGCGGGTTCCGGCCGTACAGCCCCGATCACCTGCCGCTGATCGGAGCCGACTCCAGGGTCCCCGGCCTGCACCACGCGGCCGGTCACGAGGGGGCCGGGATCGGCCTCGCCCCGGCGACCGGGCACGCCGTGGCCGCACTGCTGACCGGCGGCTCCCCGCGGATCGACCTGCGACCGTTCGCCCCGGAGCGCCACGATGTTCACCTTTGACGGCCGTCCCATCCCCTCCGACGGGCAGCGGAGCATCGCCGCGGCGCTGCTCGCCGCTGGCGTCCTCGCCTGGCGGCGCAGCCGGATCGACGGCCGGCCCCGCGGCGTCTTCTGCGGCATCGGGGTGTGTTTCGACTGCCTCGTGCGGGTCAACGGGGTGCCGGCCCAGCGGGCCTGTCTGACGGTCGCCCGGCCCGGCGATGTCGTCGAAACCGACGAGGGAGAGCCGACATGAGCACCTACGACGTGGTCGTCGTCGGCGCCGGGCCGGCGGGTCTGGCCGCCGCGGCCGCCGCGGCGCAGGCCGGTTGCCGCGTGGCGGTACTCGACGCGGCGGCGCGACCGGGCGGACAGTTCTGGCGGCACCGGTCCGATGCGGGCGGCGACGGGCACCACCACTGGTCCACCTTCGTCCGGCTGCGTGCCCACCTCCACCGGGTCACCTACCGCGCCGACTCGGCCGTCTGGTTCGTCGAGGCCGACGCCACCGCCGGGGAGTCGGGTGTCGCCGTCCACACCAACTCCGAGGTGGTGCGTGGGCGGCGGCTGGTCATCGCCACCGGCGCCTATGACCGGGTGGTGCCCTTCCCCGGCTGGGACCTGCCGGGGGTGGTCACCGCCGGTGGCGCCCAGGCGCTGCTCAAGGGCCAGGATGTGGTCTTCGCCCGGCGGATCGTGGTGGCGGGCACCGGCCCGTTCCTGCTGCCGGTCGCCGCCGGCCTGGCTGCGGCAGGCGGCAGCGTCGTCGGTGTCTGCGAGGCGAACGACCCGATCGGTTACGCCCGTCAGCTCCCCGCGGTCCTCGGCGTGCCCGGCAAGATCGCCGAGGCCGGGCGTTACGGGTGGCGGATGCTGCGGCACCGGGTGCCGTACCGCCGCCGGACGGCGGTGGTGGCCGCGCACGGTACCGACCGGTTGGCGGCGGTGACGGTCGCCTCGGTCGCCGCCGACGGGTCGGTGCTGCCCGGCACCGCCGTCGAGTTGGTGTGTGACGGCCTGGCCGTGGGCTTCGGATTCACCCCCCAGATCGACCTCGGGGTCACCCTGGGCTGCGCGACCCGGCTGGACTCCGACGGGAGCCTGGTGCTGACCGTCGACGAGGCGCAGGCGACCTCGGTGCCGGGCGTCTACGCCGCTGGCGAGGTCGTCGGGGTGGGCGGCGTCGGGTTGGCGCTGGTCGAGGGTGAGCTGGCCGGCGGCGCCGTCGCGCTGTCCCTGGGACGTCCGCTGCCGTGGCCGCGGGGGCGGCACGACCGGTTGCTGCGCTCGCGGCGGCGGCTGCGTCGGTTCGCGGCGGCGATCCACGCCGTGCATCCGGTGCCGAGCGCGTGGCCGGCCTGGTGCGACGACGACACCCTCGTCTGCCGCTGCGAGGAGGTGCCCGTCGGCGCGGTGCGGCACGCGCTGCGGGAGTTGGGTGCCGGCGACGCGCGTGGTGTGAAGCTGTTGACCCGGGCCGGGATGGGCTGGTGCCAGGGGCGGGTCTGCGGCTACGCCACCGCCTGCCTGACCGCACGGGAGGCGGGCCGGGCGCCGACCCGGGCGGACCTTGCCGGGTCGGCGTCCCGTCCGCTCGCGCAGCCGGTCACCCTCGGCGACCTCGCCGCCGGCCGGTAGCCGCCACCGTCGAAGCGCGACGATCGCGCCACGTCCGGCATCCACGAGGTCGCCGACATCATCGGCGCAGCGCTGACCTGCCAGGATCCACCGGAGGCGCTGCGGTCCCGGGTCGCCTGGCTCGCCGACCGGCACCCGCTCTACGAGGGGCTGGGGTCGGCGGCGAGGACGTCACCCGGCGCCCGGCAGCGGGCACCGCACTAGCCGGACCGGACGGTGAGCGGGACGTCGCGCAGGTCGGGCACCTCCTGCCGGCGCGGCTCCCGGGTCAGCGTCGCGGTGAATTCCTCGGGTCGAACCTGCAGGTACGGCGGGGCCTCGACGTCGCGGAACCCGCCTGCGGCGACCACGGCCGGTGTGGGGCACTGCCGCTCCGGGCGTACCTGGATGATCTGCCCCGGTCGCACCAGGTACGAGGGCCGGTTGACCTTGCCGCCGTTCACGGTGAACGTGTTGTGCTCGACCAGGCTGCGGGCCTCGCCGACGCTGCGGGCGAAGCCGGCGCGGTGCACCAGTGCGTCCAGCCGTTGCTCCAACTGTCCGGCCAGGTTCTCCGCCGCGTCGCCGGGCTGCCGGGCGGCGGTCACCAGGGCCCGGACCAGTTGCCGTTCCCGCAGTTCGTACGCGGCGCGGATCTGCTGCCGCTCCCCGTCGGGCAGTCGGTAGCCGCGCGGGGCTCGGCGCGGCCCGCCCCGGACACCGATCGGATGCCGCTGCCGGCGCAGTCGGTAGCCGTAGGCCGGCTTGAGTGGCACGTCGTCGGTCGGTGCGATGTTGACCTTGGAACGGAGCGTCATGGTGCCCTCCCTGCCTGTCGTGGGCCACCACTCTGTCCCGCACCCGGGTGAGCCCGCCCCACCCGGTGCGGGTGATCCGCCCTCCTCCGGACGTGTCGAGACCTGCGCCGGCCCTGCGGTCAGGCGCGACAAGGGTGACCTTGCTGTTCGACCAGGCCAGGAAGGCGACGAAAGAGGGCCGAAGGCACCGCCGGGGCGGGATCGGTCAGCCGACCGGGGCCGGCTTGTACGCGACGACCAGCTCCCAGGTGCCGGGCAGCACCGCCACCCGCTCGAAGCCGACCTCCGCGAGCAGCTTGGTGTAGAACTCCGCCTCGCGCAGCCGGCTGACGCAGCTGTCCACGCCGATCAGGAAGTAGCTCCAGAAGAACTGCATGGCAAGCCGGTCCGGGGTGCGGAACTCCTCGCAGATCAGCAGCAGCCCACCCGGCTCCAGCGCCGCGTACGCCTGCTCCACCAGGTGGCGGGCCACCTCGTTCGGCCAGTCGTGCAGCACCCGCACGAACGACATCGCGTCGTACCCCTTGGGCAGCGGCTCGGTCAGGAAGTCGCCGCCGACGAACCCCAGCCGCTCGGTGTGCCCCCGCGCGACCCGGGTGGCCGCCACCAACGGCGCCACCGCCGGCAGGTTGTAGACGTCGGCCCGCAGGCCCGGCGCGGTGTCGAGGACGTGCGCGGCGAGCGTCCCGTCGCCGCCGCCCACCTCCAGCAGGCGACGCCGGTCCGGCCACAGCAGATCGGCGTGCCGCCGCACCGCTTCGATCACCGGTCCCAGCCCGACGGCCATGCTGCGCTCGAAGTCGGCGGTCTGCGCGTCGGTCTTCGGCGGCCAGGCGAAGTCGTCGTCGCCGATGCTGACCTGGCCGCGCAGGCTATCGGGCAGCCGGCCGTGCAGCCGACGCCAGGGATAGCCGTCCCGGTCACGCTCGACCGCGCCGGGGCCGACCACCGCGGCGACCGCGTCGCGCAGCCCCGGCAGGGCCCGGTAGCTGGTCGTGCCGATGTCGTCGTCGGGCTCGTCGCGCGTCAGGAAGCCCAGACTCTCCAGGCAGTCGAGGAACTTGTAGAGCCGTAGCGGGCGGACCCCGAACCGGGTGGCCAGCGCGTCGAGACGGACGGGCCCGGGCTCCAGCGCGTCGAGCAAACCCATTCCGAACGCCGTCTCCAGCACGTCCATGGCCTTGGGCCCGTTGGCGAGCAGGCTCATCAGCGCCCGCGGCGAGAGGGTGACGGTCACCGGTGCAGCTCCTTCTCCAGCGCGTCCATGAACGCGTCGACCTCGTCGAGGGTGTTGTAGACGTGCGGACCGATCCGCAGGTAGCCGCGCCAACTGCAGATCAGGTCACGGGCGGCGAGTCGCCGCTTCACCGCCTCGCCGTCGGGGACGTCCAGGCACACCACGCCGCCGCGGCGATGCGGCGCGGTGGGGCTGACCACCGCGATGCCGGCCTCGCCGGCCCGGTCCACGACCCGCTGGGTGAGGGCCAGCGACTGCCGCCGGATGGCCTCGGTGCCGATCCCGGCCAGCAGGTCCAGGCCGACCTGGGAGACCAGGGAGGTGACCGGGTACGGCGTGCCGCCGGCGAACCGCCGGGCGCCGGGCGCCCAGCCGGTGGACGGCTGGAACGTGAACGCCCGGTCGCCGGCCTGCCAGCCGGTCGCGGCCGGCGCCAGCTGCGGCACCAGGTCGGGGCGGACGTAGAGGAAGGCGGTGCCGACGCCGCAGAGCCACTTGTGCGCGCCGCCGAGGACGACGTCGACACCGAGGGCGGTGACGTCCACCGGCATCACCCCCACGGTCTGGAAGGCGTCCACCACCACCAGCGCGCCGACGTCGTGGGCGCGGGCGACCAGGCGGGGCAGGTCGACGGTGGCGCCGGAGGTGAAGCTGGCGTGCGATACGCACACCAGCAGCGTCCGCTCGTCGAGGCGCGCCTCCAGGGCCTCCTGGTCGAGGTGGGGACCGCCGGTGCCGACCACGTCGAGGCGGGCGCCGTAGCGGCCGAACGCCCGGAAGACGAACGGCACCGTCGGGTACTCCAGGTCGGTGGTGACGACCCGGTCGCGCGGCGGGCGGTAGTCGAAACAGGACGCCACCCGGGCGAGCAGGGTGCTCAGGTTCGCGTCGGTGACCACGCTGCCCGGCGGTGCGCCGATCAGGGCGGCCACCGAGTCGGCGTACCGGTCGAGACCGACGTGCCAGCCCTGCCACACGTCGTCCCGCCAGGTGCGCAGCGTCTCCCAGTAGTCGTGCAGCACCCGCTCCGCGCCCCGCGGCACCGCGCCGGTGGAGTTGTTGTTCAGGTAGACACAGGTCTCCAGCAGGGGAAACTCGGCGCGCAGCGCGGCCTGCGCGGCGGCGTCGAGGCACCGGGGCGCGTCAGGCCCGGGCGCGGGGTGGGATCGACTCATGCGGTGCGGCCTCCAATCGGGTCGACCGGGCGGGAACCGGCGGTGACGGCCGTGAAGACCGGCACGTCGCGGACCGCAGCCAGATAAGGGGTGCCCTCCGTGTAGCCGGTCCCCGAGCGGGGACCGAGCATCCGGGTGGCGATCCGGTGGTGCGTGCGCCGCCACTGCGACAGGGCCCCGGCGAACGTCTCCATCCGCCGCGCCACCAGCATGCGGCCCGCGCCGTCGAGCCGGCCCGCACGCACAGCCGACCGGTACGCCTCGTCGATCGTCGGCTGGCCGGCCCGCACCAGGGACCGCACCTCCGGCACCGACCGGTAGGCCACCGAGTCCAGCCGGTCTCCTTCCGGCGTACGGCAGAGCGACTCCACGAGCTTGTAGGAGCGGGACTGGATGGCGCTGGCCCCCTCGGTGTACTGCCGGAACGTCCGGAACGACTCCGTCTGCATGGTGGCCAGCAGCGAGAAGAGCGGGCCGGCGGCGCCGATCAGGTCCCCGGCGTACCCCAGCCGGTCGGCCGCCGCACGTGGCGCGGCCCCGGCCAGCGCGGCGACGGCGACGCGCAGCTCGTCGGCGACCCCGGCGAAGAGGCACTCGTACGCCTGGAGCACCCGGATGAACAGGTATTCGTCGTGGGTCACGTGGACCGGCAGCATGCTCAGCCGCAGCGGCGGATCCCCGTCGGCGTCGAGGCCGGCGGCGACGGCGTGCAGCGCGGCGGCGGTGGTCGCCGGCTCGTCGTCGCCGACCGCCCCGACCAGGCCGAGGCGGGCCAGCGGGGGCAGGGCGGCCCGGACGCCGAGCCGGCAGCGCTTGGTCACCACCGGCCGCCCCGGACGCTGCTGCGGGAGCAGGTCGGTGGTGTGGGCGGCGGCGGCCAACTCGAAGGCCAACGCGTCGGCGACCAGGCGGACGAACAGCCGGTCACGGGCCCGCCGGGCGGTGGCGTCGTCCTCGGCCGGGGGCGGGTCGTCCGTGCCGCAGGGCAGCCGGAGCAGACGTAGGGCCAGGTAGCTGCGGTAGTCGTAGCGGCCGTCCCACTTGTCGAGCGTCACGTCGAGGAAGTCGCTCAGCAGCCGCGCCCGGTTGTCGCCCGCGGCCGCCGTCGCGCCGGCCACCCTCGCCCGCGTCTCGTCGAGCAGGGCGAGGAGTTCCTTTTCGACGAAGTGTTTGCCGACCCGATGGAATTCGCGCAGCACCGCCGGGTAGGGAAAAGTGCGCGGGTCGGCCGTACCGGACAACCAAGTCGTCAATTCGTGCACGAAGCGCCCCTCGACATTTCCGAATCGGCACCACAATGGGAGGACGCCGGTCACCGCCGGCGAGTGCGGATGTCAGTGCCGGGCGGCGCTGGAATCGTCGGCCGTGGGCTTGAGTCGGGCCTGCCACAAATCGGGAAAGAACCGGTGCCCGACAAGTTTGGCGAGCATGGTGGCCGGGCTGCCCGGGGTGCCGGCCGGAGCGTGACCGCCGACCCGCAGGGCCACCTGGTAGTGCCGCGTGCGCCACAGCGACACCCGCTCGTCCCACTCCACCATCGCCTCGGCCAGCCGGTGGACCGGGTCCGCCGGGTCTGCCGGGCACAACGCCGCCACCGGGACGCCCCGGTCGGCGAGGCAGTCGGCGAACGCACGCCCGAGCTGCCGGCTGGCCGCCTGGACCTGCCGCCAGCCCGGCGACTCGGCACCGGAGCCGTTGCCCAGCGCGGGCTGCATCGCCTGGAAGTCCACGGGGGACAGGTGCCGGAACATCTCCAGCTGGTCGGTGATCAGCCGAACGGCGAGCGTCGCCCGCGCCAGCAGCGCCTCGGCCGCCGCCGGGTCTCCGGCGCCCACCCGGGCGGTCGCCTCGGTCAACTCGGCCGCCGCCAGTTTGAGCCACAGTTCGGCCGACTGGTGCACCACCTGGAAGAGCAGTTCGTCGCGGTGGATCATCTCGGCCGGCGCCCGTTGCAGGTCGAGCAGCTCGTCCGTGCGCATATAGCGTGCGTAGTCGGTGGCGCCGCTGCCCGGCAGCACAGGCGACTGGTCGCGCTTCACGGAATAACCTTTCGGTCGGTATCGGCACGCCGGGATCGCCCATGCGTCGGCGGCAAGTATGCAACGACCGGAAGCGATGCGCTACCCCTTGATTGCAATCTGTTTCCGTCCGGCCGAGAAAGGGCTGCGCGTCGCCCCGGGGGGAGTGGCCGACGCATCACCTGGACGATCTGCGTCAATATGAGGTACGTCATTGTCGTCGGGTCGGTGGTCGACCGAACCCTGACATGTCGAACGTTTCGTCGTGGTCCTCCGCTAGGGTGCGCCGGTGACCGGAGAACAACTCACCCTGCCCGCCGCGCTGCGGGAGGCCCAGGCCGGCGGCTTCGACTACGCCGACGGCGACGGCGTCGACTTCGAGCCGTTCGACAGCTTTCGCACCCTCGACGAGACCGCCGAATGGTGGCACGCGTGGAGCGGCAACAGCTCGATGGACGGCGTGGACCTGCGGATCTTCGGCCGGGACGGCACCGGCGGACTGGCCGCCTTCTGGCTGGTCCGGCCGGATGAGCCGGTCGACCGCCAGCCGGTGGTGTTCCTCGGCTCCGAAGGTGAGACGTCCGTCGTCGCCGGCGACCTGGGGGCCTACCTGTGGCTGCTGGCCGGTGGTTTCGGCCCGCTGGAGGCGACCATGTGGCCGCGCCACGAGCACCGCCCCCGCCCGGACGCCCGCCGCACCGCGATCGCCGAGCGCTACGCGCCGCAGGCACGCCGGACCGTGCCCGAGGTGATCGAGGCGGCACGGGCCGAGTTCCCCGACTTCGAGTCCTTCGTCGATTCCCTCTGCCGCTGACCGGTTCGTCAGTCGGTGGTGCCTGTCCGTCGACGCGCAGGTCGAGTTCGCACAGGGCCTGCGGCTCCGCGGCCAGGGTTGTCGGTGGCGCGGCCTACGGTGGCCCGATGACCAACAGCGAGTACCCGTGGGAGCCACCCCTCGCCGGCACCGAGGTCGAGCATCTCGTCGGTGCGCTTCACCGGCTGCGTACGACCTTCCGTTGGAAGGCCGACGGCCTCGACGCCGCCGCGCTGCGGACCCGCTTCGGCGCCTCCTCGCTGACCCTCGGCGGCCTGCTCAAGCACCTCGCCGCCGTGGAGGACAGCACCTTCACGACCAAGCTGACCGGGCAGCCGATCGGCGCGCCGTGGGAGGGCACGGCCTGGGACGGCGGCAACGACTGGCCTCCTCCGCCGCCGACACCCCCGAACAGCTCTACGCGCTGTGGGACGGTGCCATCGAACGGTCCCGCGCGAGGCTCGACGCGGCCCTGGCCGACGGCGGGCTCGACCAACTCGTCCACGCCGCCACGCCGACGGCCGCCACGCCAGCCTGCGCCGGCTCGTCTGCGACCTCGTCGAGGAGTACGGCCGGCACACCGGCCACGCCGACCTGCTCCGCGAGGCGGTGGACGGACTGGTCGTTGACATCCTCCCCGGCCTAAAGGTGAGGGATTCCGACCCTCGCGGGTTGGGGTTCCTGGTTCATCGCAGACCGCACGGAAGGAGGTCCTTCGCGTGTCTGACGTCCGCTCCGCAGGCGTTTTGTGTCTCGACCAGCCCGGCCGCGACGGTGATGTTCTGGGCGGCGTTGACGTCCCGGTCGTGCCGGATGCCGCACCTCGGACACGTCCAGTGGCGTGTGCCGAGGGAAAGCTGGGCGAGCAGGTGTCCGCACGCCGAGCACGTCTTCGACGACGGGTACCAGCGGTCCACCACGGCGAGGGTGCGGCCGTCGCGGTGGGCCTTGTAGGCGAGCAGGGTGCGGAACTCGGCCCAGCCGGTACGGGCGATCGCTTTGGCCAGGGACCGGTTGCGGACCATGTTCGCCACCGCCAGGTCCTCCACGGCGATGGCGGCGAACCGGCGGACCAGGGCGGTGGACTGCTGGTGGAGGAAGTCCCGGCGCGCGTCGCGCACCCGCGAATGCGCCCGCGCCACCTTCCGTTTGGCTTTGGCGCGGTTGGCGGAGCCCTTCTGCCGGCGGGCCATCATCCGCTGATACCGCTTGAGTCGACGTTCCCGCCGTTCCATATGTTTCGGGTGGGGGATGCGCTCGCCGGTGGACAACACCGCGAAGTCGGTCAGGCCGAGGTCCACGCCCACCACCCCGCCAGCCGGGTCGGGTGCGGCGGGTGTGGCGACGTCGACGGCGAAGGTCACGAACCAGCGGCCGTCCGGGTCACGCAACACCGTCACCATCGTCGGATCCAATCCCGCCGGGTCGATGTCCGGCCACGACCACACGAACCGCAGCACACCCGGTGTCTTCCCCAACGACAGGTCCCGTCACGCATCCGGAACGCCGACCGGGTGAAGCTCGCGGACTGGCGGCCGTGGCGGGACTTGTACCGCGGATACCGGGCCCGCTTGGCGTAGAACGCGGTCATGGCGGTGTGCTGGTGCCGCAGGGTCTGCTGCAACGGCACCGACGACACTTCACCCAGAAACGCCAGATCGGGCTGCTTCTTCATCTCCGTCAACGCCCGATCCGTCTGGGCGTACGAGGTCGATCTGCCCTCAGCGCGGTAACGAGCACGACGGGCGGCGAGAGTGCGGTTCCAGACGACACGTACACACCCGAACGTGCGGTTCAGCACCGCCGCCTGCTCCGGGGTCGGGTACGCCCGACACCTGTACGCCGTCCGCACAGAACCAGTCATACCACAACGGACAGTCATGGCTGACAACGCATCCGCCATTCCTCCCCGCCCTGAAGGACGGGGCATCCTGGCGGTGATCCGGTGAGGACCCGCCGGCCGGCTGGCGCCCGAGCGGGAACGGCTGACCGCCCGACGAGTGGACGTGCTGGCCTCGGGGCCGGGTCCGTTTGCGGGTGGCCCGGCCCCGAGGGCGCGTCAGTGCGTCGCCGGCACCTCCACCTCGAGCGGCTCCAGGTCGTCGCGGACGGCCTTGACCTCCCAGTAGAAGGCGTGCGAGGCCGGCGACCCGTCGACGGTGCGGACCCGGAAGGCCCCGTCCTTCACCCGGCTCGCGGCCAGCGCGGAGACCGGCTCGTCGTCGTCGAAGACCGGCGTCAGGTGCACGGTCCGGCCCTCCGGCCGGGTCAGCGCCTCGAAGTACGCGGGCAGTTCGACGGTGGCGGTGCCGCCGTCGAGCCGCGCCTCACCCCGGTAGTAGACGCCGTTCTCCGGTCCCTCGATGGCGGCGTGGATGAGCTGGCGGCGTTCGGTGGCGTCGGGGGCGTCCAGCGGGTGGTCGATGGCGAACTGCTTGGACTTGCCCTTGATCACGCCGCTGCTGGCCATCAGGCTGATCGTGTAGCCGCCCGACTCGGTGCCGAGATAGATCGCGCCGGAGGAGAACAGGTCGAACGTGCTGATGCCGCCGCCGCTCCAGGACGGCACCGTGTTCGGGCTGACCGCCACGCCGAGCTGGCCGTTGATCTGGACGTTCCCGCCGAAGAAGCCGCGCTTCTCGACCCACAGGCAGCCGGTCTCCGGGCCGGTGCCGCCGCCGTAGCCGATGTAGACGCCGGCGCTGTTGAGCAGGTAGAGCCGTTCGGGGCCGTTGATGTGCAGCCGGTGGGCGCCGCTGAGGTAGCCGGAGGCCGGCATGGAGATGTTCCCGCCCGTCCACAGGCCACCCTGCACCGTCAGGTCGCCGTTGCCGTTGGCGTCCTTGACCACGGTGACCCCGCCGGTGGCCCGCACGGCGAAGCCGCCCTCGGCGGTCAGCGACAGCCCGCCGCGCCCGCGCAGGCTCGCCGCCCGCAGCTCCTTGACCGCCAGGTCGGCGTACGGCTTGCTGCCCTCGCCGTAGCCGAGACCCGGCACGTCGTTGCTGCGGTCGACCAGCTCGAAGCCCTTGCCGGCCCGGAACGACAGTTGCGCGTGCTGCACGCCGGGGCCCCAGAAGCCGAGCCCGGTGACCACCTGCCCCGGGGAGACGGCCGTCCCCTCCATGCTGCCCAGGTGCAGCATGCCGCCGGCGATGCGCAGCCGGTCCGCGTTGTGCTGGGTGAAGGCGATGATGTCGTCGGCGTCGTTGTTGTTGGCGATGCGCAGGACGGTGTTCTCGCCGCTGTACGGCCAGTACCGGATGTACGCCTCGTCGCCGGCGCCGCCGCCGGGGTCGCCGGGGAAGGTGATGCCGGACTGGGCGCCGCCGCCGACGGCCGGCACGATGGCCCCGACCGGGACCCGGAGACCGGCGGCGACCCGCCCGGTGCTCTGCACGGTGATCGTGCCGCCTGCGCGGGTGACCATGCCGAGCACGATGGCGTTGGCCGGGTCGGTGGGGGCCGCGGCGGAGAACTCGACGCGCCCCTCCTCGGTCCACCGGGTCTCGCCGGCGACCCCGCCCTCGTCGCGCCGCTCGGTGAGGTACTCGTGGTAGCGGATCACCACGTGCCAGCTGCTGCCCTCGGCGGGCAGGGTCTTGCGGGTGTTCTCCGCCAGCACGATCACCCGGCCGGCGCCGTCGATCGCCACGCCCTGGCCGATCGTCACGTCGCTGCCGGTGGCGGTCAGGTCGAGGCCGGTGACCACGCCCCGGGGCTGCAGCAGCCGGGCGGCGAGGTTCTGCCGGGCCAGCAGGTAGTCCAGCGCCTGGGTCAGGTCGCCGGCACGCAGGTACTGGTGGTCGTAGTACCGGGGCCGGGCCATCGGCAGCGGCAGGTCGTTCTTCCAGGTGATCGTCATGGTGGTCTCCGCTGATCTGGTTCGGTCGGTGCGCGGGTGGGGTCGTTCAGCGCGGTTGGACGGTGTCGTAGCGCAGGCCGCTGGACAGCTCGCCCGTGCCGGTGTGGCGGGCGCGGCCCAGCCACAGGTGCACCGACCCGTCGGTCCACCGGGCGAGCTGCCACTGGCGCAGCAACCGGGTGCTGGCGCGCGGCACCTCCTCCTCGGGGATGGCCAGCTCGACCAGGTCGTCGCCGCGCCAGCGCCAGTCGAGCAGGCGGCTGTGGCCGGTGACCGCGACCGGCGGCCCCTCGCGGGACGGCTGTTGCAGCGGGACCCGGCGCAGCCGGACCACGTCGGGCCGGTCCTGCGTCGGCCCGGGGATCAGTGGCACCCAGTTGTCCGGCACGGTCGTGGCGAAGGCGTACGACAGGCTGGGCACCGCCTCGGCGTCGGCGACCGGTGGCCGCGGCGGCGGTGCCGCCCGCCCCACCTGGGCGCTGCGGTCGATGGGCCGGCCGGTGGCTCCGGTGACGGTCCGTTCGACGGCCCACGCCAGGTTCGCCATCTCGTCGCGGCCGAGGCGTACCTCCTCCACCGGCTCGGAATCGAGGGTGGCGGCGGCCGTCGCGGGCAGGACCAGCACGTCAGCCGGCCCGCCGGCGGTCGCCCCGGACGGGCGAAACAGCGCGGTGTCGTCGGGTGCGGCCGGCACGAGCGTCTGGATGCCGAAGGTGTCGGTGACGATCAGCGACCGGATCCGGGTGGCGGACCCGACGGGCAGTTCCAGCGGCACCAGGAAGTGGTCGTTGGCGTAGACGAGGCCGTACTCGACCAGGAACATCCGGGCCAGGTCGCCGGCGCCGGCGCCGATGCCGGCCAGGTTCACCCGGGCGTCCTCCAACTCCCAGAAGCGGGTCGAGGGCATGCCGGCGTACGCGACCGGGGTGGGCAGCAGCACCTTGACGACGTCCTCGACCGCCGGGGCGGCGTCGAGGGTCGCCCCAGGCTCGTGGTCGAAGTGGTACCAGTCCAGCCGGCCGCCGTCGTACTCGTGGGCGGTGAGGACCAGCTCGCCGGCGCAGCCGTGCGCGCCGACGGCGAAGTCGTACTCCAGCCGCTCGCGCCGCCACGCGGGCCCCTCCTGGCCGGGGGCGCTGAACAGGGGCGTGAAGTCCTCGGGCGGCCACGGCGGCGCGGCCGGACGGGACGCGCCCGGCGCCAGCACGGCGGGCAGTTGCAGCAGGTAGCCGTCCGGCGGCCCGGCGGGGCGGGGCGGCACGCCCAGCCAGGTCATCCACTCGGCGATCGCCGCGGTGACCGCGCCGACCAGGGCGGACGGCACCTCGTTCTCGGCGACGAAGCGGCCCTCGGCGCAGGCGCGCAGGGCCAGGTCGCCGTGCGGTACGCGGCCGGCGGCGATGCGCAGGTAGCCGACGGTCTCGGTGTCCGCGGCCGACGCGGCGTCGGGCGGCACGGCCGGGACGGGATACCTGCTGCACAGCCCGGGCGCCAGCTCGCCGGCGCCGGCGGCGGCGAGCTGGCGCAGCAGCTGCTGGCCGCTCTCGACGGCGAAGCGCAGGTCGCCGGCGGTGGCGGCGGACTCCCGTTCCACCACCGCCTCCAACGGAGTGGCGGTGGGCAGGCCGACCGTGCTGCCGGAGGCCGTGCCGGGCCGGTAGCGGGTGAACCGGGCGGCCTCGGCGTGCACCCGGGCGCTGACCGGCGACCCGGTGTCCTCGCCGGTGAACTCGCCGAGCTGCCACTGCCGGGCGAGCAGCCACAGCGGGTCGGCGGTGCGGGCCTCCACGGCGGGGGCCAGGTCAGCGCGGCGGGTACGGGGTTCGAGGCGGGTCCAGGTGGTGACCGACGGGGTGTGCGTGTCGGCCAGGGCTGGTTCGACGGTGGTCACTGGCCCTCCTGGCCGCCCTGCGGCGCGAGCGTCGCGTCGGGCACGAAGTCGGTGGTGGTCGTGGTCTCGGCGACGTTGGTGGGGAAGTAGAGGGCGGGCAGGAACTGGCCGGCCGCGCCGAGGGAGTCGACGTCAACGGCGCGGGCGACCGCCAGGTCGAGGGCCTCCTCGAGGACCTGGGCGAGGGTGGCGGGCTGCCAGTGCTCGGCGCCGTCGGGCGCGAGGCCCAGCAGCACCGCCTGCGGTGCGGCGGCGCCGGGGGCGTCGTACTCGAAGGTGAGGCCGGTCTGCACCCGCCCGGCGGGCACCACCTCCGTCCACTCGTCGACCAGCAGGCCGTGCACCGGCCTGGTCGGGTCGATGCCGCCGGGGGCGACGACGACCAGGGACACCGGTTCGGTGTTCGCGCGCGGCGGGGCCTCGCCAACCCAGCGATCGCCGGGGGCGTACGGCAACTGCGCCACCCGGACGGTGGCGGGCAGCTTCACCACGCCGCCGGCGTCCAGGGCCTGCGCGGTGGTCAGCGCCTCCTGGAGTCGGCCGACGGCGGGGCGGACCCGGCCGTAGCGGGACAGCCACCGGCGCACCGGGTGGGGGGAGCCGCCCTGCAGCGCGTCGCTGGCGGCCAGCGCGGTGGCCAGCCGCTCCGGCTGGGGCGCGCCGGCGGCGGTCAGGACCGGCATGTCGGGGCCGAGCAGCGCCCGGACGCGGGCGATCTGGGCGTCCCGTCGCCGCCCGGGGGGCGCCGAGGGCCGGTCGAAGTCGGTTGCCGGGTCGCAGGTGCAGGCCGACGGTGGGCAGGGCGCCCGGTCGTGCAGGTCGGCGACGACCCGGCAGTGGGCGGCCAGCCGGCGGTCCAGCTCGTGGCCGGCGACCAGGGCGGCGTCGGCGACCGCGGCGGCGGTGCCGGCGGCGGGCGGCGGGGGCACCGCGCCGGTGACGCCGAACCCGGCGGCGGTGTCCAGCAGCAGGCGGACCGCGGTCTCGTCCCAGCCGGGCGCGTCGGCGGCCGGGGTGGCCCGCAGCGCGGCGGCGGTCCGCGCCGACTGCCACAGCTCGTCGGTCTGCGCCTTCATCACCGGATCGACCTGCGGGGGCGCGTCGGGGTCCAGGCCGAGGTCGGCGGCGAGGACCGGCCGGGAGCGGCCGAACAGGTCCCGCAGCACGTTCACGGCGTGCAGGAACTCGGCCAGGCCGACCTTGTCCGCGGCCCAGGCCGGGTCGCGGTCGTAGTCCAGCTCCAGCTTCCAGTCCGGTCGCACCTCGGCGGGCAGCAGCGTCGCCCAGGTGACGAGGGCGATGCGGCGGTCCAGTTCGGCGTCGTCGGGGCGGCCGGGGTGTGGCGGGGCGGCGAGCAGGTCGATCGCCGGGGTCTGCAACCGGTCCAGACTTGCGTCGCGCCACGGCGTGGCGGTGACGCCGTCGGGGGCGTGCCAGCGGTAGCGCCAGAACACCCGCGGCGAGGGCGGCAGCAGCACGGAGGTGAGCGCGTCGGCGGGGCTGCCGATGATGCGCGGGTGCTGGGCGCGGGCGGCCGGCCAGTCCTGCCGCAGCGGGTCCATCCGGTTGTCGACGTTGACCAGCAGCAGCACCCGGTGGGTGAGGGTCGCGCCGGTGGCCGACGTGCGGGTGACGTGCAGCTGGGGTGGGCTGGCGGCGGCGCCGGAGGCGGCGTCGACGGCGGCCGCGGCCCGGTTCATGTCGCCCAGGGCGAGCTGGTGGACGCTCTCGGCGAGCAGCGTGTCGGCCACGGCGTCGGTGGCGTCGGCGAGGTCGGCGAGGACCTGCCGCACGGCGGTGCGGGCCGCGCCGGGCAGCGCGTCGAGCTGTGACTCGATGGCCTTGGCCTGGTGCAGCCGGTGCAGCTCCAACCCGTCGAGGGTCGCCGCCGACTCGACGGTCGCGGTGACCGTGGTGGTGTCGTCGGCGGCGTCGACGCGGTGGGCGCGCACCGGCGCGAGCCGGCGGAACAACGGCAGGAACTGGTCCAGCGGGCCGTCGGGGTGGTCGTGCAGGCCGCGCTCGAAACGGTAGCCGAGCAGGGCGCCGAGGCTCTGGCCGGCGCGTACGCCGTCGAGCAGCTGCTCGGCGAGGCGGACCCGGCGGGAGGACAGGTCGACGGCCATCGGGTGGTCGCCGCCGTCGTGGGACCGCCACGCGCTGCGCAGCACCGCGGTGGTGACGGCCTGCGCCGGCGAGGGGGCGTGCACGTGACCCGCGCCGTCGGGGGCGGCGGGCAGCGTGGGCGGCGCCACGGTGTCGGGCACGTCGGCGGGGCGGGGCACCAGCCGCGGCGGCCCGGCCGGCCGCAGGTCGACCAGCCAGCCGTACCCGCCGACGTGCACCCCGGTCGGCGGCCCGGCGGTGAGCTGGGCCAGCCGGCGGGTGGCCAGCGAGGTGATCCAGGCGTCCAACCGGTGCGTGGCCAGGCCGAGGGTGCCGGCGACGTGCCGGTGCAGGTCGGCGGGGGACAGCCCGTCGTCGAGCGCGTCGCCCAGGTCGGTCAGGGCGGCGCGGAAGGCGCGCAGGTCGGCGGTGGCCCGGATGTGGCGGGGGTCGAGCTGGGAACTGGCGAGGTAGCTGCCGACGGTCTCGCCGGGGGCGCCGGGCACGGGCACGGCGAGGCGGCGGCGCAGCACCGGGGTGCGGTCGTGCGGCCGGATGTCGACCAGTTCCGGCTCCGGGACCTCCGCCGCGGCGGGCAGGGACGCCTCGGCGGCGAACGCGTGCGCGGCGGCGGAGTGCTCGGCGATCAGGGCGGCGCGCAACAGCCGGTGGAACAGCGGCACCGGCCCGTCGCCGGGGCTCACCGGCACCTCGTCGCCTTCGAGACCGACGGCGGCGAGCGCGTCGAGGTACGCGCGGATCCGGTCGGCGCGCGGCTGTCCGGGCCCGTCGAGCAGGGGCGTGCCGAGGGCGTACGCCTCCTTGGCGAACACGGCCAGGGACAGCCGCGGGTCGGTGGGGCTGCCCAGCCCGAGGGCGGCGAGCAGGTCCCGGGCCGGTTCGACGACCTGTTCCCGCCAGTCGGGGCCGAGGCCGAGGCGGGCGAAGCGCCACAGCCAGCTGACGTAGTCGTTGCCGAGCATGCTGCGGGCGCGTACCTCCAGCACCCGCGCGTCGGTGGCCAGGATGTCCAGCAGGGTGCGCTCGGGGTCGGCGAGGCCGGGGACGATCCGGGAAACGGGGGAGGGCAGCCACACCTCCTGCCACAGTTTGGTGAGCAGCCCGACGGCCCGGGCCTCGCCGCCGCCGGCCGGGCGCCAGTCCCGCAGGCTGGCCACCGGCAGCAGTCCGTACGGCTGGCGGCCGACGCGCAGCGTGGGCAGCGGCCCGTCGGCGTGCACGTGGGCGACGAAGTGCTCGCGCAGCGCGGCCTGTTCGGCGGGGGTGGCGACGGGCAGCAGGTCCCGCAGGAGGGCGCCGAAGCTGGCCGGCCAGAGCAGCCGGCGCACCAGCCGGCCGGTGGGTCGGTCGGCGACGGTGGCGCCGGTGCCGCGGGCGAGCGCGGTCGGCGCACCCGCGCGGGTCGGCGTGCCGCGGGCGGCGGTCAGCGCGTCGTCGGGTTCGGCGGTCAGCGACACGCCCAGGGCGGCGGCGACCAGCGCGGCGGCGGCGTCGGGCGCCTCGGCGTCGGTGGCGGTGTCGGCGGCGCTCGGCGCGGCGGTGGTGGGGGACGCCGCCGGCGCGGCGGTGGCGGTGTTGTTGGTGGGGGTGTCGGGGGCCAGGAACGCCAGCCCGTCGGTCGCGGCGTGCGCCTCCAGCAGGCGCCCGAGGGCCTTCGCGGCGGCGTCGGGCGCGGCGGCGGTGTCGAGCCCGAACACCAGCAGCCGTTCCACCGTCTCCGGTTTCCCGTCGGCGCCGGCGGGGACGGTGACGGTCAGCGCCATGCCGGCAGCCTCGGCGGTGGCGAAGTCGACGGTCCAGCGCATCCCGGCGTCCACGGGCGGCGCCTCGGCGGGCACCTGGTCGATGGTGCCCGCGCCGCCGGCCGGCACGGGGGTGGGCCCGACGGGCAGGTCCGGGGTGACGGTGCCGGAGGTGCCGGTGAACAGCCGGCCGCTGGCGGTGCGGCCGACGGCGTACCAGCGGGTGGGCAGCAGCCGGGCCCGAGCCGGTTCGCACCAGGGGCCGGGGCGGGGCTGCGGCTCGGGGAAGTCACCCGCGACGGGTTCCATCACCCGGGCGATCCAGGCGGCGCGGGGCGCGCCGAAGCGGCGGACCAGGTCGTTCCAGGCCGCCTCGTCGGGTGCGCCGGTGACGCCGCCGGGCCGGCCCTCGCCCCAGTACGCCCGGCCGGCGGCGATCTCCTCGGCGGTGAGGTCCGGCTCGTGGTCGTCGACGTGGATCTGGTCGGGGTAGACGCGGATCCTCAGGGTCGCGCCGGCGAACCGGGTCTCCAGGCGCACCGGCAGCATGACCGCGGGGGCGAGCGCGGACAGCGTCCACGGGGTCTGCGTCAGCACGGTGGCCAGCGGCGGCCGGTTCGCGGCGTACGACAGGGTGGTCATCACTGGTTCTCCGGCGTCGGTAGCAGGTCGCTGGCGTGGCGGGCGAGCAGGACGGGGCGTTGCAGCACGGCGAGGGCGGTGTCGGCGGCGTTGCGGCCGTGCCGGGCGGCGAAGACGACCGCGTCGGGCGGCAGCGGGTCGCCGGTGAGGTCGACGCCGAAGCGGGGCGCGGCCGGCTGCTCGCGCAGCAGGAAGAAGTAGCCGGCCGTGCCGTCGGCCTGCCGGGTGGCGCCGCGGGCGACGTCGGCGGTGAACGGGAACCCGAACAGCAGCAGGTCGGGCGACAGCCACGCGTGGAAGATGGGCAGGATGTCCGGCCCGGCTGGTTCCCGCTGCTCGGGGCCGGTCCACGCGGCCTCGCGCATGGTGACGATGGTCGACGGGTAGCGGCGCAGCAGCTCACCGCGGATGACCAGCACGAGGGACTGCTCGCCCGGGGCGCCGACGGCCGTGAGGTGGCTGCCCAGCGGCCCGTTGCGCCAGGCGTCGTCGGTCAGCGGCGGGATGTCGGTGAGCGGCGCGCCGGCCGACACGGCGCCACGGACGTCCCAGAACTGCCGGAACCAGGTCTGCCGCGGGTCGGCGGGAAACTCCCGCCACAGCATCTCCCGGCTCATCTCGTGGTTGAGCCCGACCAGGAACGCCTCGATGAACCGGGGGTTGGCGGCCAGCGCGGTCATCGTCTCCGGCGCCAACGCCGGCAGGTTCGGCACGACGTGTTCCTGGGACAGGCCGCGCAGCAGTTCGTAGGCGGGAACGGTGAAGCTGACCCCGGCGAGCAGCCGGCGCAGCGGGTCGCCGCTGTCGGGCAGGGCGTCGACCAGGTCGCCGTCGCCGAGGCTGAGCCCGGCGAGCACCTCCCCGGCCACGGCGGTCTCGGGGCGGACCGTGTCGCGTACGGCCGCCGCGGCGGTGGCGAGGTCGACCGGTGCGGGCCGGTGGTTGCGGGCCAGCGACTGCGCCGGGGCGAGCCGGCCCTGGTGGGCCGCGGCGGCGGCCATGAAGTCGTCGCCCATCCGGGCCCGGTCGGCGACGAGGTCGGCCCGCAGGTCGGCGATCGCGACCGCGCAGCCGCGGGCGGTGCCGGCGTCGGCGGCCCCGGTGACGGTGACCGCGGGGCTCCAGCTGACGGGTACGCCGGCGGGGTCGAGGTCGAAGGCGGTGCGGTAGGTGATGGTGGTGCCGCTGCGGCGGGCGACGACGAGGTCGGGGCGGCGGGTGCCGGTCACGTCGGCCACGGCGATGCCCGCCCCGGCGGCGCCGGCGACGGCCGCCTCGTCGGGCACCGCGCGGGCGGTCGTCCAACCGTTGACGATCCGGCCGCGCCGGTTGAGCCCGAGCCCGGTGGAGTAGCGGGCCACCGGGGTGGCGCCGACCGAGCCGGCGGCGAAGACGAGCAGGTCGGGGACCTGGTCGCCGGTCATGTCGACCACGTCGACGCCGACGGCGTTGATGGTGTCGAGCTGCTGCGGGGTGGGCTGCGAGTCGCCCCACCCGCGGGTCACCGTGCCGGCCGCGTCCAGGCCCCACCCGACGCGGTAGTACACCCGGTTCTCGGTGCCGCCGGGGCGGCTCACCCCGTACGCGACGACGAGTTCGGGCTGCTCGTCGCCGTCGAGGTCGGCGAGGGCGACGTCGAGGCCGGCGGCGTGGGCGCTGACCGGGTCGGGCAGCTCGTACGGGCCGGTCCACCCGGCGGCGGCCGTGCCGGTGGCGGTGGCGTCCCGGCCGATCCAGTAGCTGATCCGGCAGGTGCCGTCCGGGCCGGGCAGCAGGGCGGCGGTGACCAGTGCCGGGCGGCCGTTCGGCGCGAGGGGGCCGATCGTGGTGGCGGTGGCGCGGGCGGCCACGGGGATGGCCGGTCCGTCCACGGCGGCGGTGAGGACGTTCTCCCGCACCGCGCCGTCGTCGCCCACGTTGTGCCCGACCTGCATCCGGGCCCGGCTGCCGGTGCCCGTCGGGACGGTGTGGGTGAACAGCAGCGACGCGAGCAGCCCCACCCGGGGGGCGAACCGCAGGTGTGCCGGGGCGGGCGCGTTGTCCGGGCCGGCGCCGCGCGGGTCGGCGGGGGTGCCGTGGTCGATCCAGCCGGTCGGGGCGTAGCCCCAGCGCCACGAGGTGAGCTGGCCGTCGCCGGTCACGGCGAAGATCTCGCCGCTGCGGAACTCGCCGAGCACGGGTCCGGGGCGGTGCCGGCCGAGACCGCCGGCCGGCGCGGACCCGATCACCTCCCAGCCCCAGTACTCCCGTTCGTGCCCGTCGTGGTAGTAGCGGTAGCGGCGCATGAGGCGCACGTCGGCCGGGTTGGCGTCGGGCGCGCCGAGGGTGACGATCGACATGCCGTCGTCCTCGCCGATCTGGGCCGCCTGCTGCCCGAGCGAGACCACCCGCCGCCCCTCGGGGGCCGCGTCGTGCCGGTAGAGGGACCCGTCGGAGAGCTGGGAGACCAGCCAGCCGTCCGTGGTGACGTAGGAGAAGCGGGAGCCGTACGCGGACGGGTGTTGGCTGGCCGGGGAGCCCCACACCGGCGGGATGGCGTCGTTGCCGACCTGGCTCCACTGCCCGGCGTGGACGAACAGCCGGTTGTGGCTGGTGGCGACCAGCACCGTCGACCCGATCGGGCGTGGGGTGCCCCAGAGTCGCTCGGTGGACCACATCGCCGGCGTCCCCAGGGACGTCCACGACTCGGCCGCCGGGTCGTAGCGGTACAGGTTGCCGTTCCCGCCGAGCAGGTAGACCTGGTTGCCGCCGGCCGTCGGGCGGCTGCGCACCCCGAGCGGCGGCGCGCCGCAGTCGCGCCACACCCACCGGTCGCCGTCCCACCGCCGCTCGAACAGGCGGCTGTCGCGGGTGCGGACGAACACCCGGTGGGGTGCCACGGTGGCGCCGGAGGTGGCCACGGCGGTGCCCGGCGGGAGGCCGTGGTCGCGCCACACCCACTGCTCGCCGACGCGGCGGCGTTCGAACAGCCGACCGTCGGCGGCGCCGAGGAAGAACCGGTCGGCGCCGAGCAGGTCGCCGGCGTTGGTGGCCACGGTGGTGACCGGGTCGTCGGCGGCGAGCGTCCGGCTGCCCGCCGCGAGGCCGGCCGTGCTGGTGGTGTGCCACCACGGGTTCTGGGCGGCCTGCTCGATGACGGCGCGGGTCAGCGAGCCGAGCCCACGGCCGTCGGTGACCAGCGTGTCCAGCACCTTGCCGCCGGCGGGCACCTTCGCGGCGGGCACCGCGCTGGCGCCGCCGGCCAGCCGGGCCAGCGCCGCCGGGCCGCCGTCGGCGTCGACCCGGCGGGCGAGGGGCCCGCGGGGGCGCAGCAGCCGGCGCAGCGGTGCGCTGGTGGCGGCCCGCGCGCCCGGGTTGCCGTCGAGCTGCCGGTCGAGCGGGTCGCCGGCGACGGCGAGGCGGGCGGCGGAGCCTGCGTCGACGAGGTCGTGCACCGGCTGGGTCATGGCCACGAGTTGGTCGTCGCCGACCGGCGTGCCGGGGGAGTCCGGGTCGACCCGGCGGGCGAACAGGGCGGTGGCGGTGTCCCGGGCGGCCTGGCCGCGGCGGAGCTGCTCGTTGGCCTCGCGCAGCTCGGCGGCCCGTTCCCACGCGGCGGCGGCCAGGTCCTCCTGGTGGCGTTGCACCACCTGGGTGCCGAGGGCGGCGGCGGCCCGGTAGCGGGGGTCCAGGTTGAGCCCGGCCAGCCAGCGCGGTTCCGCGCCGCCGGTGGGGACCTGCCCATGCTGGGTGTGGATGTTGCCGTACAGCGGCGGGGTCAGCCGGTCGTCGGCGTGGCGCAGCAGGTCGGTGAGCGCGCCCTGCCAGGCCTGGCGGATGTCGTCGGCCCAGACGGTCGGGGTCATGCCGGGCGCGGCGAGGGCGCCTTCGAAGCCGAGCACGGACCGGCCCTCGACGCCCTCGTCGTCGCCGGCGGGCAGGCCGCCGCCGGGCGCGGCGATGTCGACCGGCTGCCGGCCGACGTCGTCGGGCAGGACCCGGGCCCGCAGCCGGCGGGCCAGGGACTCGAAGTCCCCGTCGGGCCCGGTGCGGAACGTCCAGTGGTGGTAGACGGGCAGCAGCACCGGATCGTCGGGGCCGGGGTGGGCCGAGTCGGGACCCCAGGCGGGGGCGAGCGGGCCGGTGTCGTCGACGGTCTCGCCGAGCCCGGCGCGGACCCCGGCGGCGAATGCGGGCACCACGGCGGCCAGGTAGTCGGTGCCGGCGGCGAGCCGGCGCGGGCACACCAGCCGCGACAGGGTGCGCTCCGGAGCGGAGGCGATCACCTCGGACAGTTCCTCGTCGTCGGTGACCAGCACCTGGGCGTGTGCCCACGCCCACGACTCGGCCAGCACCGGCAGGTGCCGCACCGTGGTGGCGAGCCGGGCCAGGGCCTGGCCCGGCTGCGTGCGCAGCTCCGCGCCGTCCTCGCCGACCGGCACCACGACGAGGACCAGCCACGGGCGCAGCGCGCCGTTGTCGTCGGGCCGCGCCGGGGTGTACCGCCACGGCAGGTCGGGGTTGTCGAACTCGACCGCGGCCAGCAGGGACACCTCGACGTTCTCCGCGCCGGGCGCCGGGTAGCTGCGGATGATCTCCTGCGGGTCGACGCCGACGACGTCGCCCGGCCCGTGCAGCAGCGCCGTCGAGGTGCCGGTGATCTGCTCGGTGTCGCCGGTGGCGGTGTCGGTGCCGAGCGCGGCGACGGTGAGGGTCACCTCGGCGCGGGGGCGGGGCAGCGCGCCGGTGAGGGTGTCGGTGTGGGAGACCACGCGGGCGACGCCGTCGCGGACCCAGGGCAGGAAACGCAGGCCACCCATGTCAGCAGACCTCCAGCTCGACGGGCGTGATCCTCGGGTGGGGAACCCGGACGCGAGGGCGGCGCGGCGCCGCCGGGGCGGCGGTCGCGCGCCGCTGCGCCGGCACGGTCGCGGCGGCGGCGCGCGGCGCGCTGGCGGCCGGCGTGGTGGCGGCCAGGTCCAGGGTGGGGCCGGTGAAGCGAGCGGCGCCGCCGCGGCGGCTGCCCGCGTAGGCGGCCGGCGCGGTGGCCGCGAACCGGGCCAGCAGGTCACCGCCGCGGGCGGCGAGCCGCGCCGCCGCCGGCTGGGCGGGCAGGGGCCGGCCGGCGGCGTCCGGGTCGTCGATGATGATCCGGTCGTACGCGGAGTCGTCGGCCAGCTCGGCGAACGTGGTCAGGTCGGCCGGCGGCAGGGTGGTGTCCTCCGGCAGCGCGACGGTCCGCCCGGCGGCCAGCCGCACGAACCCGGGGGTGGTGAGCTGCTCGACGGGGGACAGGTCGCGGAACTGCCCCGGCGCGAAGTCGTCCTCGACGGTGTCGCCGAGGGTGCCGGACAGGGCGTCGTCGCCGGTGCCGACACTCACCCCGGTGAGCGTGAACCGGTTCGGTCCGCTGATCCGGGACGTGCCGACGCGTTGCAGGTCGGTGTCGAGCGGCAGCACGTTCTCCCGTACCGACAGTTGCGCGCCGGGTTGCAGCAGCATCGGCCCGGTCCAGCCGGTCAGGTCGCGCAGCGTCACCGGCTCGCCGGCGCCGATGGCGGGGCGGATCTCCCACGCCTCGGGTGCGGACAGCGCGGCGCGCAGCGTCTCGGCGGCGTCGACGTGGGTGGGTTCGTCGGCCGCAGCGGTGTCGCCGTCGGTCCAGCTGAACTTCGCCGACACCTCCCAGAACAGGAACTTGATCCGGGCCTCGCCCCAGGCCTTCCACGGGCCGGGCCCGGAGACGCCGATGAGCAGGTTGATGGCGAGGAGTTCCTTGTCGCCGTACTTCAGCGACACGGTGGCGCCGATCTCGGCGGTGAACCAGAACGGCTTGAACTGGAACATCACGTCGAGCCAGGCGCGGCCGTCGACGACGAAACCGCCGCCCTCGAAGTGCAGCTTCAGCTCGGCGCCGAACTGGGCGGTGTTGCTGGTGACCGCCAGGTACGCCTCAAGGTTGATGCCCTTGCCGGACTTCTGCAGGGCGATGTTGAAGCGTTTGACCGGCGGGAAGCCGGGCGGGGGTGTGTAGCGGGGGTGGAAGCCGCCGATCGACAAGGCGAAGGTGCGCCCGGCGCCCCAGCGGGCCCGCAGCGCCATCTCCCCGGAGACCGGCCGGCCGAACAGCTTCGAGTCGATCAGCGCGGCGTCGAGGCTGATCTCGCGGCGGGCGAAGTCGACCATGCCGAAGGAGTCCAGCCGGAACTTCCCGGCGTCCTTGAAATCGATGACGAGCTTGCCGAGCAGCAGGATGCGTACCGGGTCGGGGAACTCGACGAGCACGCCCAGGTCGGCGACGACCTGCCCGCCGAGGAAGTTCAGCCGCACCATCGCCCCGAGGACGGTGCCGGTGGTGTCGACCGGGAAGAGGCGGCTGAGGGTGGCGATGACGGCGGGGGCGTTGGCGACGGGGTCCTGCGGGAACAGCAGCGCGTCGAGGGTGCCGGTGCGGGCGGCGTTGCGGAACTCCTCGGGGTTGCTGCGCCGGTTGTGCCCGACGACCAGGCCCAGGCCGGTGATGGAGATGCCCCAGAACAGCATCAGCCCGGGGAACCACTCGTACGTGCCGGCGAGGAGCAGGGAGAAGCTGTGCCCGCCGTCGGCCTCGGTCAGCCGGCTGCCGTCGGGGTTGCGGGTGTTGACGATCGCGGTGGCCTGGAGCCGGAAGCCCTTCATCGGGGCGAGCGGCGTGGTGGAGGTCATGCCGAGCTGCAGGGCGCCGGCGTACATTCCGCGGGGCTCGTCGACGAACAGGTAGCCGCCGCCGGAGACGAGGCCGTTGTCCATTCGCAGCGCCACGCCGTCGGGTGCCTTGAACCCGGGCGCCAGGTCGGCCACGCCGAGGTTGCCGCCGCGGGCGTCGTCCCCTCCGCCGGCCGGGAGCGCGGGCGGGAAGGTGAGGTCGGCGCGGACGCCGATGTTCTCCACCGTGACGTGCAGCGGCCCCAGCGTGGCCTGCACGGTGGTCGTGATCAGCAGGCTGACCGCGCGGGTCCGCGTGGAGGCCTGTAGCGCGATGCGCAGCCCCTCGATGCCGATGCCGTGCCAGGACAGGTGCACCGGGTACTCGGCGGCCAGGGCGGCGGCCCCGGCCAGGTGCAGGCCGGTGCGCATCGACCAGGCGGCGCCGAGGTCGAGGCCGAGGCGCAGCCCGTCGGCGGGCAGCAGCTTGGCGAGCAGCCCGTCGCCGTCGCCGGCGCGGATGACCAGCTCGGCGCGGCCGGCCTGCACGCCCAGCTCGACGTCGTCGCGGCCGGCGCCGAGGCTGGCCCGGCCGGTGATGACGAGCTGCCCGACGGCGAGGTGGGTGCCCTCCGGCGCGCCGATGATCCAGCCGGGCTCGCCGGCCGGCGCGATCCGGGCGATCTCGGCGGCCCACCTGACGACGGCCGCGTCGCCGCTGAACGTGACCCCGTCGCTGTTGACGGCGATCGCGGGGCCGGCGCCGCTGAGGCCGGTGGCGACGTTCCACGCGCCGATCGACCCCTCCAGGTGCGCCTCGCCGGTCGGGGCGAGGACCACGGTGAACCGGCCGTCCCAGCTCGCCAGGCCGAGGGTGACGCCGACGCCGAAGGTGGGCTGCCACGGCGCGAGCCCGGCGCCGGTGGGTGGGGGTTCCCCGCCGGGGGTGCGCAGCCCGGTGAACCGCAGCCGCAGCAGGCTGTCCGCCAGCCGTCGCCCCACCTCGCCCTGGTCGGGGCCGACGCCGGGGCGTACGCCCTGGTCGGCGTCGAGGCCGAGGGCCCGCAGCGCCCGGGCCAGCCGGGGCAGCAGCCGGGCGGACAGCTCCGCCACGCCCGCCGGGGTGTCCCAGCCGGCCGGGGCGTACAGGTCGCGGAAGTAGCCGCCGGGGTCGGCGACGAGGTCGACGACACGGTCGAGGTGCAGCTCGTCGCGGCGGCGGGGCAGCCGGATCGGGGCGTCGCCGGGCGGCATCGGCGCGCTGGGCAGGCCGTCCGTGGCGGGGGTGACCAGGCCCAGCAGGTCCAGCACGGGCACCGTCCACGGCGCCCGGCGCAGCAGATAGGTCAGGATCAGCAGGTCGAGCAGGTCGTCGGCGAGCTCCTCGGGCAGGCCGGGCACGTCGGGCAGCTTCCCCTGCAGCGTCGGCGGCAGCGCGCCGATCCTGCCGAACGCGTCGCCGGCGGCGGCACCGAGCTTCTTCACCGCCTCCAGGCTGTCCAGCTCCGCCTCGGCCGCCGCGCCGAGCGCGTCGAGGGCCGGGCCGATCGTCTTCACCCAGTCCTCGAAGCGGGCGGCGTCGAAGCCGCTGACCGCCTCCAGGTCCCAGCCCAACGCGCGCATCAGCCGGGCCCGCTGCCACGGGTCGTACGCGGCCAGCACCGGCTCGGCCAGCAGCCGGATCTCGTTCCACAGCAGTGCCAGCGCGTTCTTGGCGTCGCTCATCGTCCACCCCGTCCGTTGTGCTGCCGGCCGCTGTCCGTCGCCGGTGGTGTGCTGCTCACGCGGTCACCCGCGGCAGGTCGCCGAGGTCCAGCCGCAGCGACCCGCGGGCCGCCGACAGGCCCCGCTCGGCGGCGGGCAGCGCGTCCAGCGGCAGCGTGTAGTTCCGCCCCGTCGGCCAGGCCGGCCAGGCGGCGAGCCGGGTCAGCGCAGTGGCGACCTCGGCGTCGCCGGCGACGACCTGGCCGACGGCGGTGATCAGCGCGGTCTCGTGCGCGTCGGTCCAGCCGGTGGGCGCCCCGCTGAAGTCCGCGCCCAGCGCCCTGGCCTTCGTGAGCACCAGGTGCAGCGGGGTGGCGGCGCGCGCCCGGGTGCGGAACTCCGGCTTCTCCGTGTTCGAGGACGGCGGTCCGACCGCGACGAGCTGGTGCGCCCGGTGCTGCTGCCAGCAGGCCAGCAGCGCCACCGCCCGCTCGGAGGTGAACAGGTCGCCGACGCGGGCCCGCCGCGGGTTGCCGTCCGCCCCGGGCACGTTCGCCACCGTGGGGGAGACGTCCGGGTCGGGGGAGTCCCAGTCGGTGGCCAGCAGGTCGTGCAGCCGCTGCCGGGCGAACGTCCAGATCCCCCGGCGGACGCCGTCGTGGCCGCGCAGCGCGAGCGCGTAGCGGTGCATCCAGTGCCACGACCGCAGCCCCAGCAGCTCCGGGGTCGTGCTGATGCCCTCGCGGGCGGCGCCGGTCGCGTCGGTCCGCGCCGGGCGGGCCCGCAGCACCCGCAGGTCGGTGAAGAGCAGGCCGCCGCCGTCGCGCCCCCACCCGGGCACGGCGGTGACGCCCGCCAGCCCGCCCAGCGCGTCGTAGGCGTCCCGGTCGGTGGCGCGCAGGAACGCCAGGTACGCCCACATCTCGCCCGGCTCGGAGTTCAGGTCGAGGAAGGTCGGCACCGACGTCGGCGTGACCAGCGGGCCGTGCGCCCGCCAACCGAACGGCCCGAACCGGATCACCGCCGGGTCGTCCGCGGCGACCGCGTCGAGATAGCCGCCGGCGGCGTCCGGCACCCGGTTCTCGGCGACGGCCCGCAGCACCTTGAAGGTGGACAGCTGCCGGGCGGCCCGCGCACCCGCGTCCCCGCCGGCGCCGACCGCCGCGACCAGCGCGGCCAGCGACGGGCCGCTGCCGTGGTCCTGCGGGCGCGGCAGCACCGCCTCGGGCAGCAGTTCCGACTCGGCGTCGAGGACCGGGCCGCTCCACTCGGCCTCGGTGGGGTGCGCCCGGTACGCGCCCAGCCGGATCAGCTCCGGGTGCCCGTCCGGGGCGCGGCCCGCCCCCGCCGGCCGCCCGGTGACCACCCGCGAGTACGTCCGCCGGTCGGCGGCGGTCACCTCGTCGAAGTTCCACACGTTCGGCTGGTCCAGCCGCTGCGGGACGTCCCCCGCCACCTGCCACGCCTCGACCACGACGGGGGAGCGCCACCGCTTGTCCAGCCAGTGCTTGATCGCCACCTGGGTCGCCAGGTCGGCCATGCCGCTGACCGGCCCGAGGTACCGTTCGGCCTCCGGCACGTCCACCGGTTGCAGGCGGTCGGAGTAGCGGGGCGCGGTGGCGCCGGCGGGCTCGACCGCGGCCCGCTCCCGGCGGGCGTACGTCTGGAACTCCAGCACCGCCCAGTAGGTGAGCAGTCCGTACACCCCGTCGACCTCGGCCGGTGCCAGGAAGCCCAGCGTGGCCAGGTCCTGCTGCAGCCGGGTCACCCAGCGGTCCTTGACCAGATCCGCCGGCCGCTCCAGCCCGTCGTAGCGGGCCTTGGCCGTCGCCGTGGCGTCCCGGTCGTCGGCGCGCAGGTTCCACCCCCCGTACGGCGGGGTGACGGCCAGCGAGCAGCCGAAGGACAGGTCCACGGTGAACGTGGTCAGCGCGGCCGCCCGGTTCTCGCCGGGCAGGTGCCACCACAGCCGCTGCGTCGCCGACTTGCACTCCCCGTCCGGCCAGTCGAAGGTGACCTCGCCGAGGTTGTTGCGGCCGACGATCTCCTTGCCGTTGCCCCACGACCCCTTGTAGTGGTCCAGGTTGCGGGCCGCTGCCAGGTACTGCGCGAGCGCCTGGTCGCGCGGCAGGCCCGCCGGGTCCACCACCGACTCCGGCGTGCCGTCGCGGCGGACCTCCGGGTCGGCCTCGTCGTGGCGGACGAACTGCACGTGCACGTTCCACTCGGGATGCCGGGTCAGCACCTTCAGCGCGTCGAGGTCGCTGACCGAGGGCCGCCCGGACACCCACCAGCCGGTCACGTCGTCGGCGGCCAGCGTCACCTGCACGCCGGCCTGCATGCGCTGGCCCTCCTTGTCGGGCAGCTCGTTGGCCCAGCCGACCAGGTCGATGCGGCCGGTGCCGTCCAGCAGCGGCACGTACCCGAGCGCGTGCAGGATCCGGGTCTTGCCGTCCTCGTTGCGGAACCCGCTGGACACGAACCCGGCGAGCACCCCCTCGGTGCGGTTGACCCCCTCGAACGGCTTCGCCGGGTCGGGCCCGCACGCGTACGGCAGGGTGGCGGAGTAGCGGATCCGCTCGGCGGAGCCGAAGTGGATGTCGCCGCCGAGCATGACCAGCCGCCGCCGCCGGACCCCGTCGGCGCCGGGTGGCGCCGCCGCGAAAAGCCGGGCCAGGATCTTGTGTACGGCCGCGTCGCTGGTCACCCACGCGTCCTCCGCGTCGGCCTCGTACCGGCCGGCGAACACCCTCGCGAGGGGCTGCGCGAGCTGCTCCAGGACGGGCACGCCGAACAGGGCGACCGGCTGGGCGACGACGGTGACCGCGTCGTCGCCGAGCACCCCGCCGCCGCTGATCATCTCGTTGAGCGGCTGGTCGTCGTAGAGCAGACCGCCCGGCTTGCCCGCGCCGGCCGGGTACTGCCGCCAGGTGCGGGTGTCCAACGCGACCAACTGGTAGCGCGGCCAGGTGACGGTCCAGTGGTAGGTCAGCGCGCCCGCCGGCCGGGCCAGCCGGCCCTCGCTGGTGACCGCCGTGGGCAACCCGAGACGGGTCCGCAACGCCAGGTCGTCGCCCTCGTTGGGGGCGGCGACCCAGCCGCGCAGCGCGGCCAGCGCCGCCCGGCCCGGCTCCCCGGCGGCCCCGGCCTCGGCGTACCGCTCCGGGGTGTTCCCCCACGCCTGGAACACCGCGTACGCGGCCACCGCGTTGCGCACCACCCGCCGGCCCAGCGGGGAGTTCACCACCGCGTCGGTGACCCACGGGCTGGTCATGTTCCAGTCGTCGGTGACCTCGTGGTCGTCGGCCACCATGTACGTCGCCACGTTCGCCAGCTGCCGGCGCACGGCGCCCAGCCCCTGCCGGAACATCCGCAGCGCGAGCGCCTGCCGCTGCCACCGCTCGAACCGTTCGATGATCTCCTTCTGCTGGGCGCTGGGCGTGTACGCCCGCCCGGCCAGCATGAGGTCGTACACCGTCTCGCCGGGGCGGCGGTCCTGCGGGTCCTTCAGGATCCGGGTGTCCGCCGGCAGCACGTGCTCGAACCTCGGCCAGCTCTCCGGCCACAGCACGTCCGACCAGACCAGCAGGTACATGCACAGGTACTCGCGCAGCGACATCAGGTGGCTGTCGGCCGCGCCGGAGGTGAACTTCGCGTCCTTCGCCATCGTGTCGGCGCGTTTGCCCGGCGCGTACCGCGCGTCCGTCGGCTGCTCGGTCGTCCCGACCGGCAGCACCTCGGCGGCCAGGCCCAGCCGGGCGGCCACCCCCAGGTACGCGGGCACCGCCGGGTCGCTGCCGTTCGCCGCCAGCGCGTCGTGGCCGTGGATCAGCGCGAGCAGCGGGTCGGCCACGTCGTCGGCGTAGATCTGGTCCCCGCCGAGCACCAGCTGGTGCGGGCGCTGGGCCGGGTCGCCCGCCGAGGCCGCGATGATCGGGTCCAGGGCGGGGAACGCGTCGTAGCCCTCGCCGTGCGGCTTGCGGCACGACCCGTGGAAGATCCGCAGCCGGTTCGGGTCACCCGGCGGGGTGGCGAAGGTCGGGAACGCGGGCGCGGCGGCCGGCGCCTGCGGGTGCCCGACGTACGTCAGGGCCGCCCGCGCCGCCCCCGCGTCGGCGGCGACCACGCCGGCGTCGAACAGGCTCCCGGCGGTCGAACCGCCGGAGAACCCCAGGTCGTAGCCATAGAGGACGCCGGGTTGCAGGGTGATCCCGTTCGCGGTGACCGCGACGACGTGCAGCCGCTCCCCGAGCCGCACCGTCGTACGGCTGGCGGTGCCGACCGTGGCGCCGCGGGCGAACCCGGGAGCCGCGCCGACCGCGAACACGCTCAGCGTCACCGTGCACTCCGCGCGCAGCGCGACGAACACCGTGACGCCGGTCGGGTCGACCCGACGTACGACGGGACCACTGAGCACCAGTGGCAGATTCGACGGAGCCGTCATCGCACATCCCTTCGGCAATGGCCGAGCGACGGGACGGTGGGAGTCGCGCGGTGTCTACGACGATTGAAGTCGCCGGCATCCGCCGTGCCTACCGGGCAACGGTGCGGAAGACCAGTCCCGGCGTTCGGCAACCACCGGATCCACGACGGGCGGGGCGAGCCGTCCGGGCGGGCCGGGTGTCCACTCAGTCCGTTCCTCTGACGGAGACCCGACGCCGGCTTGCCGCCGGGCATTGCGGCGCGGTAGCACCGGCAGCGCCGGGCCAGGTGCCGACGTGGTCGCATGCCTTTCCCCTCCCCGTGCGGACGCCGCTCCGACGGCCGATGTCGGCACGGGAACGTGAGTCCGGATTTCGTGGCGACCGGCCCGTCCACCGGTGTGGTGCGAGCGGGCTGTGCCGGGCGTAGCCGTTGCCGCGCAACGGTTCCGGCGGGTCTGCCGGCCACCTCGTCCGCAAGTCTGTCGGCCCGGGGCGTACCAGCGACAGGGTCCGCTGTCCCGGGCGGCCGGGACACGGGTTCCGGATCTTTCAACCGTCCGCACGACAACCGCTGCCCGTCCATCGGGTTGTCCATCGGTCCGGGCCCTTCGAGCAGGCCGGTCAGGAAGGGCGTGGTCGAGGCGCGTCCCGGCCGGTAGGTGGTGCTACCCCCACCCCCGGCCGCGTGGTGCCACGATCGCCGCCCCGGCTCGACGCGACGAGCATCGAACTGTCACAGTCCACGACCGAGGGAGCCGAGATGACCGGGGTGAGTACGTCCGGCCTGACCACACCTACCCATGACAGGACCATCCGCGGCGGCAGTGGACCGCTGCGGCGGTGGGTCGTCGACCCGACGGTTCGTGGATTGACCGGGCTGCCGCTCGCGCTCGCCGCAGCACCGTCGGCGTTGTTCGCCGCCACCACGCTCGGGCGGCTGCAGCTGCGGCTGGCCGACCGGTACAGCGGCGGCACCGGCGTCGAACGGCAGCCGAAGCCCCAGTCGATCGGCCCGGTACGCGTACTCGCGCACAGCTTCCTGGTGCTGATACCGGCCAGCGCGGCGTTCGCCCTGGTCGTCCTCCAGATGATCCTGATCTGGTCCGGGCACCTGTACCCGCTCCGGCCGGACGCCGTCGGGGCGATCGGGCATCCGTTCACCGCCGACCCGCTTCTGAACGGCGCGTGGGGCGGGCCGACGCTGGCCGGTGCCTGGTTGGTGCACTCCGCGCTCGCACTGGCGATCCAGGTGTGCTGCGCCGGGCTGCTGCGTGGTCTGCTCGCCGCCATGAACCGGATCACTCGGCGGGTACTCGGCGGATGACCAGCCCGGCCACCACCCAGCACAATGGCGGCGTGGTGCTGCGGGTGCTCGGGGTGACCGGCAGAGCCCTGCTTTCCCGCCGGTCCTGGGCTGCCCTGGCCTACCTGCTGATCACGGCACCGCTGGACGTGGCCGGGGCGATCCTGCTGCTCGCCGGCGGGCTGGTCGGCACCGTACTGCTGGTGACCCCGCTCGGTCCGTGGCTGCTGGCGTCGGTGCTGTCGGCCGCCGCCGGACTGGGCGCGGCCCGCCGCGCCACCGCCGGGTGGCTGCTCGACGAGCACGTTCCCACCCCGCCCCGACCCGATCAGGGCCGCGGCCTGTTCGCCCGCCGGCGCGCCGTGCTCACCGACCCGGCCAACTGGCGGGCTCTGGGCTATCTGCTGATCAAACTGCCGCTCGGGCTGCTGTCCCTCGCCGTCGGCGGCGGGGCCTACGTGTACGCGGTCGTGTTCCTCACCTACCCGCTGCAACGGCACGGGTTCGCGCCGTGGCGGCTCACCGTGGCCGGCTGGGCGCTCGGCGTGGTGCTGCTGCTCGCCGCCCCGTGGCTGGTCCGGTCCGTGCTACTGGTGGATCGGGCGCTGATCCGTGGACTGCTCGGCCCGAGCCGAACCGCGCAGCGGATGCGTCATCTACGGGAGACCCGCGACCGGGCGGTCAGCGACGCCGACGCGACGCTGCGGCGCATCGAACGGGACCTGCACGACGGTACGCAGGCACGGCTGGTGGGGGTCGGCATGCAGTTGACGTTGGTCCGGGAACTGCTCGGCGTGGGCGCGTCCGTCGAGCAGATCCGTGCCGCCGTCGACACCGCGCAGGGGAACCTGACGACCGCGCTGGCCGAGCTGCGTGACCTGGTCCGGGGCATCCGTCCGCCGGTGCTCGACAACGGCCTGGCGGTGGCGCTCGCGACGGTGGCGTCCGGCAGCACCGTGTCGGTGTCGGTTGAGGTCGACCTGCCGTCGCGACCCTCTCCCGCCGTCGAGCACATCGCCTACTTCTGCGCCTGCGAGCTGCTCACCAACGTCAACCGGCACAGTGCTGCACGGCACGCGGTCGTGGAGATCACCGACAGCGGCGGGGTGCTGCGACTGCGGGTACGCGACGACGGCCGGGGCGGCGCCTACCGGCGCCCCGGCGGCGGCCTGGCGGGGCTGGCCGAACGCATCCAGGTCGTCGACGGGACACTGTCGGTGGACAGTCCACCCGGTGGCCCCACCGTGGCCACCGTCGACATACCCGTCGCCGCCTCGGAACGGAGCACCCGGTAGCCATGCGTGTCGTCATCGCCGAGGACTCCGCGATCCTGCGCGAAGGGTTGGCGCAACTGCTCACCATCCGGGGGCACGAGGTGGCCGCCACCGTCGTCGACGCGCCGGCTCTGCTCGCCGCTGTGACGACCGAACGTCCCGACGTCGCGATCGTCGACATCCGGCTGCCGCCCACCCACACCGACGAGGGGCTGCGTGCGGCGATCCGACTCCGCCGGGAGGCGCCGGGCGTCGGCGTACTGATCTTCTCGCAGTACGTCGAGACGAGCTTCGCCGCCGAGCTGCTCGCGGGCGGCTCCGACGGGGTCGGGTACCTGCTCAAGGAGCGGGTGGTGCATCTCGACGAATTCGTCGAGGCGCTGACCCGGGTGGCCGCGGGCGGCACCGCGCTCGACCCGGAGGTGGTGACGCAGCTGTTCGGGGCGAGCCGGCGCCGGGACCAGCTCGACGCGCTCACCCCGAGGGAGCGGGAGGTGCTGGGGTTGATGGCGCAGGGACGGACGAACACGGCGATCGCCGCCGCCCTCTCGGTCACCGATCGGGCGGTGGAGAAGCACGTCGCCAACATCTTCATGAAGTTCGCCCTGCCGCCGTCCGAGGCCGACCACCGTCGGGTCCTGGCGGTACTGCGCTACCTGCACGGTTGAACAGCCCTTCGGCAGCCTTCAGCCGAGCTGCTCGGCCAGGGCGACGAGGATGCCATCGGGGCCGCGGACGCAACAGAGCCGAGACCACTCGAATCCATGCGTCGATGGTCACGACGAGAGCGTCGGCTGGAGTACTAGTCTCGGCGTATGGCGAGGTACTACGACGTGCACCCGGACAATCCCCAGCCCCGGGTCCTCCGCCAGGTCGCCGACCTGATCCGGGACGGCGGGCTGGTCGCCTACCCGACGGACTCGTGCTTCGCGTTCGGCTGCCGGCTGGGCAACCGGGCCGGGCTGGATCGGATCCGGGAGGTCCGGCGGCTGGACGAACGGCACCACTTCACGCTGGTGTGCCGGGACTTCGCCCAGCTCGGCCAGTTCGTGCAGGTCAGCAACTCGGTCTTCCGACTGGTGAAGGCATGCACCCCGGGCAGCTACACGTTCATCCTGCCCGCCACCCGTGAGGTGCCGCGTCGGCTGCTACATCCCAAGAAACGCACGGTGGGCGTACGCGTCCCCCGGCACACGGTCGCCCAGGCGCTGCTGGCCGAACTCGGCGAGCCGTTGGTGTCGAGCACCCTGATCCTGCCCGACGAGGACGAGCCGATGACCCAGGGGTGGGAGATCAAGGAACGGCTGGACCACGTCCTCGACGCGGTGATCGACGCCGGCGACTGCGGAAAGGAGCCGACGACCGTGGTCGACCTGTCGCAACCCGAGCCGGAGATCCTGCGCGAGGGGGCAGGGGACCCGTCCCGCTTCGCGTGAGTTCACCGCCGCCCTGATCGGCGTCCACCTGCCCGTCGGCTTTCCCCGCGTGCACGGCCGGCACGGCAGCTTGCGCAAGGTGGAAGGCGCGTCCGGCCTGATCACGATGGCGCTGCTGCGCGTGTCACCGCGCGAGGCCGTGAGACGGCCCTCGTCCACGTTCCGTGACGTTTCGCCGGTCTTGTCACCGGACTGTCATGAGATCGCAGGGTCTCCTCCAAGATTGACACCGAGAGTGATTGCGGCCCGTCGCCGGCGTCAGTGGCGGTCGAGCTCCGGCGAACCGCGCGTGCGTTCGCCCTTCACACAAGATCGCCTATGAACCGGAGACACCATCCCGAGTTCCCAGACCGCTGATCAGGTCGGGACAAACCGGAACTGCGGGCCCCGGCGGGAAACAGCGCCGGAACTGCGGCCTGCGTTCCCGCGAGCCCACGGAGGTCCACAGACCATGGCCGTGCCCGCCACAGGTACGTCAACCGACAGCAACACCCCGTTAGGAGAAGCGCCAGCACAGCCGGGCCGCCGCCCGGGAGACGTCGACCGGACGGTGCTGGGGATCGCCGCCGCGGTGTCCGTGCTCTTCGTCGTGTGGGGCATCGTGGCCACCGACAACCTGGCGTCGGTCGCCGGCGTGGCGCTCGACTGGGTGGTCAAGGCGTTCGGCTGGGTTTTCGTGCTGGCCAGCACCGCCTTCGTCGTGCTCTCGGCCTGGCTGGCGTTCAGCCGGTACGGGCGGATCAAGCTCGGCCGGGACGACGAGAAGCCGGAGTTCTCCACCGTCTCCTGGGTGGCGATGATGTTCAGCGCCGGCATGGGCATCGGCCTGATGTTCTGGGGCGCCGCCGAGCCGCTGTCCCACCTGGGGACCCCGCCGCGCGGTCTCACCGAACCGAACTCCCAGCAGGCCGCCCGGGTGGCCATGGAGTACTCGTTCTTCCACTGGGCGCTGCACCCGTGGGCGATCTACGCGGTGGTGGGTCTGACGCTGGCCTACTTCACCTTCCGCAAGGGCCGGCGCGGCCTGATCAGCAGCGCGTTCCTCCCGCTCATCGGAGAACGGGCCAACCGGGGCCCCGGCAAGGCCATCGACATCTTCGCGATCTTCGCGACGCTGTTCGGATCGGCGGTCTCCCTCGGGCTGGGCGCCCTTCAGATCAACAGCGGCCTGACGAACCTCTGGGACGTGCCGAAGTCCACCCCGCTGGCGATCGGGATCATCGCGGTGCTCACCGTGGCGTTCGTGGTGTCCGCCGTCACCGGCGTCAAGCGCGGCATCCAGTTCCTCGCGAACACCAACATGGTGCTCGCGGTGGCGCTGATGTTCTTCCTGCTCGTGGTGGGCCCGACGGTCTTCATCCTCAACAGCCTCACCGCCTCGACCGGCGGCTACCTCTACGACCTCATCCCGATGAGCTTCCGCACCGGCGCCTTCGGGGGCGAGAAGTGGATGGCGGGCTGGACCATCTTCTACTGGGCGTGGTGGATCTCCTGGACCCCGTTCGTCGGCGCGTTCATCGCCCGCATCTCCAGGGGCCGCACCATCCGCCAGTTCGTCCTCGGTGTGGTGGCCATCCCGAGCCTCGTCAGCTTCGCCTGGTTCTCGGTGTTCGGCGGTACCGCCATCGACCTGCAACTCGGCGGCACCGACCTCTCGGCCGCCGTGGCGGAGAGCCCGGAGGCTGCGCTCTTCGCGGTCCTGCGGGAGTTCCCGCTCTTCACCGTGACCGCGATCCTGGTGATGGTGCTGGTGGCCCTCTTCTTCGTCAGCGGGGCCGACGCCGCCTCGGTGGTGATGGGCACGCTCTCCTCGCGCGGCAACCTCGAACCGAGGGCATGGCTGGTCTCCATGTGGGGCATCCTGACCGGCCTGGTGGCCGCCGTGCTGCTGCTCGCCGGTGGACTGTCCGCCCTGCAGTCGCTGACCATCCTCGCCGCGCTGCCGTTCCTGTTCGTGATGGTCGGCATGGTCGCCGGGCTGCTGCGCGAGCTGCGTCGCGAACCCCTCAGCGCGACGATGGCCCCGGAGATCCGCGCCCTGGTGACCGCCGCCGCGCAGCCGGAGTACACGGATCCCGACCCTTCCTGACCCATCCCGCTGCGCGGGCCGTCCTCACACCGGGCCGGCCCGCGCTGCCGTACGCGCCGCCGGCCCGGATGACCCGGCCGACGGCGGCGCTCACAGGCTTGTCGCGGAGGCCGTTTCCGGGACGAGGGTGGCCTGGCTGCGGTGCGCGACCGGGATGATCAGCGCCGAAGCCACCAGCGCGGCGACCGCGATGCCGAGCCAGCCCCAGAAGCCGAAGGCGATGACCAGGCCGGACAGCACGGCCGGGCCGATGATGTTCTGCGTGATCACGTGCAGGTCGAACGCGCCCAGGTACTCGCCCTGCGCGTGCTCGGGGGCGAGGCCGAACGCGAGACCCCAACCCGAGGCGGCCTGCATCACCTCGGCCACCGAGAGGATCAGCACCGCGGCGACGATCGCGACGGACACCAGCACCACGTTGTCGTCCAGCGCCGTCACCGCGATGACCGCGCAGCCGCCGGCCAGCCAGTAGCCGGAGCGCCGGGCGAGCCTGCCGGCCCCTTCCACGGTGTCCGCGCCCCGGCTGGCCCGTACCTGGAACAGGATGACGAACACCGTGTTGAAGATGAGCAGCAACGGGATCAGGAAGTGCGGCAGCGAGGTGCGGTTGAGCGCCCACAGCGGCATCGTGACCAGGATGACGGTGACGTGGGAGGCGAGTACCGTCGAGACGCCGATGACGGAGAGGAAGCGCGGGTCGCGTACGGCGGCGAAGCGCTTGAAGCCCACCGGGACAGGACGCGACGGCACGTCGGGCAGGCGGGTGACCAGCAGCGCGGCGCTGGCCATGAGCGCGGCGGTGGTGAGCGGGATCAGCACGAGCAGTCGCTTGTCGAGTGCGGCGACGGCGGCCACCCCGATGCCGATGCTGAAGCCGATGTTGAACACCGACCGCATCATCGCCTTGAGCTTGACCCGTTCCTCGGCAGGCACGAGGTTGCCGACGAGGGCCCCGTTGGTCGGGCCGGTGCCGTACTCGATGAAGCCGACGGCGACCACCAGGGCGAAGAAGTGGATCGCGTTGTCCACCAGGGCGTAGAGCCCGAAGCCCACCGTCAGCGCGGCGAACAGCATGACGAGCAGCCTGCGCGCCCCCACCCGGTCGGCGATCACGCCGAACACGACCGACGAGATGAAGGCGGAAAGCCCGGCGGCGGACAGGCCCAGGCCGACCTGCTTGGGGTCGAGGCCGACGCGGAGCGTGAAGTAGACGACGCTGCCGCTGAGGAAGACTCCCTTGCCGATCGATTCGGCCAGCCGGATCGCGATCAGTTTCCTGCGCAGCGGATCGGTCGGCACCAAACGGGATGAAAAATCAATCATTCGTGACAAGGGCATATTTGCACATCCTTGTGTGGTGGAGCGGCCGGCGTCAATCCTCGCGGCGGCGAAGCCGGGCGGGACAGGGCGTTCGGCGGACCGGGGTCGGGACGACTTCCCGGGTGGGCAGGGAACTTTCCCGGTGGACGTCCGGCGCGCGGTGCGCTAGACGCCCGGCCTGATCCGGGTGGACGGTGCGCCCCCGACGTGCGGCGCGGAGGCGGGACCTGCGGGTATATCGTCCCGGCATTCCCGGTCTGACGCGGCCTGCTCCGGCGGTCGAAAAGGGTCTCCGATGGTCGCATTTAATTGATTTCGGAAAATGCGTCAGAAGATTGACATGGCTTCCGTCCGACTGACTTCATGTGTTGTTCTGTTCGCCGTCAGTAGATGTTCACGCCGACGCGGAGGTCGGCGCTTCCGCGACGCCTCCGGAAGGGAGGCGTCGCGGGCCGGTTAGGACGGGGTGAGGTGTCGTAATGGTCAGCGTTGGCTCGACCTCGGAACTGGCTCATACGATGAGGCGGGGTCCGGGAAGTGTCGCGGACGAGGCAAAACCTCGCACCGTGACGGTGGTGCTGGCCGACGCTCAGCCGGTGGTACGCAGAGGCCTGCATGCCCTGCTGTCCTCCTCGGCTGAGGTCAGCGTGGTCGCGGAGGCGGGGAGCACGCGGGAGGCGATGACATGCGCGGCGTCGCTGCGCCCCGACGTGCTCGTGCTCGACATCGAGCTGCCGGGCTTCCAGGTGGGGGTGACGCTGCAGGAGATCGCCCGGATGTCGCCCTCGACCGCCGTGCTGGTCTTCACCGCCGTGGAGGACGAGGGGGCGGTCTTCGCGGCCATGCGTGCGGGCGCGCGGGGCTACGTGCTCAAGAGCTGCCCGGGCGACGGCATCGTGCGGACGATCCGGGGCATCGCGACGGGCGAGGTGATCCTCGGCCCCCGGGTGGCCGACCAACTCATCGGGCGGTTGGGTCGCGAGCCGCGCAACCAGCAGCTCTTCCCGGAGCTGACGACGCGTGAGCGGCAGGTGCTGGAGCTGATCGCGTCGGGCATGCGCAACGTGGCGATCGCCACGCGGCTGAACCTCTCGCCGAAGACGGTCAGCAACCACATTTCGACCATCTTCAGCAAGCTGAACGTGTCGGACCGGCACGAGGCGATCGAGGTCGCCCGCAAGGCCAGGCTGGAGCGCCCCGGGCCGTACGGGTCGAGTCTCGACACGGTGTCCGGTGGCGGCGTACCGCTGGCCCGCAGGCGTGGCGCCATGTCCCTGCCCGGGGTGGGCGGCTCGGCCGCCTGCGCCGGCGCGCGATCGATGGAGAGGTGAGCGGCATGACCCTGGATCTGGAAGCGATCGCGAACCGGCTGGAGCCGCGGTTCGGCAAGGCGGCGCACCGCTGGGTCGGCACGCTGCCCCAGCGACTGGACGAACTCGTCGCACAGTGGCAGCTCGACCTCGGCGACCAGCTCATGTCCGGCAACTCCTCGGTGGTGTTCCGGTGCCGCGGCCCGCAGGGCGACGCGGTGCTGAAACTGTCGCCCGACAGCTACGCCGTACGGGAGGAGGTCGACATGCTGCGCCAGTTCGCGCCGGGCGGGCGGGTGCCGGCGGTGCTGGCGGCCGTCAAGGGCGCCGTGCTGCTGGAGTCGATCCACCCGGGCACGCTGGTGGAGA
The DNA here is from genome assembly GCF_043205005.1 of Micromonospora sp. NPDC047620. Classification (NCBI taxonomy): domain Bacteria; kingdom Bacillati; phylum Actinomycetota; class Actinomycetes; order Micromonosporales; family Micromonosporaceae; genus Micromonospora; species Micromonospora sp. NPDC047620. The sequence goes on along the minus strand of NZ_JBIDDG010000017.1, from coordinate 2,149 downwards.
AGATGCCGCAGCCGCCGTCGCCACGGGAGTACGCCGCGTTCCTCAACGACCTGCACGGCGCCGGGGACCCGGCCGCCGCGCCGCGCCGGCTGGAGGACTGGATCGACGTGCTGTTCAACTCGGCGGTGCGGCGGGGCGCCGACCTCGCCGGGTCGAAGCGGCTGCGCGACGACCTGTTCGCGGTGCCCACCGACACCGTGCTGCTGCACGGCGACCTGCACCTGGGCAACGTGCTCAGCGGCGGCGCGAAGGGGCTGGTCGCCATCGACCCGATGGCCTGCGCCGGCGACCCGTGCTTCGACGCGGTCGACTACGTGCTGGAGGGCCTGGACCGCGCGGAGATGCTGCGCCGGCGCGACGAGCTGGCCGCGGCGGCCGGCATCGACGTGGAACGGCTGGACATGTGGTGCCGGGTGACCGCCCCGATCGGGGCGACGTACGTCAGCAACCCGGGCCACTCGGCGGAGCTGGCCGCCTTCGGGCGCGGCGAATACTAGTCGTTGCTCCGTTCGGCTCGGTGGCGTTTGTTGCGGGGGAACGGTTTCCCGGGTTGGTGGCAGGTGGTGCAGGCTACGCCGACGCCAGGTCTGCTGAGCGTGCGGTGGCGGCGGGGCTCACCCGCCGCCACCGTGTCCACCGCCTTCCCTGGCCGGCGTCGCCGGGCTGGACGCGACAGTCGATGTCACGTTCGGTCGTCCGCCACCTTGCCCTCGGATCCGCCGGGCGCGGCAGGCATTGACGCTCGACACTGTTCCGACTAGCGTGCCTCTTCACCGCGGCGTCGTCCCGTGATGACACCGGGTCAGTCTGGGAGGCAATGTGAGATCAAGAGTCCTGATGGCTTCGCTGGTGGCGGCGGGCTGCACCCTGGTCGCCGTACCGGCTGCGGCGGCACCCGCGTCCACGTCGTCCGCACCGGTGAACGCGGCGTCCGCCGCGCCCGGCGTGCGGCCGGTGCCCGGCGAGTACATCGTCCGGCTGCGTCCGGGCGTCGAACCGCGTGGCATCGCCCGTGCCCTGTCGGTCAACCCGCGGTTCGTCTACGAACGGGCTGTCAACGGCTTCGCCGCCGAGCTGACCGCCGGGCAGGTGCAGGCGCTGCGCCGCGATCCCGCGGTGCTCGGCGTCGAGCAGGACGCCTGGCTCGACGGCGTCGCCGAGGGCACCCAGGTCAACCCGCCGTCCTGGGGGCTGGACCGGGTCGACCAGCGCACGCTGCCGCTGTCCAACAGCTACACCACGACCGCCACCGGCTCCGGTGTGCACGCCTACGTCATCGACTCGGGCATCGACGTGACCCACCCGGACTTCGAGGGCCGGGCGAGCTTCGACTACAACGCCGTCGACCGGCGCAACACCGACTGCAACGGGCACGGCACCCACGTCGCCGGCACGATCGGCTCGAAGACGTACGGGGTGGCCAAGGGCGTCCGGCTGCACGCCGTGAAGATCCTCAACTGCCAGGGGTCGGGCAAGACCTCGGCCACCATCGCCGCGATCGACTGGGTGACCGCCAACGCGGCGAAGCCGGCGGTGGCCAACACCTCGTGGAACTGGACCTACTCCGACACGATGGCCGCCGCGATCACCGGGATGATGAACTCCGGTGTCTTCCTGGCCACCTCGGCGGGCAACACCGGCGCGGACTCCTGCGATCGGCTGCCCCGGGCGGTGACCGCCGCGGTGGCCGTCGCCGCGTCGACCAGCACCGACGCCCGGGCCAGCTACTCCTCGACCGGCGCCTGCGTCGACCTCTACGCTCCCGGCTCGGCGATCCTGTCGACCCAACCGAACAACACCACCGCCGTCTTCAACGGCACCTCGATGGCCACCCCGCACGTCGCGGGCATCGCCGCGCTCTACAAGAGCGTGAACGGTGACACCTCCCAGGCCACCCTGCACAGCTGGCTGGTCGGTAACGCCACCACCGGCGTCGTCCAGGGCGACCTGGCCGGTACGCCCAACCGGCTGGTCTTCACCGGCGGCCTCTGACCGTCCAGAGACTGCCGTGGGGGGGGCGGGCCCCGCCGGCCCCCCCCCCCCCCGCCCCCGGGCGGGCGCCCCCCCCCCCGCCCCTCTCGCGGGGCGCCCGGGCCGGGCGCCGCCCCGCCCGCCCCCCCCCCCCCCGACAGGTTCGCCAGCACCACCA
>NZ_JBIDDG010000016.1:565-168424 GCF_043205005.1 Micromonospora sp. NPDC047620 | reverse complement strand
CATCCGGGCACCGGCCTCGTCGATCAGGTCGATCGCCTTGTCCGGCAGGAACCGGTCGGAGATGTACCGGTCGGCCAGCGTCGCGGCCGCCACCAAAGCGGCGTCAGTGATCGAGACGCGGTGGTGCGCCTCGTAACGGTCCCGCAGGCCCTTGAGGATCTCGATGGTGTGCGCCAGCGACGGCTCACCCACCTGGATCGGCTGGAAGCGGCGCTCCAACGCGGCGTCCTTCTCCAGGTGCTTGCGGTACTCATCGAGGGTCGTCGCACCGATGGTCTGCAACTCACCACGCGCCAACATCGGCTTGAGAATGCTGGCGGCGTCGATCGCGCCCTCGGCGGCACCCGCACCCACCAGAGTGTGGATCTCGTCGATGAACAGGATGATGTCACCCCGGGTGCGGATCTCCTTGAGCACCTTCTTCAGGCGCTCCTCGAAGTCACCCCGGTAGCGGGAACCAGCGACCAGTGCACCAAGGTCGAGGGTGTAGAGCTGCTTGTCCTTCAGCGTCTCCGGCACCTCACCCTTGATGATCTTCTGGGACAGGCCCTCCACCACAGCCGTCTTACCGACGCCGGGCTCACCGATCAACACCGGGTTGTTCTTCGTACGGCGGGACAGCACCTGCATGACCCGCTCGATTTCCTTCTCCCGCCCGATCACCGGGTCGAGCTTGCCCTCCCGGGCGGCCTGGGTCAGGTTCCGGCCGAACTGATCCAGCACCAGACTGGTCGACGGCGCGGCCTCACCCGGCGCGGTACCCGCCGCAGCCGGCTCCTTGCCCTGGTAACCCGACAGCAACTGGATCACCTGCTGACGGACCCGGTTCAGGTCCGCACCGAGCTTCACCAGCACCTGGGCGGCAACGCCCTCACCCTCACGGATCAGACCCAGCAGGATGTGCTCCGTGCCGATGTAGTTGTGGCCGAGCTGCAACGCCTCACGCAGCGACAGCTCCAACACCTTCTTGGCCCGCGGCGTGAACGGAATATGCCCGCTCGGCGCCTGCTGACCCTGGCCGATGATCTCCTCGACCTGCTGACGGACGCCCTCGAGGGAGATACCGAGGCTCTCCAGGGCCTTTGCCGCGACACCCTCACCCTCATGGATCAGGCCCAGCAGGATGTGCTCCGTACCGATGTAGTTGTGGTTGAGCATCCGGGCCTCTTCCTGGGCCAGGACGACAACCCGTCGCGCTCGGTCGGTGAACCGCTCGAACATGCCCTCGTGCTCCTCACGTGCCGTGCGCCTTGATGGTCAAGATCTTGGCGGGGCCGGTGCGCGGACGTCCGGGACGGGCGTCCGTGCCTACTTACTCTATCGCCGCAGACCGACTCCGCTGAGGTCGTGTGTCCCCGCCGGAGGCCGCGTACGCGTCGTTTTACTCAACCGTCCGCGCTCAGGGGGTGTTCCGCGACCCCCGCCTGTACGCGCAGAGCGAAATTCGGCCACCGCCCGGACCGCGTCCGCAGGCCGGTGCCGGCGCCGACGCGGCCTGCGAACCCGGGCCGCCCAGGAGTCGTCCACAGGCTGTGGACAAATTCTCCACCGGCTGTGGACAACCTCCGTCGGGGCGGAATTCTTCCCGGTCCGGGCGCACCTGTGGGCGGATACGGCGACGCCGGCCCGGAGTCGTGCTCCGGCCCGGCGTCTGTCGCCCGTCGGCGGTCGGGTCAGTGACCGGCCTTGGAGTGGTACTCGTCGACGATCTCCTGCGGGATCCGGCCCCGGTCGGAGATGTCCTTGCCGGCCTTCTTGGCCCAGGCCCGGATCGCCTTGTTCTGCTCCCGGTCGGCGGTGGCGCCGCCCCGGCCGCGCGCGGCCCGGCCACCCACGACGACACCGCCCCGGCCCACCTTGGTGCCGTGGGCGATGTAGGGAGCGAATACGTCACGCAATTTCTCGGCGTTCGAGCTCGACAGGTCGATCTCGTACTGAACGCCGTCGAGCGCGAACTTGACGGTCTCGTCAGCGTCCCCGCCGTCCAGGTCATCGACCAGCTTATGAATGATCTGCTTGGCCACGTCCCACATTCCTTTCAAGCAGGGTGCTCCTGCAAACTTGAGAGCACAATAACCTGTGCGACGCTTGTCGCGTCAATAGGATGCGGTAACGACCCGGTGCGAGTACGCGACTACTCCGGCCGCACGAGGGGGAAGAGGATGGTTTCCCGAATTCCCAGGCCCGTCAGCGCCATCAAGAGCCGGTCGATTCCCATTCCCATACCCCCGGCCGGCGGCATTCCGTACTCCATCGACCGGAGAAAGTCCTCGTCCAGCCGCATCGCCTCGTCGTCGCCGCGGGCCGCGAGCTGCGCCTGGGCCAGCAGCCGCTCCCGCTGCACCACCGGGTCCACCAGCTCCGAGTACGCCGTGCCCAGCTCGAAACCGAGCACGTAGAGGTCCCACTTCTCGGCCAGCCCCGGCTCGCTGCGGTGCGCCCGGGTGAGCGGGCTGGTCTCCTCCGGGTAGTCGCGGACGAAGGTGGGTGCCTGGAGGCCGGGGACGACCAGTTCCTCGAACAGCTCCTCGGCCAGCTTGCCCGGCCCCCACTTCGGGTCGACCGCCAATCCGACCTTGTCGGCGTACTCGACGAGGCGGGCGTGCTCGGTGCGTACCGTGACCTCCTCGCCGAGCGCCTCGGAAAGCACCCCGAAGAGGGTCACCGAGCGCCACTCGCCGCCCAGATCGAACTCCCGGCCGTCGGCGTGGGTCACCACGGTCGAGCCGGCGACCGCGATCGCCGCCTGCTGCACGAGATTGCGGGTCAGCTCCGCCATCGTGTCGTAGTCGCCGTACGCCTGGTATGCCTCGAGCATCGCGAACTCCGGGGAGTGCGAGGAGTCGATGCCCTCATTACGGAAGTTGCGGTTGATCTCGAAGACCCGGTCGACGCCGCCGACGACGGCCCGCTTGAGAAACAGTTCCGGCGCGATTCGCAGATACAGATCGGTGCTCAGCGCATTGCTGTGGGTCACGAATGGCCGGGCCGCCGCGCCGCCGTGCAGCAACTGCAGCATCGGGGTCTCCACCTCGACGAAGTCCCGGTCGTGCAGCGAGTCGCGCAGGCTGCGGACGGTCGCGGCCCGGGTGCGCACCATCTGGCGGGCCTGCGGCCGGACGATCAGGTCGACGTACCGCTGCCGGACCCGCGCCTCCTCGCTCAGCGGCTTGTGCGCCACCGGCAGCGGGCGCAGCGCCTTCGCCGTGACCGCCCACTCGTCGGCCAACACGGACAGCTCGCCCCGGCGGCTGGTGATCACTTCGCCGGTCACCCCGACGTGGTCGCCGAGGTCGACGAGGCGCTTCCAGTCGTCCAGCCGCTCGGCGCCGACCCGGTCCAGCGAGAGCATCGCCTGCAACTCGGTGCCGTCGCCGTCCCTGAGGGTGGCGAAGCAGAGCTTGCCGGTGTTGCGTACGAAGATCACCCGGCCGGTGACCGAGGCGCGGTCGCCGGTGGCGGTGTCGGTGGGGAGCTCGGCGTACTTCTCGCGGATCTCGGCCAGCGTGCTGGTCCGGGGGAATCCGACCGGGTACGGCTCGACGCCCTCGGCGAGCATCCGGTCCCGCTTCTCCCGGCGGACCTTCATCTGCTCGGGAAGGTCGTCGGCGGGATCGACTGGCACGGGAGTCTGCTCGGTCACGGCACGCTTCCTCAGAAGGAGATTTCGGGCGGGGTCAGGCCCCGAGCGTACTCAAGGCGCCAGGGAGGCGTTACGGGATAACCTGCCCGCCATGACCGACCCCACTCACGCCCTGTCGTTCGGTGCGGCGGCGGGCGAATACGACCGGTTCCGGCCCCGCTATCCGGAGGAGGCGGTGCGCTGGGCGCTCGACGGGCTGGGCGCGCCCGCCCGCGTCGTCGACCTGGGCGCCGGGACCGGCATCCTCACCCGCGGGGTGCTCGCCCTCGGACACGAGGTGGTGCCCGTCGAGCCGGACCCCGGGATGCGGGCCCGCCTGGACGCCGTCACGCCGGGCACCACGGCCGTGGCGGGCAGCGCCGAGTCGGCGCCGCTGCCGGACGGCGCGGCCGACGCGGTGCTGGCGGGGCAGGCGTACCACTGGTTCGACCGGGAGCGGGCGCACGCCGAGATCGCCCGGCTGCTCCGGCCCGGTGGCGTCCTCGCGCCGATCTGGAACCTGCGGGACGAGCGGACCGGCTGGGTGGCGGAGCTGACGAAGATCGCCCGGATGGGCGGCAGCGCCGACGACCTGGCCAGCCGGGTCGGCGACTTCGGGCCGGCGTTCGCGCCGGCCGAGCAGGCCGTTTTCGCGCACCGCACCACGCTCACCCCGGACGAGCTGGTCGGGATGGTCCGGACCCGCTCGTACTACCTGACGGCCGACCCGCAACGGCGGCGGGACCTCGACCGGGAACTGCGCGACCTGCTGGACACCCACCCCGACCTGGCCGGGCGGGAGCGCTTCGACCTGCCGTACCGCACGCTCGTCTGCCGCGCCCGGCGGCGCTGAGGCCGGCGGCGGCGCCGGCCCCGGCGGCGCGGGACCGGGGCCGGCGGGTTCAGACGTTGCGCTCGTAGACCATTCGCAGGCCGATCAGAGTGATCATCGGCTCGTGGTGGGTGATCGCGCGGCACTCGTTGATCACCAGGCCGGCGAGCCCGCCGGTGGCGATGACGGCCCGCACCTCGCCCAGCTCCTCGGTCATCCGCTCGACGATCCGGTCGACCTGGCCGGCGAAGCCGAAGTAGAGGCCGGACTGGAGGCACTCGACCGTGTTCTTGCCGATCACCGAGCGCGGCCGGGTGGCCTCCACCTTGCGCAGCTGGGCGGCTCGGGCGGCGAGCGCGTCGAAGGAGATCTCGATGCCCGGCGCGAAGGCGCCGCCGAGGAACTCGCCCCGGTCGCTGATCACGTCGAAGTTGGTGGTGGTGCCGAAGTCCACCACGATCGACGGCCCGCCGTAGAGGGTGTACGCGGCCAGGGTGTTGACCACCCGGTCGGCGCCCACCTCCTTCGGGTTGTCGATGGCGAGCTGCACGCCGGTGCGCACCCCGGGCTCGACGATCACGCTCGGCAGGTCAGCGTAGTAGCGGGACAGCATGGTGCGCAGCGAGCGCAGCGCGGCCGGCACGGTGGAGCAGGCCGCGACCCCGGTGATCTCGACCGCGTCCCCGGCGAGCAGGCCCCGGAACTTCAGGCCCAGCTCGTCCGCCGTCGACCGCGCATCGGTCTTGATCCGCCAGGAGTGCACCAGCTTGTCGCCGTCGAAGGTCGCCAGCACGGTGTTGGTGTTTCCGATGTCGATGCAGAGCAGCACGCACGAAGCCTAGACAACGACCAGCCGCCGGTTCACTCGGTGCGCAGGTCCATGGCGATGTCGAGGATCGGCGAGGAGTGGGTCAAGGCGCCCACCGACAGGAAGTCGACGCCGGTCGCCGCGTACCGCGCCGCGACGTCGAGGGTCAGCCCGCCGGTCGCCTCCAGCTCCGCCCGGTCCCCCACGGCGGCAACCACCTCGGTGAGCATCTCCGGGGTCATGTTGTCCAGCAGCAGGAAGTCCGCCCCGGCCTCGACGGCCTCCACCGCCTCGGCCACCGTGTCCACCTCGACTTGCACCGGCACGTCCGGGAAGGTCTCCCGGACCCGGCGGAAGGCCGCCGTGATCCCGCCCGCCGCCAGCTTGTGGTTGTCCTTGATCATCGCGACGTCGTGCAGGCCCATCCGCTTGTTCGTGCCGCCCCCGGCGCGGACCGCGTACTTCTCCAGGGCGCGCAGGCCGGGGGTGGTCTTGCGGGTGTCCAGCACCAGCGCCTTCGTGCCGGCCAGCGCGTCCGCCCAGGCCCGGGTGTGGGTGGCCACCCCGGACATCCGGCAGAGCAGGTTGAGCGCCGTCCGCTCGGCGGTCAGCAGCAGCCGGGTCGGGCCGGTCATCGTGGCCAGCACGTCGCCGCGCGCCACCCGCGCGCCGTCGTGGGCGACCACCGACACCTCGACCGTACGGCCGGCGCCGGTCACCTCGCCGACCAACTCGAACACGGCCGCTGCCACGGCCAGCCCGGCCACCACGCCGTCGGCGCGGGCCACCAGGGCGGCCGTGTCGGTCTGCCCGGCGGGGATGGTGGCAACACTCGTGACGTCGAGGTAGTCGGGCCCCAGGTCCTCGGCGAGCGCGTTCCCGATCACCCGCCGCACCTGCGCCGGGTCCAGGCCGGCGTCCCGCAACGCCCGCTCCGTCGACTCCGTCATCGAATCCCCTCCCACTGAGACGTCAACCGGCCCTGCGCCCCGACCGCGCCGACGAGGTGGCCGAGCCACCGCTCGTCGGCCGTCGGGAAGTCCTCCCGCCAGTGGCAGCCCCGGGTCTCCCGGCGTGCGTACGCGGCGGCGACCAGCGCCGACGCCACGGTGATCAGGTTCGTCGCCTCCCAGTCGGCCGTCCGGGGCCGGCCCCGGCCCGTGCCGAGCCCGGTCAGCGCGTCGGCGGTCCCCGCGAGGGTCTGCGCCGAGCGGAGCACGCCCGCGCCCCGGGTCATCGCCCGTTGCATGGTCGGCGTCGCCTCGGCCGGCACCACCCAGCCCTCGCCGCCGACCCAGGCGCCGGTCGATGCCGGCTGGGCCTGCTCCGGCAGCCCGACGGCGACGTCCTCGGCGATCCGCCGGGAGAACACCAGCCCCTCCAGCAGGGAGTTGCTGGCCAGCCGGTTCGCGCCGTGCACGCCCGTGCAGGCGACCTCGCCGCAGGCGTACAGGCCGGGGATGGAGGTGCGGCCGCGCAGGTCGGTGCGGACGCCGCCGGAGGCGTAGTGGGCGGCCGGGGCCACCGGGATCAGGTCGGCCGCCGGGTCGACCCCGATGGCCAGGCAGGACGCGACGATGGTCGGGAAGCGCCGGGCCAGGAAGTCGCCGCCCAGGTGCCGGGCGTCGAGGAAGACGTGGTCCGCGCCGGTGGCCAGCAGCACCCGGTGGATGCCCTTGGCCACCACGTCCCGGGGTGCCAGCTCGGCCAGCTCGTGCTGCCCGACCATGAACCGCTTGCCGTCGCCGTCGACCAGGTGGGCGCCCTCGCCGCGCAGGGCCTCGGAGACGAGCGGCTGCTGGGCGTGCCCGGCGCCCGGCACGCCCGCACCGGCCGGGGTGATCAGCGCGGTCGGGTGGAACTGGACGAACTCCACGTCGGTCACCGCCGCGCCGGCGCGCATCGCCAGCGCCACCCCGTCCCCGGTCGAGACGGCCGGGTTGGTGGTGGCCGCGTAGATCTGGCCCATCCCGCCGGTGGCCAGGACGACCGCCCGGGCCAGGATGGCCCCCACCCCGTCCTCGCTGCCCTCGCCGAGCACGTGCAGGGTGATGCCGCAGGCCGCGCCGAGCCCGCCCGGGCCGTCGCCGGGCGCGCGCAGCAGGTCCAGCACCAGGGCGTGCTCGACCAGCCGGATCCACGGGTCGCGGCGGACGGCGGCGTGCAGGGCCCGCTGGACCTCGGCCCCGGTGGCGTCGCCGCCGGCGTGCACGATCCGGTCCGCCCGGTGCCCGCCCTCGCGGGTGAGCATCAGCGAGCCGTCCGGGTTGCGGTCGAACTCCGCCCCGATCCGCATCAGCTCGCGCAGCCGGGTCGGGCCCTCCTCGACCAGCACCCGCACCGCCGCCGGGTCGCAGAGCCCGACGCCGGCGATCTCCGTGTCCGAGGCGTGCGCGGCCGGGGTGTCGTGCGGGTCGAGCACGGCGGCGATGCCGCCCTGCGCCCAGCGGGTCGAACCCTCGTCGATGTTGACCTTCGTGACCACGGTGACGTGCAGGCCCGCCTCCCGCAGGTGCAGCGCGGCGGTGAGCCCCGCCACCCCGGAGCCGACCACGATCACGTCGGTGGTCTCCACCCAGCCGGGCGCGGGGGCGGCCAGCAGTCGGGGCAGCGCCGGCAGGTCCACGGTCGGAAGGTCCATGCCCACAGTCAACCCGAAGGGCCCTCGCGGGGGGCGGCGGGGGCGGGACGAGTGGTTCGGACCATCGCGTCCCCACTCCGGGTCGCCGTCGCTTCCGGCAGGCCCGGCGAAGGCCCCACCCGTCCGGAACCCGGGCGCTACCTCGTCCGGACCGGCAGGGCGGCCGGGCCCGCGCCCCTCAGGGAGCCGGTCACCGTACGGTCGTCGAGCCACAGGTAGCAGCGGACGCCGCGGTCGCCGACGCGCCAGCGCCCCGCCCCCGGCGGTCGCACCACCACCCCGCTGCGGAAGCGCAGGTCCGCGTCGTCGGGCACCCCCACGTAGCGGCCCAACACAGAGCGGCAGCCGGCGTAGAGCGGGGCCCAGTCGGCGGCCCGGGTCGGGTACGGGCGGTCCGGTGCCCGCCACACCCCGACGAACTCGGCGTCGTGCCGGGTGGCGCAGTCGACGGAAAGCAGCGTCCGCACCGCCCCGCCGCCGGCCCGCGTCTGCTGGCAGGCCAGCCGTAGCGGCGACGGCCCGCGCAGCGCGTCCCGCAGGCTGCCGGAGCGGGTGACCACCGTGGCGGCGGCCTCGACGCTGCTCACCTCGGTCAGGTCGCACCGGTACCAGCGGGAGCCGGCCGCCCAGCCGGGCCCGGACGGCAGGGCCACCGCCAGCCGGAGCCGCCCGGCCCGCCAGTCGTCGCCGACGTGCCCGGTGGCGCGGGCGTCGCAGTCGGCGAACGCGCCCCGCAGTTCGGCCGAGCCGCCCGGCGGCGGGGTGGCCCGCTCGGCCGGGAAGGCGCCCACGTGCACGGTCTCGACCCGGTGCGGCGCGGCACAGTCCACCGGCGCGTACGCCGCCAGGGTCACCACGTCGGTGAAGTCGGCGGCCTGGCAGACGCCGGCGGCCGGGGTGAACGGGCCGGGCGCGGGCAGGGCCGCCCAGTCGTCGGCCAGGTCACCGTCCAGCCCGGCGGAGCCGGCGCAGCCGACCAGGAGGACTGCCGCGCTCACGGCCGCGAGCAGGGTGGTGATCGAACGGCGCATCGCGGCCTCCCCCAGCCACCGCGTCTCCCCGACGGGCACCCAGACTACCCAGCGCCACCCCCCGGCAACAGACCGCGCTCCCACCCCTCCTCACCCCTTGTGCGCCGCGATCTTGCAGTTACCGCCCCGACAAATGGGACTGACGGCGACAAAAGCCGGGCCGAAAGTGCAAGATCGCGGGGCGGAGGGCGGGGAGGGCGGGAGGGGGCGGGTCAGACGGTGGCGTAGGGGTTGGGGATGGGGGTGCCGGCGGTGCCGGGGGCGGCGGTGGTGGGGTCGGTGTTCAGCTCGACGATCCGGTTGTCGGCGTCGACGTGCACGACCCTCGGCCGATAGGCCCGGGACTCGGCGTCGTCCATCTGCCCGTACGAGATGAGGATGACCAGGTCACCCGGGTGCACCAGGTGAGCGGCGGCACCGTTGATGCCGATCACGCCGCTGCCCCGCTCGCCCGGGATCACGTACGTCTCCAACCGGGCCCCGTTGGTGATGTCCACGATCGCCACCTGCTCGCCCGGGATCAGGTCGGCGGCGTCGAGCAGGTCCTCGTCGACGGTCACCGAACCGACGTAGTGCAGGTCGGCCTGGGTCACCGTGGCCCGGTGGATCTTCGACTTGAGCATGGTGCGCAGCATCGGGATGCCTTTCGCGGAAGCGTGGTGGGATCGGGTTCAGGAGCGGGGGGCGAGCCGGATCGCCGCGTTGTCGATCAGCCGGGTGCCGCCCACCCAGGCGGCGACGAGCAGCCGTGCCGGACCGGACACCGGCCCCGGCTCCAGGTCCGGGTCGGTGAGCACCAGGTAGTCGAGCCGCGCGCCGGGCGTACCGGCACCGAAGGCGGCGTGCGCGGCGGCGAGCACGGCCCCCGCGTCACCGCCCGCGTCGGCGGCCTCGGCACCGGCCCGCAGCGCCGCCGACAGGCTCAACGCGGCCTCCCGCTCGGCCGGGGAGAGGTAGCGGTTGCGGCTGGACAGGGCGAGCCCGTCGGGCTCCCGCACGGTGGGCACACCGACCACCTCGACCGGCACGTCGAGATCCCGGGCCATCCGCCGCACCAGGGTGAGCTGCTGGTAGTCCTTCTCGCCGAAGAACGCCAGGTCGGGGCGGGTGAGCTGAAGCAGCTTCAGCACCACCGTCAGCACCCCGTGGAAAAACCCGGGGCGGCTCTGCCCCTCCAGGTCCTCGCCGAGCGGACCCGGGTTGACCCGGACGCGGGGCTGGCCGTCCGGGTACATGTCCGCCACCGACGGGGCGAACACCACGTCGGCACCCGCCCGCCGGCAGATCTCCAGGTCGGCGTCGAGGGTGCGCGGGTAACGGTCGAAGTCCTCGTTCGGCCCGAACTGGAGCGGGTTGACGAAGATCGTGACGAGCACGTGGTCGGCCCGCTCCCGGGCCGCCCGCAGCAGCGTCTCGTGCCCGGAGTGCAGAGCACCCATGGTCATCACGACGCCGACGGTGCCCTTGAGCCCGTCCCGCGCCGCGGCCAGCTCGGCGCGGGTGTGCACCAACTCCGTCACGCGGTCCCCTCCGTCCACCGTCGGCCCGTTCACGCGGCCACCTCCCGCCGGGTCCCGGCCAGCACGCCGAGCAGCGACTCCGCGTCGACCGGGCGGAGCCGGCCGGCGGCGATGGCCCGGTCGGCCGTACGCCGGGCCAGGGCCAGGTAGGGCGCGACCGACTCGGGTGCGGTGGCGGCGAGCCGGGCCAGGTGCCGCTCGACCGTGCCGGCGTCGCCCCGGGACACCGGCCCGGTCAGCGCGTCGTCGCCGAGGCGCAGCGCGTTCTCCAGGGCGGCCCGCAGCAGCGGGGCGAGCACCTTCTCCGGCTGGGCCACCCCGGCGTCGCGCAGCCGGTCGGCCGCCTCGTTGACCAGGGTCACCAGGTGGTTGGCGCCGTGCGCCAGCGCCGCGTGGTAGAGCGGCCGGTCGGCCTCGCCGACCCACTCCGGCACGCCACCGAGGTCGGCGACCAGCCGGGCGGCCAGGGGGCGCAGCTCCGCCGGGGCCGTCACGCCGTACGAGATGCCGGCCAGCCGGGCGAGGTCGTCCGGCGTACCGGTGAAGGTCATGGCGGGGTGCAGGGCGAGCGGCCGGGCGCCCGCCGCGACGGCGGGGGCGAGCACGGCCAACCCGTGCGCGCCGGAGACGTGCGCCACGACCTGGCCGGGACGCAGCGCGCCGCTGTCGGCCAGGTCGGTGACGACCCCGGCGAGCGCGTCGTCCGGCACGGCGAGCAGCAGCAGGTCGGTGGCCGCGCGGGCCACGGCGGCGGCGGAGCGGCGGGGCACCCGGGGCAGCAGCAGCGCCAGCCGGGCCCGGGAGGCGCCGGAGCCGCCGGAGGCGGCGGCCACCCGGTGGCCGGCGGCGACGAGCGCGGCGCCCAGCGCCGTGCCGACCCGGCCGGCGCCGACGACGCCGACGGTGAGCGTGCGCGGGAAGGAGAGCGGGGCGCCGGATGTGGCGCCGCCCGACGGTACGGCGGCCGTACGCGGGGTGGCCGCCTGCGGGCGCAGCGGTGCGCTCATGGCAACGATCCAGTCCTCGGAGGGGGTACCGGTCGATCGCAAGTATGCGCCGCCGTGACGGAGCCGAAACAGGGTCTGTGAAAACCTTCACCGGGTGGTGCGCGGGGGCGTTCCCGGCGGCGCGGGCGGCCGGCTGCGGCTACAGTGCCGCCTGTGACGGAGCGGGTCGTGGTGGACGAAATCGGGATCCGGACGGAGGACGCCCGGCACAGCTTCGGCTGGCCCTGGTCGGAGATCCAACACGTCTCGGTCGCCGCCCTGCCCCCCGAGGAGCACCGGTTCCTGTACTTCGAGGTCACCCACGTGTCGGGCGAGTTCATGGAGGTCGGCGAGACGGTCGACGGGTTCCGGGAGGCGGTGGGCGTCATCTCCGCCCGCGCCGGGCGGGCGGCCCCCGACCTCGACGCGCTCCGACCGTCCGACCCCGTGCTGGAGATCTGGTCGTCCACGCGGGACGAGGGATGAACTGATGCCGGTCCGCTGGCGGGACGCCATGGACCGGGCGCTCTACGGGCCGGGCGGGTTCTTCGTCTCCGGCTCCGGCCCGGCCGACCACTTCCGCACCAGCGTGCACGCGTCCCCCGCCTTCGCCGCCGCGCTGCTGCGGCTCGTCGAGCAGGTCGACGCCGCCCTCGACCACCCCCCTGTCCTCTCCGTCGTCGACGTGGGAGCCGGCCGGGGCGAGTTGCTGCGCGCGCTCTCCGCCGCCCTGGGGGTTGCCGGGGAGCCCGCCGGCTCCGGGCGGTCAGGCTTGATCCCTCCGCGGGCGGGCTCCCCGGCAACCCCGACTCCCTCGGCCGCCGCCCGGCCCTCGCCCTCGTCCGGCCCGCCGTCCGCCGGTCCCGCCCCGTCCGCGCCGGTTGCGCTCGCCCGTCGGGTACGCCTCACCGCCGTCGAACTTGCCCCGCGCCCCGAGGACCTGCCCGGACAGATCGACTGGAGGAGCGACATCCCTGAGGGCATCACCGGGGTGCTCGTGGCAACCGAGTGGCTGGACAACGTCCCCTTGGACGTTGCCGTCCCCGCCGACGACGGATGGCGCTACCTCCTGGTTGACCCCACCTCCGGTGCGGAGGCCCTGGGTGATCCGGTCAGCCCGGACGACGCCGCCTGGCTGACCACGTGGTGGCCGCTGCCGGCGGAAGATGCCCCGGGCTTCCTGCCTCGGACCGTGACGGACGGTCGGGGCTCGACCGGGTCGGGGTTCCGGGCAGCCCGATCGGCGGAGGGATCAAGCCTGACCGCCCGGAGCCGGTCGGGCCGCCCGGAACCCCCTACGGCAGGGAGAGCCGAGATCGGCCGGACGCGTGACGAGGCCTGGGCGGACGCCGTGCGCCACGTCGGCCGGGGGCTGGCGTTGGCCGTGGACTACGGACACCTGCGAGGCGGCCGGCCCGTGGACGGGACGTTGACCGGGTACCGGGCTGGGCGGCAGGTG
The DNA here is from genome assembly GCF_043205005.1 of Micromonospora sp. NPDC047620. Taxonomy (NCBI): domain Bacteria; kingdom Bacillati; phylum Actinomycetota; class Actinomycetes; order Micromonosporales; family Micromonosporaceae; genus Micromonospora; species Micromonospora sp. NPDC047620. The sequence goes on along the minus strand of NZ_JBIDDG010000016.1, from coordinate 155,525 downwards.
CCGCCGGTGCCCGACGGGACCTGCGACATCACCGCACACGTCGCCGTCGACTCCGTCGCCTCCGCCGGTGAGCGGGTCGCCCGGTGCGCGTACGACCTGGTGTCGCAGCGGGAGGCGCTGCGGGCGCTCGGGGCCGACGGCGGGCGACCGGCACTGAGCCTGGCCGCCAGCGACCCGGTCGGGTACGTGCGGGCACTCGCGGCCGCCTCGGCCGTGACGGAGCTGACCGACCCGGCCGGGCTGGGCGGGCACTGGTGGCTGCGGCAACCGGTCGGCGTCGACCCCGAGCGGTTCATGGCACGATGACGGACATGACCACGGACGCCGGCGACCTCCGCGAGCTGACCGTCGGCACCGGAGCGGGCCTGGTGGCGGGCACCGGCGGGGAGCAGCTCGGCACCGACATGGTGCTCAACATCGGGCCGCAGCACCCCTCCACCCACGGCGTGCTCCGGCTGAGGCTGGTGCTCGACGGCGAGCGCGTGGTGGCCTGCGAGCCGATCGTCGGCTACATGCACCGGGGCGCGGAGAAGCTCTTCGAGGTCCGCGACTACCGGCAGATCATCGTGCTGGCCAACCGGCACGACTGGCTCTCGGCCTTCTCCAACGAGCTGGGCGTGGTGCTCGCCGTGGAGCGGCTGATGGGCATGGAGGTGCCGGAACGGGCCACCTGGCTGCGGATGGCCCTCGCGGAGCTGAACCGGGTGCTCAACCACCTGATGTTCCTCGGCTCCTACCCACTGGAGATCGGCGCGATCACGCCGATGTTCTACGCGTTCCGCGAGCGGGAGACCATCCAGGCGGTGATGGAGGAGGTCTCCGGCGGCCGGATCCACTACATGTTCAACCGGGTGGGCGGCCTCAAGGAGGAGGTGCCGTCCGGCTGGACCGGCCGGGCGCGGGCCGCCATCGCCGAGGTCCGCGGGCGCATGCCGGACCTGGACAACCTGATCCGGCGCAACGAGATCTTCCTGGCCCGCACGGTCGGCGTCGGCGTGCTCACGGCGGCGGACGCCGCCGCGTTCGGCGCGTCCGGGCCGGTCGCCCGGGCCTCCGGCCTCGACCTCGACCTGCGCCGCGACGAGCCCTACCTGGCCTACGGCCAGTTGGACGTGCCGGTGGTGACGAAGACCGCCGGGGACTGCCACGCCCGCTTCGAGGTGCTGCTCGACCAGGTGTACGCCTCGCTCGACCTCGCCGAGCAGTGCCTGGACCGGGTGGACCGGCTCACCGGGCCGGTCAACACCCGGCTGCCGAAGGTGCTCAAGGCGCCCGAGGGGCACACCTACGCGTGGACCGAGAACCCGCTCGGCATCAACGGCTACTACCTGGTCTCCCGGGGCGAGAAGACCCCGTGGCGGCTCAAGCTGCGCACCGCGTCGTACGCGAACGTGCAGGCACTGGCCACCCTGCTCCCCGGCTGCCTGGTGTCGGACCTGATCGCCATCCTCGGCTCGATGTTCTTCGTGGTCGGCGACATCGACAAGTGACCGGCGCGGCCCGGTCGCCGGTCAGCGCCAGCGGTCGGCCGAACGCGAGCCGCCCGCGCGTGGGGCGTCGTCCTGCGGCGGGTAGCCGTAGCGCTCCTCCTGCCGCCGGCCGTACCGCTCCGGCTCGGGCTCCGGCTGGCGGGCGCGGTGCGACTCGGGCTGGTGCCCGCGCTGGCGGGGCGGGCGCCACTCCTCGGGCACCGGCACCCCGCCGGCCGGCAGCGCCGGCGCGTCCCCCGGCTCCGCCCAGCCGCCCCGCCATCCGTCGTCCGCCCGTTCCCGACGCGGCTCGTCCCGGCGGACCGTCGCCCAGCGGTCCGCGACCCGGTACTCGGTGCCGGTGGCGTCCGCGTGCACCTCGGCACGCCGCTCCCCGACCCGCAGTTCCCGGCCCCGGTCGTCGTCCCGCACGGCCGCCCACCGGTCACCGGCGCGCAGCTCCGACCAGTACTCACCGCTCTCCGGCCCCGCCTCGTCGGGCTGGTGCGGCCGGCCCCGCCCCGGCTGCTCGGCCGGCGCGGCCGAGGCCGCCGGCCCGCCCGTGCCGTCCCAGCCTTGGGCGTCCCACTGCTGCCCGCGCTCCTGCCGCTGCCCGCGTTCGTCCCGTCGGCCCGGCCACTCGCGGTCGGTTCCCTGCCCGGACCACTCGCCCCCGTCGCGCGACCGCGACCGGTCGTCGTCCCGGGGCACGCCCGCCGTCGCCCACGACCGGTCGTCGTTCCGCCGGGACCGGTCGTCGCCGCGCCGGGGCTGGTCGTCGCCGCGCCGGGGCCGGTCCGCCGGGTCGCCGTGGCCGGCCCGGGACCGGTCGTCCGACTCGCCGGACCACGGCCGCTCCTCCGGCGCCGGCGACCACTGTCCCGCGTACCCGTCGCCGTACCGGGTGCCGAGGTCGCCGGGCACGGACGCGCCACCGTCCACGATGGTGTGCCGCGTGGTGACGTGCACGGTCTCGGTGTGCCGCACCACCCCGAGCGGGCGCGCGGCGGGCTGGCTCTCGGGCTCCGCCGGCCGGGCCGCCCCGTACACCCCGGCCGCTCCGCCGGCGGGTCGGTCCCCGCCGTAGACCCCGGCGGACCCGGTGGTGGCGGGCCGCTCCCCGCCGTACCCGCCGGTGGGCCGGTCCGCGCCGTACGCCCCGGCCTGGGCCGCCGGACGCTCGGCGCGCGGGCCCGGCTGGGGCCGGCGGGCGGGCTCCTCGTCGTCCCGGTCGGCGCGTCCCCAGCGGGGCGCCGGATCGTCCTGGCCCGGCGCCCGCCCCCGGCCGGAGAACCCGTCGTCGGCGGCTCCCGGGCCCCGGCCGGCATCGGCCTGGTCGTCGATTCCGGCCAGCGCGGCGCTGCTGGCGTCCAGCCGCTGGCGCAGCGCGACGACCGCCTCCTGGGCCCGCTGGGCCTGGTCGAGCGCCTGGTTGCCGCGCTGGGCGGCCGCCACGATCTCCCCGCGCAGCTCGTGGCGGAGCTGCTCCATCTCGTCCAGCAGCTCCTCGGGCCGGGCCGGGCCGGCGCCGTCGGCGCGCAACGCGATCGACAGGCCGATCAGGACCACGGCCAGGATGGCGAGCACCGCGGCGACCCGCAGCGGACCGTTGCCGTCGGCGACGAGCAGGATCAGCGCCGCCACCGGCGCCAGCGCGACGCCGATCCAGAAGAGCACGGTGAGCAGCGGTGGATTGCGCTTGTCAGCGGGGGCGACCGGGGCTGGCATGGGTCCGCAGCCTACCGAGAGTTCCCCCGCCTGAAAACGGCTGGAGAGACCCGGCGGGACGGGACGGCGCAGCCGGTCGCCGGCGGCGCGGGGCCGCCGGCGACCGGCTGGGATCAGCTGGCGGCCAGCGCGCCGTCCGAGGAGAAGACCAGGCCCACGCTGGCGGCGCCGGTCTTCAGGGCGTTCTTGGTCTGCGGGCCGCCCTGGTCCAGCGAGCTGAACGAGCCGGCCTTGAAGTCGTAGACCTGGACCAGCCCGGCCTGGCACTTCGGCCGCTGCGGGCACTCCGGCGGCCCGGCCAGCACGGTGGCCTGGCCCGAGCACTTGGCCGCCAGGTCCGAGAGCGTGCGGACGCCGTACTTGTCGGCGAAGGCCTTCGTCACGGCGAAGGCGTTCTGGTCCTGGGCGGCGGCGGGGGCGCCGAAGACGAGGCCCACCTTGTCGCCGGCGGCCTTCAGCGCGGCGACGGTCTTCTCCAGCTCGGGCGAGGACACCGGCTGGGCGTCCTTGCCGTTGGCCTTGGTGTTGAGGAACTCGGCCATGGTCGCCGCGTACTCCGGGACCACCTGGATCTCGCCCCGCTCCAGGGCCGGCTCGTAGAGCTCGCGGTTGCCGATCTGCTGCACCTTGGCCTCGTAGCCGGCGGCGGTCAGCGCGATCTTGTAGAGCTCCGCCAGGATCTCGTTCTCCGTGAAGTTGGCCGCGCCGATCACGATCTGGCCGCCGGGCCCCTTGGCGATGCCCGTGGTGACGCCGTTGGCCGCGGCGAACTCCTCGGCCGCCTTCTGCGCCGTCTTGCGGTCCACGTCGACAGCCTTGTTGAGCTGGATCAGCTTCGGCGTGTCGAGCGCCACCGAGACCTTGTCCAGCGCCGCGAGCAGCTGCGGGTTGGCCGCCTTGGCGTTGACCGCCGGGATGACGTTGTCGGTGTTCTGGAGCTTCTTGTCGTCGTCGAGGACGACGAGCTGGTCACCGGCGACCGGGGCGCAGCCGGCCCCGGAGGCCGCCTGCTCCGGGGCGTCCGTGCCGGAGGAGCCGGCGTCGCCGCATCCGGTCAGCAGCCCCGCCGCGGCGAGGGCTCCCACCGCACCGACCGCCAGTCGTGTACGTGCGCGCATCAGTGCCCGCCTTCCGTGTCCCGGCGCGACCCGTCCGGGCCGGCCGCGTGTCCGACGGGCGATCCCTGTCCGGCCGCCCGCTGTGTCCGCCAGGCGACCCCCCTTTCCGGCCGCCCGCGATTTTCCACCCAACATCTTCCACACGCGTCCGACAACCCGAGGAAAGCTTTGTCACCGGATCGTCACCCGCCGACGACCACCAGGCGGCAGCGGGCGTCGGTGAGTGGCAGCGCGAGTCGGCGCGCACTCCCGGGTGTGGCGTCCCGCCCGGGGCGGACCGAAGCTCAGCCGCCGGCGAGCGCGTCCGCCGCGCGGCGGCGGGCCCGGCGGCGGGTGGCGCGCAGCGGGCGCGGGGTGACCAGCCGCTCGACCAGGGCCAGCACCAGCTCGACCAGGACGGCGAGCCCGGCCACCAGCACGCCGCCGGCGAGGATCTGGCCGCCGCCGGCGGCGATGTCCAGCCCGAACCCGGCGCGGATGATCTGCCCGAGGCCGCCGCCGTTGACGAAGGAGGCCAGCGCGGCGGTCGCCACCACCTGCACCGCCGCCGTGCGGAACCCGGCCGCCAGGTAGGGCACCGCCAGCGGCAGCTCGACCCGGCGGAGCAACTGCCACCCGGAGAAGCCCATGCCGCGCGCCGCGTCCCGGGCCTCCGGATCGACCTGCCGCACCCCCGTGTACGCGTTGGCCAGCAGCGGCGGCACCGCGAAGACGGCCAGCGCGACCACCACCGACGGCTGACCGAAACCGAGGAAGGTCAGCGGCAGGATGGTGAGCAGGGCCAGCGTCGGCACGGCGAGCGTGACATTCGACACCAGCACCACCAGGCCCCCGCCCCGACCCGTGTGCCCGAGCCAGAGCCCGATCGGCCAGGCGATCAGACAGCCCAGGGCTACCGCCGCCGCCGACATCGACAGGTGCTCGCCGAGCCGCTCCAGGATCCCGCCCGGATTGGTCCAGTTCAGCGGGTCGTTGAGCCAGACCAGCGCCGCCTCGACGGGGTTCATCGGGCCCGCCCTCCGTTCGCGACCAAGAAACTGCGCCGCGCGGCGTTCCGAGCGCTCACGCCGCCCTGCTCCGCAGCCAGGGGGTCAGCAGCCGGCCCACGCCGGCCAGGATCAGGTCGAGCACCAGGGCGAGCAGGACGCAGAGCAGCGTCCCCGTCATGATCTGCGCCTTGTAGAAGTTGTTCTGGAAGCCGGCGAAGATCAGCTGCCCGAGACCACCCCGCCCGATCACCACGCCCACGGTCACCAGAGCCACCGTGGAGACCGTGGCCAGCCGCAGGCCGGTGAGGATGCCCGGCAGGGCCAGCGGCAGCTCGACCCGGAACAGCCGGCCCCAGCGGCCGTACCCCATCCCCTCGGCCGCCTCACGCACCTCGGGAGGCACCTGGTTGAGCCCGGCGAGGGCGTTGCGGACGATCACCAGCAGCGCGTAGAGGACCACCACGCTCAGCGCCGTCACCGCCCCGATGCCCAGGTAGGGCGCGATGAACGCGAACAGCGCCAGCGACGGCACCGTGTAGAGCACCCCGGTGACGGCCAGCACCGGCCCGGCCAGCGAACGGAACCAGTACGCGGCCACGGCCAGCGGCACGGCGACCAAGGCGGCGATCAACACCGCGCGCACCGTCAGCGAGACGTGCTCCCGCACGGCGGCGAGGATCGTGTCAGAGTTGTCCCGCACGTACTGCCAGGAGAACCACGGGTTACCCGGGTCGGCCCGGTAGCTCAGGCGGAAGGACATGTGTGGACGTTACCCCGGCAACCACGGATCACGGCGGGCCGCGTGCGGCGTCCATCGCACTGGAGGGCATCCACAAGCGCTACCCGGACGGCACCGAGGCCGTACGCGAGCTGAGCCTCGACATCGCCGCCGGCGAGCTGGTGGTGCTCATCGGACCGTCGGGCTGCGGCAAGTCGACGGTGCTGCGGATGGTCAACCGGCTGATCGAGCCGACCGGTGGCCGCATCCTGCTCGACGGCGAGGACGTCACCCGGGTGGACCCGGTCCGGCTGCGCCGCCGGATCGGCTACGTGATCCAGAACGTCGGGCTCTTCCCGCACCAGACGGTCAGCGCCAACGTCGCCACCGTGCCCCGGCTGCTCGGCTGGCCCCGCGAGCGCAGCCGCCGCCGGGTCGACGAGCTGCTGGAGCTGGTGGGGCTCGACCCGGCGACGTTCGGCCGCCGCTACCCGCACGAGCTGTCCGGCGGCCAGCGGCAGCGGGTCGGGGTGGCGAGGGCCCTCGCCGCCGACCCGGTGGTGCTGCTGATGGACGAGCCGTTCTCGGCCGTCGACCCGATCGCCCGGACCCGGTTGCAGGAGGAGTTCCTGCGGTTGCAGGCCGAGGTGCGCAAGACGATCGTGCTGGTCACCCACGACCTCGACGAGGCGGTCCGGCTGGGCGACCGGATCGCGGTGCTCTCCCAGGGCGGTCGCCTGGAGCAGTACGACACCCCGGCCGCCGTGCTCGGGGCGCCCGCCACGCCCTTCGTCCGCGAGTTCGTCGGCACCGACCGGGGCATCCGCCGGCTGGCGGTCACCCCGCTGACCGGCGCGGCCGTCGAGCCGCTGCCGACGACCGGGGTGGCCGAGCTGCCGACGGTGTCGCGGGGCGGCTCGGCGTACGACGCGCTGGGGGCGCTGCTGACCTCGGCCGCGGACCGGGTGGTGGTGACCGACGAGGGGCGGCCGGTGGGCGTGCTCAGCCGGACGCGACTGCTCGAACTGGGCCGGCCCGACCGGTGACCGGCCCGGCCGCCCCGACGCCGGCCGGGAAGGGTCGCGGGCAGCGGGGCCGGGTCGGACGACAGGGGGATCGCGGGCCCGCGGGTCAGGCCCGGCCGCCGAGGCTGGCCGTGCCGACGATCCAGCCGGAGAGGAAACCGTACGTCGCGCCGGTGCCGGCCGACTGGATGGCGGTGAGCAGCGACGGATCGGGGCCGAGGAAGGCGGCGAGCAGCGAGGCGAAGCCGCCGGCCAGGACGTAGGCGGCCCAGCCGGAGAAGAACTGGCTCGCCGACCCCTGCACCCGGGCCACCTGCGTGGCGGGCAGCAGGTAGAGGAAGACCACCGCGAGGACCACCAGCAGGACGGCCCGCAGGTTCGCGACGAGCAGGCCGCCGGAGGCGTCACCGCCGTCGAACCGCCAGGCCGGCCAGGCGAGCAGTTGCAGGAACCAGCCGCCGGCGGAGTTGGGGTCGGTGCCGGCGGCCCAGCCGACGTACGCCGGGCTGCCGCAGACCGCGACCAGCAGGAACGCGGCGAGCGCGCCGGTGCCCGCCGCCGTCCCGTAGCGGGCGGCCCGGGGCGGGTTGGTGAGCGCCATGATCGGATCAGTTCCCGGCGGACCCCGGGGAGCAAACCTGCCGGGGCCCGTCGGCCACCGTCACTTCTGCGGGTGCGTCATCAGGTAGTCGATGAAGGCGGCCCGCAGCAGCGGCGCGGACTCCTCGTAGCCGTGCCCGGTCAGCTCCCGCCACAGCGCCACGGCCTCGTCGATCGTCGGCCCCACCGAGTTGGGCGCGCCGTCCAGTGCGGCTGCCTCGTCCGCGTTCGGCAGGTGCCGCAGCACCGACCAGAAGAAGCCCACGTCGCGGCGCTGCCGAGCGACCGCGAAGGCCCGCTCCCGCAGCTCCTCAGTGGACAGCGCGTCGAGCTCCCCGAACGACTGGCCGGCGGAGGTCGATGGTGTGTCGGTCATGCCGCCGAGCCTAACCGCCGAGATCACCGCCGGCAGGGTGGACGCGACACCGGCCCGCCCCGCGGCCGGTCAGGGGTGGCCGCTCAGCGGTCGTCGCTCTCCCACCGGCGGGGCCCGCTCTCCCACCGCGGCACGCTCCAGGGGTCCGCCGGGCTCTCGGTGGACTGCGCCGGCAGGGCGGGCGGCCAGTCGCCGACCGGGTCGGGCCGGGGCGCCGCCCAACCCGTGCCGATCCGGCCGTCCCCGACCGGGACCGGTTCCGCCGCCGCGCCGACCGCCGGCCGCCCGTACGCCTCGACCAGGCGGGTGACCAGCAGCCCCACGCCGAGCGCCGCCGCGCCGACCGCCCACCGGCTCACCGTCCAGCCCCGGGCCTGGGCGTACGCGACGAAGACCGCGACCAGGCACACCGCCAGCAGGGTGCCGAACACGCCGCCCCGCCGGCCGTAGGCGCTGGTGCCGGCGAGCAGCGCCATGCCGACCGCCAGCACCGTCCAGTCCAGCCCGGCGTCGGGCGCGACCGGCCCGGTGGCGTGGGTGGCGGTGAGCATGCCGGCGAGGGCGGCCAGCACGGTCGAGCAGACGAGCGCGCCGGAGACGACCACCGCCGCCACCACGCCGCGGCGGCGGGCCGGGTCGACGACCGGGCGGAAGCGGCCGACCAGCCGGCGGACCGCCCGCACCGCCCCTAACAAGCCGCCGAGCACGGCGACGGCCGCGAGCCCGGCGAAGAGGTGCAGCGCGCCGCGCCCCGGGTCGTAGTCACCCTGCGGGACGACCGGCGCGGAGCGCTGCTCGATATACACGACGACCCCCGCCGCACCGGCGAGGCTGGCGGCCCAGCCGGGGACGTGCAGCACCACCACGGCCAGCGCCAGGGCGAGCCCGCCCAGCGCGGCGACCGCCAGGGCTGGCCCGGTGGCCGCCGTGACGCCCCGGTCGCCCTGCTCGGCCATGTGCAGCGCGGCGGCGACCGCCACCGGGCCCACCGCCAGGTTCACCGCGGCGGTACGCAGGCTCAGCCCGGCGGCCAGGGCAAGCAGCCCGAGCACGACCGCGTCCAGCAGCAGCGAGCGCAGCCCGGCGCCACGCAGCGCGTCCGGGTTCTCCCGCCAGAGCAGGAACGTCCCGACGCCCAGCGTGACGAGGAGCAGCAACTCCCAGACGATGTGGACCGCGAACCGGTCTCGGCCGGGTTCCCCGTGCGCGGGGTCGTCGAAGACGTTCTCCAGGACGGCGGCCGGGATGCCGGACGACGGCTCGGTGGACGCGTCGCGCCCCGGTTCGTCGTACCCCATAGCCGCCGCCTCCCACGTGGCCGCTCGTCCAGGTCCGACGCGCGGGCGGGCCGGGGCGGCCGTTGCTCTCCGGTCGCAGGCACGCTACCCGTGCGGGAGGCCGGGCGTAACCCCCCGGATCAGCGCGGGCCGGAGCGGTTCTCCCGGTCGCCGGGCTCGCGGTCCTCGTCGTCCTCCTGCTCGGGGACGCGGCAGGCTCGCTCCAGCCAGAGCGCCGCCGCCACCAGGGCCAACCCGGCGAGCAGGCCGGCGCCGGCGACCGGCCGGTCGTCCATCGCGGCGTCCGTGCGCTCCACGAAGAGCCAGCCGGTCAGCCCGGCGTAGAAGCCGGCGAAGATCGCACCGGCCAGCGAGGACGCCTTGGCCAGCACCACGAACCGGGCGACCAGCAGCGGGTTGACCGGCTCGCGGCCCGGCCGGCGCTCGATCCGCCCCCGGGTGTTGACCGCGGCGTACCCCTCCAGCACGGCGAGCGCGGCCAGGGTGACCACCGGCAGCCACGGCAGGTCGGGCAGGTAGTCGTAGTAGAGGGTGCTGATCAGCAGCCAGGCCACCGCGGCGGCGCCGAGGCCGGCCACCACCAGGGTGGAGATCCGGGTGGGGCCCATCCGGAACCGGTCCGGACCCGTCCCGCCCGGGCGTGGGGATCGCGCCTGCGTCATGCCGGCCGGCTCCACTGGGTCATGCCGTCGACTCTATCGCCAGATCCGGCCGGGGGCGCAGATCCAGGGCGTCGGCGGCGGCCGGGCCGGTGTTGAGCAGGTCGGTCAGCCAGCCGTGCCCGGGCAGCCGCCCGTACGGCTGGATGTCGATCCACGGCCGCAGCACGAACGCCCGCAGGTGCGCCCGGGGGTGCGGCAGGGTCAGCTCCGGGTCGTCGCTGACCACCGGCTCGTCGTCGGCCCAGACGGCGATGACGTCGACGTCCAGGGTGCGCGGCCCGAAGCGCCGCTGCGGGTCGCGGGTCCGACCCGCGGCGCGCTCCGCCGCCCGGGCCCGCTCCAGCCAGTCGCGCGGCGTCGCGGCCGGGTCCTCGGCGAGCAGCACCGCGTTCAGGTACGCGGGCTGGTCCTGGTCCCCCCACGGTGGAGTCTCGTAGACGCCGGAGACCAGGAGCACGTCGTCGCCGAACGCCGACACGGCGGAGCGCAGGTGCGCCAGCCGGTCGCCGAGGTTGCTGCCGAGGGAGAGGACGGCCCGGGTCACCGGTCGCGCCGCCGGGTCATGGTGACGGCCACGTCGGTGAAGGCGTGCGGGACGGGCGCCTCCGGCTTGTGCACGGTGACCGTGGCGACCTCGACCCTGGGGTCGGCCAGGCAGACGGTCAACAGCCGGTCGGCGAGCGTCTCGATCAGGTTGACCGGCTCGCCGGTGACGACGGCGACCAGCCGCTCGGCCAGCTCGCCGTAGTGGACGGTGTCGCCCACCTCGTCGGAGCGCGCCGCCGGGGTCAGGTCCATCTCCAGGACGGCGTCGACGACGAAGTCCTGCCCCTGGGCGCGTTCGAAGTCGTACACCCCGTGCCGGCCGTGCGCCCGCAGGCCGGTCAGTTGGATGCGGTCGGTCATCGGTCTCCTCCGTGGTCGGCGGTGCCGCCCGCCCGGCCGGCGCCCGCGTGGGCCGCGCCGGTGGTCGGGGGCGTCAGGCGGGGCGCGCCGGTGGCCCGCCAGACGGCGAGCGCGTCCACGGTGGCGCGGACGTCGTGCACGCGGACGCCCCAGGCGCCGGCCGCCACCGCGAGCAGGCTGGTGGCGACGGTGGCCGCGTCCCGGCCGTCCGTGGGGCGGGGGGCGTCGTCGGGGCCGGCCAGCAGCCGGCCCAGGTACGCCTTGCGGCTGGACGCGAAGAGCAGCGGGAAGCCCAACTCCAGCAGCTCGGGCAGGCGGGCGCTCAGCTCCCAGTTGTGCGCGGCCGTCTTGGCGAAGCCGAGCCCCGGGTCGATCACGATGCGGTCGGCGGCGACACCGGCCCGCAACGCCTCGTCGACACGCCGGCCCAGCTCGGCGCGGACGTCGGCGACCACGTCGGTGTAGCGGGCCAGCTCGCCCATCTCGCGGGCGTGGCCGCGCCAGTGCATCAGCACCCAGGGGCAGCCGGCGTCCCGGACCACCCGGGCCATGTCGGGGTCGGCGAGACCGCCGGAGACGTCGTTGACCACCGCCGCGCCGGCGGCGAGGGCCGCCTCGGCGACCCGTGCGCGGGTGGTGTCGATGCTGATCGGCACGCCGGCGGCGGCCAGCTCCCGGACGACCGGCAGCACCCGGGCCGTCTCGGTGTCGGCGTCGACCCGGTCGGAGCCGGGCCGGGTGGACTCCCCGCCCACGTCCACCAGGTGGGCGCCGTCGGCCCGCAGCCGCACGCCGTGTCCGACGGCGGCGTCGAGGTCGGCGTACCGTCCGCCGTCGGAGAACGAGTCGGGCGTGACGTTGAGGACGCCCATCACCACCGGGGCCGAGGCCCGTACCAGATCGGTCACGACTAGACGGTACCGGTCGGCCGGAGCACCCCGGGCGGGCCGGGTCGAGGGCGGTGACATGCGCATTCGAACGGGTGTACGATCGGTCGTCCGGGCCGAATCGGGCAGACTCTTCGCGGCTTGTCGCATTGAGGGCCTGCCCGTACGCTTTGGAATTGCCCGGCATCGAGATGGCGAAGCCTGGAGGGAGGGCCGAAGCGGGAAAATCCGCCCAAAGCTCACCACCCTCCGTGGTGGGTAACGAACGCAGGGTCATCGACGCTGCGGCTAGTGAGCACCGTTCCCGCCAGGCATGCCTACTGCACCACCGCGGCGCCGCCGGCCGCGATTTGGGGAGGTTCCAGTGATCGCCATCGAGCTGATGGAGACGGTGACGTCCGCCGCCGCCCACACGCTCTCCACCCTGGCGTCGACTCCACTCGCCGAGCCCGCGCCCAAAGGCATCGACACCGAGGGTGTCGTCACGTTCTTCGCCAGCAAGATCGCGCCGATCCTGCTGGCCGTGCTGGGCGTCATCTTCATCGGGCGGGCCAGCCGGGGCGAGATCTCCAAGGTGCTGACCAGCTCGGCCATCGCGATCGTCGGGCTCGCCTTCATCGCCGGAGCCGCCACACTGTTCTTCATCGGCGACTACCTGATCGACCTGATCTTCGAATAGGCGCGGGCACGACATGCGGCTGCGCACCGACGACGACATCTACCGGGCTCGCCTGGTCTACCTCGGGCCGCCCGGCTACACCCTTCCGGTCCACCTGCCCTACGCCCAGTACGGGCTCTTCATGCTGCTCGTCCCCCTCTACATGTTCATCCACTGGTTGTTCACGCTGCGGGTCGAGCTCTTCCCGGCCTGGGAGATCGCGCTTGCCATCGTGACCACCTCGTTCATCTTCCGGTACGTCGACCCGGACCGGCCGGCGCGCATGGTGATCCGCACCGCGCTGACCGACTGGCGGCGGACCCGGGAGCCGGCCGCCGAGCAGCGGGACCCCCGCCTGGTCGGCAGCCGGATCAGGATCCGGGAGGAGCTGGCATGACCGGGCGTACGCCGATCAGGCAGTCGCACGACGCGGGTGAGGCGGTCGCATGAGTCGCTCTTCCACGCCGGGTTCCCCGGCCGGGCGCCCGATCGCCTCGCACGGTAACCGTGCGCGGTCGTTCGACTACCCGGACGAGCCCGAGCGGGACGAGGTCGCCCTCGACCCGGCCCTCGTGACCACCCCCGGGCACGGCGGCGTCGGCGTCTTCCAGGCGCCCCGCCCGGTGCAGCGCCGGACGCCGCCGGTCGACCCGGGGCCACCGGCCGACAGCGCCGACATCGACTCGCCCTTCCTCGACCTGTTCGGGGGGACGCGCCCCGGCACGCGGCCGGCCACGCCGCCGCGGGTCGGCGGGCGGGAGCACGCGGCCATCCCGCAGCAGCCGGCCGCCGTCGAGCCGGCCCCCGCCGCCCCGGCCCCGCCGCGTGCCGCCGCCCGGCCGCCCGCCCGTTCCACCGGCACGGCCGGCCGGGCGCCCGCCGTGGAGCCGCCGCCGGCGGACGCCGACGACGAACCCCCGGCCGTCGCGTACGAACCCCCGGCCGTCGCGTACGAACCCCCGGCCGTCGCGTACGAACCCCCGGCCGTCGCGTACGAGCAGCCGGCCGTCGCGTACGAGCCACCCGCCGTCGCGTACGAGCCCCCAGCGGTCGCCCACGAGCCGCCGGCCCGGTCGGCCCGGGTGCCGCACCAGCCCGGGGACCGGCTGCCGACGCTCCGCCCACCGGCCGACGAGGCGGCGGCCGACGTAACCCCGCCGCCGCCCGCACCGGCACCACTCGACCCGGCGCCCCCGGAGCGGCCGTCGCGGCGGGCCGGTGAGCGGCTGCCGGAGCGCACGGGGCGGGACGTGACGCCGCCGCGCCAGCGCTCCGCCGGCCGGCGCAACCAGCCCACCAAGCCGGTCCGCGTCAAGCCGCCAAAGATCAAGTTCGGCGACCGGGACCCGGCGGTCGAACTGGCCATCACCGAGATCGCCGGCCACCTCACCTTCACCCCGAACACCGTCACAGCCTGGTACTGGCTTCCGGAGGTGCGCTGGGCGTTCCGGCCGGACGCGGAGCGGGAGGCGCTGCTCTCGGCGATCTCCGAGCAGTACGCCGGCCTGGCCGGCTTCCGGCTGCACCTGCGGCGCACCACCCGACCCTTCCCGGCCGACGAGTGGGCCCGCACCATCGACGGGCACACCCGGTCCCCGCTGCCCGACGTCCCCGGCACCGCCGGCTGGGCCGACCACCTGGTGGCCGCGCAGCGGCACCTGCTCTCGGTCAACCACGCCGAGGGGCAGACCTACCTCGGCGTCACCTTCGCCCGGCGGTCCCTCGGCGACTCGTTCACCGAGCGGGTGCTGCGCACCTTCGGTCGCGGCGTGGCCGAGGGCGAGCGCCGCAAGCTCGGGCGCACCGTCGAGCAGTTCGACGAGGTGCTGGGCGCGTTCGGCATGCGCGGGCGGCGGGTCACCGCGCAGGAGCTGGAATGGCTGCTCTACCGCTCCGTGGCGCTCTGCATGGCGCCCCCCGGCCGGCTCTCCCCGATCACCGACGGCCGGTGGGAACGCGGCGACCTGCTCGCCCTCACCGAGCAGGTGGAGCGCTACCGCACCCCGTACGGTTCCACCGTCAAGCTGGTCAACCGCATGACCGGCGAGGAGCGGCACGTCGCCGTGCTGGCGGTGGGCCGGATGGAACCACTGGAGATCCCCGAGCGGCACGAGCCCTGGCTGCACTTCCACGAGCGGTTGCCCTGGCCGATGGAGCTCTCCACCCGGGTCGACATCCTCGGCTCCGGCGACTCCTTCCGTAACCTCGAGCACCGGCTCCGGATGATCCGCTCCCAGCAGCTCGACTACGCCGAACACGGCATCGACGCCCCGCCGGAGCTGGAGCGGCTGGCCAAGCGGGCCCTGGTGATCGGCGACGAGATGACGACCGGCCTGCCGGTCGACTCCGCCCGGGCGCACGGCTGGCACCGGATCGCCGTCGGCGGGCGGACCCGCGAGGAGTGCCTGGAGCGGGCCAGGCGGCTGATCCAGCTCTACTCCCGGGAGCTGCGCATCTCGCTGCAACACCCGAAGAACCAGGACTGGCTGGCCCGCGAGTTCATCCCCGGCGAGCCGATCGCCAACACCGGCTACGTCCGGCGGATGCCGGTCAACCTGCTCGCCGCCGCCCTTCCGCAGGCCGCCTCCACGGTCGGTGACCGGCGCGGCGACCTGATCGGGCGGACGGCGGGCACCTGCCGCCGGCCCGTCTTCCTCGACCTGCACTTCCCGATGGAGGTGCGCGAACGCTCCGGCCTCGCCGTCTTCGTCGCCGAACCGGGCGGCGGCAAGTCCACCCTGCTCGGCGCCCTCGGCTACCTCGCGGCCCGGCGCGGCGTCCAGGTGACGCTGCTCGACCCGTCCGGCCCGCTGGCCCGGCTGTGCGCCATGCCCGAGCTGCGGCCGTACTCGCGGGTGCTGAACCTGACCGGCTCCGAGCACGGCACCCTGGCGCCGTACTCGCTGATCCCGACCCCGCTGCGCACCGAGTTCAGCAGCGGGGCGGCGGGCGACCGGGAGTTCGAGATCGCCGTCTCCAACGCCCGCGCCGAGCGGCGGATGCTCGTACAGGACATCTGCATGATGCTGGTGCCGCCGCAGGTGGCCCGCGAGGCGTCCACCGCCACCCTGTTCCGGCACGCCGTACGCCAGGTGCCGGCGGAGGAGACCTCCACCCTGGACGACGTGGTCGCCTGCCTCAGCCAACTCGACGACGACGCCGGCAGGGAACTGGCCAACCTGCTGCTGGACACCGCCGAGATGCCGCTGGCCATGCTCTTCTTCGGCCGGCCGCCGGAGGGGCTGCTCGGCGCGGACGCGGCGCTCACCGTGATCACCATGGCCGGGCTGCGGCTGCCCGACCTGAAGATCGAGCGGGAGTACTGGTCGGCCGAGGAGGCACTCGCCCTGCCGATGCTGCACACCGCGCACCGGCTGGCCGTACGCCGCTGCTACGGCGGGTCGATGTCGTCCCGCAAGCTCGTCGGCCTGGACGAGGCGCACTTCATGGAGGGGTGGCGCTCCGGCCGCTCCTTCCTGGTCCGGCTCGCCCGCGACTCCCGCAAGTGGAACCTCGCCGCGCTGGTGGCCTCGCAGAACCCGCGCGACATCCTCGGCCTCGACGTGCAGAACCTGGTCTCGACCGTCTTCGTCGGCCGGATCGCCGAGGACGCGGAGATCGCCTCGGAAGCACTGCGCCTGCTGCGGGTGCCGGTCGACGACGGCTACGAGGCGACCCTCGCCTCGCTCTCCACCGCCGACGCGACCTCCGCCGCCCGGCTCGGCTTCCGCGAGTTCGTCATGCGGGACGTCGACGGTCGGGTGCAGAAGGTCCGGGTCGACGTCTCGTACGTCGACGGGCTGCTGGACCACCTCGACACCACTCCCGCCGCGATCGCCGCGGCCGCCGGGGTACTGCCGGCCGTCCTGCCGAACCTGGAGGCGTGAGATGGCGGGGGCCCGGGCACGGCTGGCGGCGTTCCTTCTCGCACTCGGCGTCCTCGCCGGGGCCACGATCGGCTGGCCGGCCCTCGGCGCCGCCGCAGCCGCCCCGACACCGCTGACCGCCCAGGCTTCGGCGGACCTCTGCACCACGCCGGAGTGGCAGGCCGACTTCCGCGCCTGCGTCACCAAGCTGAATGAGGTCGCCGAGAACGAAGTCCAGTGCCGTAACGCCCCGACCCCGAGCGCTCCGGACTCCGGGCTTGCTGGCTGGTTCGCCTCACGTCCGGAGTCGGCCACGAAACCAGGTCCCAAGGGCTTCTACAGCGACTACGGATATGCGGGTTACAGCTACTCGACGTACGACGTCGACAGCGGCTGCGCGACCGCGGTGCTGCACCCGGACTACAAGTTCACCAACACGGTGGCAAACGGCGAGTTCATGATGGCCACGGCGATCGTCGGCGCCTCGAACGCGCTCCGGGAGCGCGCCTGGGATCCGCGCTCGATGTGGGGCTGGGCGGACCCACTGGTGGACCAGGCGACCAAGGCCGTCTATCAGAAGGTGTTCAGCGTCTTCGGCATCGTCACGCTCTGCGTGGTCGGTCTCTACCTGCTCTGGCGCTCCCGCCAGTCCGACATGAGCAACGCGATGACCACGGCGGGCTGGGCGCTGCTGGTGATGGTGGCGGTGACTGCCCTGGCCGCCTGGCCCGTCAAGTCGGCGAACATCGCCGACGGCACCCTCGTCACCACCCTGGGTGTGGTGCACGACGCTGTCGGCCCGGCTTCCAAGGACACCCCGCCCAGTCAGTGCGACGACCCGAACCCCGAGGCGTGCAAGGACAACCGTCCGCCCGCCGTCCGGGCCAGTGACACGGCGACTGAGGCCATGCTCTACCGCAACTGGCTGCGGGGGGTGCTCGGCTCGGCCGACAGCGAGACCGCCAAGAAGTACGGCCCGGCTCTGTACGACGCGAAGTCGCTCTCGTGGGAGGAAGCGGCGAAGCTTCGGTCGAATCCGGCCACCCGCGAGGCCACCATCAAGGCGAAGCAGCAGCAGTGGGCCAGGGTGGCGCAGCAGATCGAGACCGAGGACCCGGAAGCGTACGAGTACCTCCAAGGGGTCCGGGACATGGACCGGATCGGGGCCGGGTTCATCGCGGTGCTCGCCGCCGTGCTCTTCGCGATGTTCGACCTGACCGCCTCGTTGCTGGTGCTGCTGGGATTCCTGATATTCCGCTGGGCGGTGATCGCCGCGCCGATCCTCGGCACGGTGGGCCTGCTGCGACCGGCCAGCGCCGGGCTGCGCCGGCTGGGAAACGCGGTGGTCGCCGCCGTCTTCAACATCGCCATCTTCGGCACCGGCGCCGCCATCTACCTCTTCGCGGTCGACCTGATCATGAGCACGCCGACGCTGCCGGGCTGGCTCCAGGTGGTGCTGGTCTGGCTCTGTGGTGTGGTCGGCTGGCTGCTGCTGCGTCCCTACCGCCGGATCACCCAACTCGGCGGCAAGGACAGCAGCGAGGCGGTCAGTTCGGCCGGCTCCTGGCACCGGCGCTTCTTCCGGGACATGCGCACGGCCGCCCGGCTCGACGTGGCGGAGCCCGGTGGCACGGCCGAGCCGGCGATGGGCCGGCGCCGCGCCGTCGTGGCGGAGAAGAGCACCCTGCGGCCGGAGGCCCGCCGGGAGGACCCGTCGCACGCCCACACGAGTGGCGATCAGGAGCGGCAGCGGCCGGACGGCCGCGAGTCGGCCTCCGAGGCACCGGAAACCGCGGAGCGGGAGACTCCCCGCCCGGCCGCGCCCCGGCCCCGCCGGCACCAGCCAGCCGCCTGGACCGAGCCGGACGTGCCCGACGAGAACCCGTCATTCGTCATCTACCGTCCGGGCTCGGCCGAGCGTGAGCCGGCACGGCCCGCGCCGCGGATCCGCTCCGAGGCGCGGTGAGTGCGGTGCGCCGGGCCGTCGAATTCCTCCTCACCCGGGTGCTGCGGTCCCGGTTCGGCATCGCGCTCGCCCTCGCCGTGGTCGTGTTCGGGGTCATCGGGGCGGCCCGGCTGATCTCCGGTCCCGGCGACCCGACGGACGGGCTCAGCAACCGTCCGAGCCGACCCATCACCACCGTCGCCCCGACCGCCGGTGACGACGGGGCGTTCTCGACGGGCGCACCCCCGTCCCCGGTCACCCGCGCGGGTGAGCCCACGCCGGAAGAGATCGCCGAGCGCTTCGTCGCGGCGTGGCTGGGCAAGCCGGGCGTCACGGCGGACCAGTGGCAGGAGGGGCTGCGTCCCCTGTCGACCCCGGCGCTGACCGAGAAACTGGCGGGCGCCGACCCGTCGGGGGTGCCAGCCGGGCAGGTCAACGGTGACGTCACGCTCCGGCCCCGGACCGAGAACTTCGTCGAGGTGCTGGTCCCGCTCGACGCGGGCCAGCTCCGCCTCGAACTGGTGGCGCCCGACGGGCGGTGGCTGGTGGACGCGGTGGACTGGGAGCAGAAATGAGCGACAAGACCCGATCGCGCCGTCGACAGCCCCGGCTCGGGGCCCTTGCCGCCGCGCTGACCGCGACGTTCGCCCTGCTCTGCTGCACCGGCGGCGCCGGCGCCTTCTTCCTCACCGAACTCGGCGGTGACGCGGGTGACCGGATGATGTCGGCCAGCCTGGACTGCACGGAGGACTTCCGGGTCGACATCCAGGGCAGCATGCCCCGAATGTCCCAGTACGGCGAAGTCGAACTCCGCAACGCCGCTCGGATCATCAAGGTCGGGCAGGAGATGAAGGTGCCGCCGCGCGGTTGGGTCATCGCCGTGGCGACCGCCATGCAGGAGTCCCGGCTGCGTAACCTGGCGAACCCGACCGTCGGCGAATCCGAGAACCTGCCCAACGAGGGCATGGGGGCCGACCACGACTCTGTCGGCCTCTTCCAGCAACGGGCCAGTTGGGGCAGCGTCACCCAGCGGATGACGCCCGAGTACGCCGCCCGGAAGTTCTACGAGAAGCTGGTCAAGGTACCCGGCTGGGAGCGGATGCCGCTGACGCGGGCCGCCCAGGCAGTGCAGATCAGCGCCTTCCCGGACGCCTACGCCAAGCACGAGGAAGTCGCCTCGCAGATCGTCAACGCCCTGGCCGGTGGGGCTGCCCGGACCGTGCTCGTCGGCGGGAAGCAGGCGTGTGACCGCGCCGCCGGCGGGGAGATCGCCGCCTCGGGTTGGACAGCACCCATCCCGGGCGGCGTCGGGTCGGGCTTCCGCACGGCGAGCCGGCCCGGGCACAACGGGGTCGACATCGCCGCCCCGAAGGGCACCCTGATCCGGGTCGCCGCCACCGGCCGCGTCCTGGTCTCCCGTTGCGACCCGGACAATCGCGGACGGCTCAGCTGCGACGCCGACGGTTGGCCGGACAAGGGCGGCTGTGGCTGGTTCGTCGACGTCCTGCACGCTGGCGGGTTCATCACGCGCTACTGCCACATGGTGAGCAAGCCCCGGGTCTCCGTCGGCCAGACCGTCCGAGCCGGCGAGGTCATCGGCGAGGTGGGCAGCAGCGGCAACTCCTCCGGCCCGCACCTGCACTTCGAGGTGCACAAGGACGAGGACCGCAGCAGCCGCGGCGCGATCGACCCGGTGCCGTTCATGCGGTCGCGGGGTGCGCCGCTCAAGGGCGCGGCGTGAGGCGCCGGCCGTCATGAACGAGCCGCTCCCCGACCCGTTCGCCGACCAGCCCGACTGGGCTCCCCGGCCGCCCCGGCCGATCGAGATCGTGCCGGCCACCGGGCGGGTCGAGCTGCGCGGGCGGCGGGTCCTGGTCGGCCTGCCCGGGCTCGGCTGGCGCGGTGACCTGCGGGCCGACGAGCGGGTGGTGCAGGGCAGCCGGACCTACGTCCCCGTGATCCCCGAGCACGAGTGGTATCGGGCGGAGTCCGACCAGGTGGAGGTGTTCGCGCCGCTGGTCCCGGTGGAGCGGGTCTGGGTGGAGACGGTGGGGAGCCGGCGGCCGGACACGTCGGTGGACCGCGAGGCAGGCGTCCGTCTCGTCTCCCTGGACGCCCCGGCGCACCGTCTGCCGACCCCGGTCTTCGAGGCGGACGCCGTCACCGGCCGCCGGGTCGTACACGTCGTGGAATCCGTCGAGCACCGGGACCTGCGGGCGGTCACCGAAACCTACTCAGGCGCCGACGGGGACATCTGCGTGCGGGTCACGCCTGAAGTGGAGTGGTACCGCTGGGCATGGCGGGGCCAGTCACCAACCACACTGGAGGTGCCGGTCCACCTGCTCTGGATCGAGTGACGGCTCAGGCCGTTTTCCGGCCAGCACAAACCCGCCATCCTTCTTCGCCATCCATCACGTCGAACACCCAGTCCTCTCGGCGACTGCTACGGGGCTGCCCGTTGGCGGAGCTGGAGATGGATAGAGTTGTGGCGACCGATTCGCCCTCTCCGGTCTCGGTCCGAGTGAGAGGTCCCCAGCTGACTCGCACCACGACACCGAAGTTGGCCTCGCGCTGCTCGATTTCCTTGCGCAGGCCGGACAACGTGCTCAGCCCGGTGTCTTCCTGGCAGGTGAAAAGCTCTGCGCGGGTGTCGTTGCGGTCCACGAGGAACGCCCGGAGGTAGTTGTCCACCAAGACGTCGGGCGCGCTGCGGTCGGGGGCGGCAGCTCGGTTGTAGAGGACGTATCCAGCGGCCACACCGCCGAAGCAGAGCGCCGCGAGGATGCTCGCGACGACCGTGAGCACAGTGCGCGCCCGGCGCCTCGGCCGCTCCGGCGCCGGGGCCGGCGACGGCGGCGCCAGGTGGTCGGAGGGGGGCCGTTGCGCCGGTACGCGGGAGACCTGGGAACCGGCGGGGGGCTGCACTGATTCCACCCTCTGAGGCTAGCGGCTGGGCGCCGGAGACCCAATGCCCCAGATGCAGCGGATCGTGACGGACCACTCCCCATTGGTGAGATCCACGACAACACCGGCGCAGCGCCGCCGCGCATCCCGGACGAGCTGCTCCGGCTGGGTTACCGTCTCTGCGCGGGGAGGGGTTGCCAACCTCGGGCAGAGGGGGTGGACGCGGTGACCGGTCCGAAGGCACGGACGAACCGCGCCGCCGCACTGCACCGGCAGGCCGCCGCCACCGCGACCGCCGCCGCCGGCATCCTCGACGACACCCGTCCCGTTCCCGCCGACCAGCACCGCCAGTACGAGCTGGCCGACCGCCTCCGGTCCGCGGCGGCGGTGCTGGCCCCCGGCTGGGCGGGGGCTCCCCTGGAGACGGTCGCCCCGACCGCGCCGGCCGGCGAGGGGCCGCCCGTCTTCGTCCGGGTCGGCACGGCGGCGCCGCTGGACGACGCGCGTTTCCCCGCGCTGGTGCCGCTGCTCGGCACGGGGCATCTCGCCGTGGACGCCGATGCCCGGGATCCCCGGGTGGCGGGGCTGCTCCGGGCCGTACTGCTGCGGCTGTTGGCAGCGACCCCGGCCGGGGCGCTGCTGGTCCGCGCGGTGGACGCGACGGGTGCGACCTTGGAGCCGTTCGCGGCGCTCGCCGACGCGGGCCTGCTGCCGCCCCCGGCGGTGGACGTCGCGGGCCTGCGGGCCGTGCTCACCGAGGCCGAGCAGTGGGTGGCCCCGGGGGCGAGCGGGCGTCGCCGGCACGACCGGACGCTGCTGCTGGTAATCGCGGCGCTGCCCGACCTGACGGGCCCCACCGACCTGGCCCGGGTGGAAGCGCTGGCCGAGCAGGGCCGGTCCGCCGGGCTGCACCTCGTGGTGGCCGGCTGGCCCCCGGCCGGCCCGTACGCCGATCGTGCCCCGCTGCCGCAGGCGACCACGCTGGCGATCCGCAACGCGTACGCGCTGCTGGGTGATCCGCCGGGCGGGTCGTTCGCGGGCCCCGGCGCGGAGCCTCCGGGCGGGTTGAACTCGCCGGTCTTCGTCGAGTCGGATCCGCCCGGCTACCTCGTCGACGCGGTGTGCCGCCGGTTGGCCGCGCAGGTCGAGGCGGGTTCCCGGCTGGCCCTGACGGACCTGCTGCCGCCACCCGACGGGGAGTTGTGGACGGCGACCGCGGCCGACGGGCTCGCGACGACCGTCGGCGACGCGGGCGGGCGGGCGGTGTCGCTCGGGTTCACCGAGCTGACCCCGCACTGGCTGGTCAGCGGCCGCTCCGGCGCGGGCCGATCCACCTTCCTCACCACGGCGCTGCTCGGCCTGGCCGCCCGGTACGGTCCCGAGGAGCTGGCCCTCTACCTGGTGGACCTCGCCGACGCCGAGTCCTTCGTGGAGTTCCTCCAGACCGAGCGGGACCGGTCGTGGATCCCGCAGGTCCGGGCCGCGGCGATGGCGGCCGACCGGGAGTACGTGTTGAGCCTGCTCGACGAGCTGACGGCGGAGGTGCGCCGCCGCGAGGAGGCCGGCGGCCGGGCGGGCGGGCAGCGCTTCGCCGAGCTGCGGCAGCACCGCGCGATGCCCCGGATCGTCTGCGTGCTGGACAATCTTCCGCTGCTCTTCGCCGAGCGGGACCGGCTGGCCGTGGACGCCGCCGCCCGGCTGGACGCGCTGGCGCGTACGGGGCGCGCGTACGGGGTGCACCTGGTGCTGGCCGGCGAGGGCGACCTGGGGTTGGGCTCGCGTACGGACCGCGACTCGGTGCTGGGGCAGTTCCCGGTGCGGGTGGCGCTGCCCGGCGGGGGCGCGGTGCTGGAGCCGACCAACGACTCGGCGGCGGGGCTGCCGGTGGGCAGCGCGGTGGTGAACACCGCGGGCGGCCTCGGCGGGCCCCGGGGCGCCATCCGGGGGCACGAGCGGATGGTCCGCTTCCCGGACCCGCAGGACCATCCCGACACGGTCGGGCAGCTGCGGCAGCGGCTCTGGTCGGCGCGACCGGAGGGGTCCGCCCCGCCGGTGGTCTTCGCCGGTTACGCCCGCCCGTTGCTGCGCAACGATCCGCGGCACCGGGCCGCGTTGGCCGGGCGGGCGCCCGGCCCCGCCGCCCTGCTGGGCCGGGCCGTGGACGTGCCCCGGACCACGGTCGCGGTGCCGCTGGGGCCGGCCCCGGGGCGCAACCTGGCTGTCCTCGGCCCCGGACCGGAGGCGGCCCGGCTGCTGGCCACGGCGGCGCGCAGCACCGCCGCCCACCACGCGCCGGGGACCGCCCGCTTCGTGCTCGCCGCACCGGACGACGACTGCCGGCCGCTGGCCGACGCGCTGGCGGCCGAGCTGGCCGGGCGGCACCCGGTCGAGACGGTGGACGCCGCCGGCCTGCTCGCCGCCGTGGACGCCGCCGAGCCGGCGTACCTGGTGGTCTTCGGCCTGGATGTGCCGTCGCCGGAGCAGTTGCCCCCGGAGCGGCTGCGCGCGCTGCTGCGGGAGGGCCCGCCCGCCGGGCGGCACCTGCTCGGCCGCTGGCGCACGGCGCCGTCCTTCGCGGCGCTGCTGGAGCCCGACGGCGAGGTCGACAAGCTCGCGGCGGTGGCGGTGGTGGACCTGCCCGGCGCCCAGCTCGCGTCGGTCTTCGGCCGGCCGGTGGAGTGGCGGCCCCGCCCGGGCCGGGCGGTGCTCTGGGACTCACCGGGTGAGCAGGGCACGGTGCTGGTTCCCTTCGCGGAGCAGGAGGAGCCGACATGACCCGCAGCGGGGCGCGGAGCAGGCCGGCGCACGCCGGGCCGGGACGCCAGCGGTCCGCCGCCGGTCCGCCGCCGGGTGGGCCCGACGCGGCGGCGCCGTCGGGGGCCGTCGCGGGCGGCGACCCGGTGTCCACCGCGTGGACCGACTACCTCGCCGCCGCCCGGCAGCTCGACGGGGTACGCCGGGACGCGGCCACCGCTGCCGGCGAGCAGGCCCGGTCGGTGCAGGCTGCCCGCGAGGAGTTGACCGCTGTCCGCACCCGGCTCGCGGCACAGGAGACCCGGCTACGCGAGCGGGGCGTACCACCGATCTCGCTGGTCCCGACGCCGCCTGAGCTGACCGAGGCGGCCAGGTCGATGGCGGGCGGGCCGGCCGCGGTGCTGTCCGCGCTCCGCGGCGCCCGGGGCCGCGCGGACGCCGCGGACGCCGCGCTGGCCGCGCGCGGCCTGCCCCGCCTGGCCGCCTGGCCGGCGCGCCCGCGCAACCTGCTGCTGTACGCGCCGCTGGCCCTGCTGGTACCGCTGATCCAGGTGGCGCTGTTCGTGGCGACCGGCCCCGGGGCGGCGAGCGTGGCGGCGCTGCTCTGCGGGCTGCCGATGCCGGCGGTGGCGTTCGCGGCGGGCTGGCTCGGCGTCGGGCGGCTCTTCCCGGCCGGGGAGGGTGGCCGGGTGGACCGCACGGCCCGGCTCGGCGCGCTGGTGTGCCTGGTCCCGGCGGTGCTGGTCAGCGCGGGCCTGCTGCTCGCGATGCTGGCCGGCTGAGCGGGGCCGTCGCGCGGCCCGGAGAGGCAAGATGCTGGCCGGCTGAGCGAGCCGCCACGCGCCCCGGAACCCCACTCGCGATGCCGGTCGGCTGGGCGGGGCCGCCGCGCGGCGTCCGGACACGCGAGCGGCCGGCCGGCCCGGGGTGCGGGCCGACCGGCCGGTCGGTCGGTTTGGTCGCGGTCAACGGGGGATGATCAGCGCCATCGCCTCGGCCCGCGACTTGGCGTCGTGCTGGAGGGTGCCCCGCACGGCCGAGGTGATGGTCTGGGCACCCGACTTCTGGATGCCGCGCATCGCCATGCACATGTGCTCGCACTCGAGCACCACCACCACACCGCGCGGCGCGAGCCGCTCCATCAGCAGGTCGGCGATCTGCGAGGTGAGCCGCTCCTGGACCTGCGGCCGGCGGGCGAAGACCTCGACCAGCCGGGCCAGCTTGGACAGGCCGGTGATCCGGCCGTCCGGCCCCGGAATGTAGCCGATGTGGGCGCTGCCCCGGAACGGCAGCAGGTGGTGCTCGCACAGGCTCATCACGTCGATGTCCCGGACCAGCACCAGCTCCTGGTGGTTGGCCTCGAAGGTGGTGCTGAGCACCTGGGCCGGGTCGACCCGAAGGCCGGCGAAGAGCTCGGCGTACGCGCGGGCCACCCGGGCCGGGGTCTGCCGGAGCCCGTCGCGGTCCGGGTCCTCCCCGACGGCGGTGAGGATCTCGCGTACCGCCTTCTCGATCCGCCCGAGGTCCACGGTCTCCTCGACGGGTCGGCCGGTGAGCTTGCCGCTGATCAGGCGCGCGGCCACGTAGTCGAGGCCGTCGTCGGGCTCGGTCGCGGAGACGGCCAGTCCCCGGTCGTCCCGGGAACTGGCCGTCGGGTCGGTGCTCAGTGCGTACCGTCCGAGTTGTTCGAGCTGGTCGAGGTGCCGCCGCCGACCGTCGCCTGGGTGCCGTCGGCCTGGGCCTGCACCTTGAGCGCCTCCTTCTCGGCCGGCGTGAGCACCGGCGGCTCGGTGGAGGGCTGGCGCTTGCCGAAGCCGTTGTACGGCGCCATCGGCGGCCGCTTGGCCACCCGGGCGCAGATCCGGGCCATGTCGGCGGTGGAGAGGGTCTCCTTCTCCATCAGCTCCAGCACGATGTTGTCCAGGACGTCCCGGTATTCCACCAGGATCTCCCAGGCCTCGTCGTGGGCCAGCTCGATCAGCGCCCGCATCTCGCCGTCGATCTCGGCGGCGACGGCGTCGGAGTAGTCCCGCTCGTGGCCCATGTTGCGGCCGAGGAACGGCTCGTCGCCGCTGGTGCCGTACTTGATCGCGCCGAGCTTGGAGCTCATGCCGTACTGCGTGATCATCGCGCGGGCCAGCTGGGTGGCCTTCTCGATGTCGTTGCCGGCGCCGGTGGTCGGCTCGTGGAAGACCAGTTCCTCGGCGGCCCGGCCACCCAGCGCGTACGCCAGGGTGTCGACCATCTCGGCGCGGGTCTGGGTGTACTTGTCCTCGGTGGGGAGCACCAGGGTGTGGCCCAGCGACCGGCCGCGGGACAGGATCGTCACCTTGTGCACCGGCGCGGCGTGCGGCAGCGCCCAGGCGACCAGCGCGTGCCCACCCTCGTGGTACGCGGTGATCTTCTTCTCCTGGTCGCTCATCACCCGGGTCCGGCGCTGCGGACCGGCGATCACCCGGTCGATCGACTCCTCCAGGGAGTCGTTGGTGATCGCACGCTGGTCCTTGCGGGCGGTGAGCAGCGCGGACTCGTTGATCACGTTGGCCAGGTCGGCACCGCTGAAGCCCGGGGTACGCCGGGCCACCGCGTCGAGGTCGACGTCGGGGGTGAACGGCTTGCCCTTGGCGTGCACCCGCAGGATCGCCTTGCGGCCCTCCATGTCGGGGGCGTCCACCGGGATCTGCCGGTCGAAGCGGCCCGGGCGCAGCAGCGCCGGGTCGAGGATGTCCGGCCGGTTGGTGGCGGCGATCAGGATGACCCCGCCCTTGGTGTCGAAGCCGTCCATCTCGACGAGCAGCTGGTTGAGGGTCTGCTCGCGCTCGTCGTGACCGCCGCCCATGCCGGCGCCGCGGTGGCGGCCGACGGCGTCGATCTCGTCGACGAAGACGATGGCCGGCGCGTTCGCCTTGGCCTGCTCGAAGAGGTCGCGGACCCGGCTGGCGCCGACACCGACGAACATCTCGACGAAGTCCGAGCCGGAGATCGAGTAGAAGGGCACCCCGGCCTCGCCGGCGACGGCGCGGGCCAGCAGCGTCTTACCGGTGCCGGGCGGGCCGAAGAGCAGGACGCCCTTCGGAATCTTGGCGCCCAGGGCCTGGTACTTCGCCGGGTTCTGCAGGAAGTCCTTGATCTCGTGCAGCTCCTCGACGGCCTCCTCGGCGCCGGCCACGTCCGCGAACGTGGTCTTCGGCGTGTCCTTGGTGATCATCTTCGCCTTGGACTTGCCGAAGTTGAGCACCCGGGAGCCGCCGCCCTGCATCTGCGACATGAAGAAGAGCAGCAGGAGCACCAGCAGGGCGATCGGGAGCAGGTTGACCAGCAGGCTCACCCAGATGCTGTCGGACGACACCTTGGCGTCGGCCGGGCCGGTGACCCGGTTGTTGGCCTTGGCCTCGAGGACCTCGTTCCAGACCTCGTCGCCGACCTCGTAGGGGAACTGCGCCTCGATCCGGTCGGTGGTGGTGTCACCGAACTTGGCCTTGTCCTTCAGGTCGAGCTGGAGCGTCTGCTCCTTGTCCTGGAAGACGACCTTCTCGATGCCGCCCTTGTTGAGCTGGTCGAGCGCGATGGACGTGTCCACCCGGTGGTAGCTGGGACCAGCGGTGAACAGTTGACTGAGCACAACGGCGCCGAGGATGACCAGGATGATCCAGACCACCGGTCGGCGGAAGAAACGCGTACGTTCCATACTGTTGTCGAGCGCCGAGACGCCCGCATCCTCCTGATCGACGTCCTGTCCGTCTGATGGTGTCGCCGCCTGCGGCGGCGGCCGGAGCCGCCGTGCGGGCCGACTCGACCCCGAGGCGCGAAGTTTGCCGCGCCGCGGTCATTCGACGGTACACCTTGTGCGCGAGGAGTGAGCTTGCGAGCCCCGCAGTCGCGCACGAACGGAACATCGTGCGCGCGGAGTGAGCTCGCGAGCCCAGCAGCTGCGCGTCGGGCGAACCGGGTCCAGCCGACGTGACGGAAGCTCCGCGCCCGGCCGCCCGACCGCCCAATCCCGCGGTTCGAGGGGTCGGGCGTGGAGGATGCCTCCACGCCACCGACCTATACCGTAGTCCGACTGGCTGAGAGCCCGCTGAACGTCCGCTCGATGGACGCCGATGCGAGAGGGGCTCAGGCCCGGGCGTAGACCTCGGGCTTGAGCACGCCGACGTACGGCAGCTCGCGGTAGCGCTCGTCGAAGTCGAGGCCGTAGCCGACGACGAACTCGGTGGGGATGTCGAAGCCGACGTACTTCACCGGCACCGGCACCTTGACCGCGTCCGGCTTGCGGAACAGCGCGACGACCTCGACGCTGGCCGCCGAGCGGGACTCCAGGTAGCGCAGCAGCCAGGAGAGGGTCAGGCCGGAGTCGACGATGTCCTCGACGACGACCACGTGCCGGCCGGCGATGTCCCGGTCCAGGTCCTTGAGGATGCGGACCACGCCGGAGGAGGTGGTGCCCTGGCCGTAGGAGGAGATGGCCATGAAGTCCAGTTCGGCGGGCGGTCCGTTGCGGCCCAGCGCCCGGGCGAAGTCGGCCATGAACATCACCGCGCCCTTGAGCACGCAGACCAGCAGGAGCCCGTCATCGACGTCGGCGTAGTCCGCCGAGACCTGCTTGGCGAGTTCCGCGGTCTTCTCGCGGATCTGCGCCTCGGAGATGATCACGTGGTCGATGTCGGCGTCGTACCAGGAGCCGTCAGCCATGGCTCCTAGCCTGCCGTACGCCGGATGGCCTCCGTCGGCGGGGCCGCCCCTTTTGGAGCGGTCCCGCACGGGATGAATTACGCGAAGGCCACCAATCACCTCAGCAGGCACGCGACCGCCAGCGGCGGCCGTCGTCGGTCGGCTTCCAGTCGGCCGAGTCCCGGCTGTCGGCGGTGAGGCCGACGGCCGAGGCCACGGCGAGGAGGAGGAAGAAGACGAGGAAGAACAGGAACTCCATGGCGGCGCTCACTTTCGCACGATTGCTGTCGGTTTCGCCGCCGGTGCGCACCGGACTGCATCCAGTCTGCGCCGAGCCCGACAGGCCGGACAGTGGCAGGAATGCCACTCCCCCTCGATTTTCTGCCACCCGTGCGGTTACCCTCGTCACATGCTCAGCTCGGTCGCCGTCCTCGCCCTGGACCGGGTCGCCGCGTTCGAGCTCGGCGTCCTCGCCGAGGTCTTCGGCACCGACCGCACCGCCGACGGGTTCCCCGGCTACCGGTTCCACGTGTGCAGCCCCGACGGCGGGCCGGTCCGCACCACGTCGGGCTTCCAGCTGACCCCGCACGCGGACCTCGGGCCGGCGGAGGAGGCGGACCTGGTCGCCGTGCCGGCCCACGAGCACGGCTCCACGGTGCCGGCCCCGGTGCTCGACGTGCTGCGCCGGGCCGCCGACCGCGGGGCGTACGTGTTCAGCGTCTGCTCCGGAGCGTTCGTGCTGGGCGAGGCCGGCCTGCTCGACGGCCGGGAGTGCACCACCCACTGGCGGTACGTCGACGAGCTGCAACGCCGCCACCCGACGGCGAAGGTTCGGTGCAACTCGCTCTACGTGCAGGACGACCGCCTCATCACCAGCGCCGGCACGGCGGCCGGCATCGACGCGTGCCTGCACCTGGTCCGGCAGGAGCACGGCTCGGCGACGGCCACCCGGCTGGCCCGCCGGATGGTGGTCCCCCCGCACCGCGACGGCGGGCAGTCCCAGTACGTCGAGGCCCCCATTCCGAGGACCCCCGAGGCGGCCACCCTGGAGCCGGTGCTGGAGTGGCTGATGAGACACCTGGACCGGCCGGTGACCGTGGACGAGCTGGCCGCCCGGGCCGGGATGGCCCCGCGCACGTTCGCCCGGCGGTTCCGGGCCGAGACGGGCACCACGCCACACGACTGGCTGACCAACCAGCGGGTGCTGCTGGCCCGCCGGCTGCTGGAGGAGACCCGGCTCAGCGTGGAGGCGGTCGCCGACCGGGCCGGCTTCGGCGACGCGGCGGCGCTGCGGCACCACTTCACCCGCCGCGTCGGTGCCACGCCGCAGACCTACCGGGCCACCTTCCGCGACCGGGTCGGGGTCTGAGCCGCCCCCTTCCCCGCGGCTGGCTCGTCAGCGGGGGACGGCGGGGGTGAGCCGGCCGTCGCGGCGGACCACCCGCAGCCCGCCCGGCAGGTACGCCGCCCCCTGCCCCCGCCAGCCGGTGACCAGCGTGTCCAGCGCGGTCACGTGCCGGTGCGACAGGGCGGAGGGCGGGGCGCCCAGCTCCCGGGCCCAGGCGTGCAGCACCCGGCCGCGCACCGCCGGCGGGAGGGCGGCCAGGGCACCCACCGAGAGCCCTCCGTCGGGGTGGCGGACGTCGGCCAGCGCGGCGACCGCCAACTCGTCGAGGACGGCGTTGTCCGCCGCCACCAGCCGGGCCGTCCGGGCCAGGTTGTCCAGCACCCCCGGCCCGAGCGCGCGGACCAGGGCGGGCAGCACGTCGGCCCGCACCCGGGCGCGGGCGTACGAGGGGTCGGCGTTGTGCGGGTCCTCCCACGGGCTCAGCCCGAGCACCGCGCACGCCTTGCGGGTCTGCTCCCGCCCCACCTCCAGCAGCGGGCGCAGCAGGGGCACCCCGTCGAGGTCCCGCCGGGCGGGCATCCCGGCCAGGCCGCGCGGGCCGGCGCCGCGGGCGAGCGCGAGCAGCACCGTCTCCGCCTGGTCGTCGCGGGTGTGCCCGGTGAGCAGCGCCGCCGCCCCGTACCGGCCCGCCACCTCGGCGAGCGCCCGGTAGCGGGCCTCGCGGGCGGCGGCCTCGGGCCCGCCCGGTCGCCCGGCGACGTCGACCCGCACCGACTCGACCGGCGCCAGGCCGATCTCGCGGGCCCACGCCGCCACCGCCGCGGCCCGCTGCGCCGAGCCCTCCTGGAGGCCGTGGTCGACCGTCACCAGGCCGGCGGCGCGACCCAGCCGGGGCGCCACGAACGCGGTCGCGGCGGCCAGCGCGAGCGAGTCCGCCCCGCCCGAGCAGGCGACCAGCACCGGGCCCCCGGGCGACAGGTCGGCCAGCGCGCGGCGGACCGCCACCCGGATCGCCGCCACCGGCGGGGAGAGCGCGGCCACGGGCGTACGGTCAGCCCGTGGCCTGGACCGGGCCGACCGGCCCGTGCACCCGGGCCACCCAGGCGTCCGGGTCGCCCAGCTCCTCCAGCCGGGGCAGGGTGAGCGGCGAGCCGAAGATCTTGTTGAAGCCGTCCATGCCGACCCGGTCGACCACCCCGTGCACGAACTTGCGGCCCTCGGCGTACTGGCGCATCTTGACCTCCACGCCGAGCAGCCGGCGGATGGCCTTCTCCAGCGGGTTGCCGGCCTCCCGGCGCCGGTTGAAGCCCGCCCGGATCCGCTCGACGCTCGGGATCACCTCCGGACCGACGCCGTCCATGACGAATTCGGCGTGCCCCTCCAGCAGGGTCATCAGCGCGGTGAGCCGGTCCAGCACGGCCCGCTGCGCCGGGGTCTGCACGATGTCCAGCACGCTGGTGCGGCTCTCCGGGTCCCGCACCGCCTCGGCGAGGGTGGCCACGCCCCGGCGCAGCCGCTCCAGCAGGTGCTCGCCGCCGCTCGACGACGCGTCCACGAAGGCCTGCACCTCGCTGAGGAAGTACGCCCGCATCCAGGGCACGGCGGTGAACTGGGTCCGGTGGGTCACCTCGTGCAGGCAGACCCAGAGCCGAAAGTCGCGGGGGTCGGCCTCCAGCTTCCGCTCCACCTCGACGATGTTCGGCGCGACCAGCAGCAACTGCCCGGGGTCGGCGGAGAACACCTCGTACTGGCCGAGGACCCGGCCGGAGAGGTACGCCAGCACGGTGCCGGCCTGCACGCCGGTCAGCCGGGAGCCGATCGCCTCGGTCAGCGGACCGGGCTGCTTGTCCTTCGTGAGCCGGCCGACCAGCGGCGTGATCACCTCGCGCAGCCCGGCGATGTTGGCGGCCGCCCAGTCCCGGCGGTCCACCACCCGCACCGGCGGGTGCGACACCTGCGAGCGCAGCCCCGTGTAGTCCGCGACGTGCCCCGCCGCCTCGTCGGTCAACCGCCGCAGGTCGCCGACCACGTCGGTGGCCTCGGCGTACGACACCCGGGGGCCCGACTTGCCCAGTGCCCCCGCGGTAGCGGCGGCCAGATCCCAGTCCACGAACTGCGCCATGCACCCACCGTACCCGCGCCGGGACACTCCGACCCGGGCTCGCGTCGGCGTGATCGACGCCGGTCGCGCCCTGCCCTGTCCGGTCAGCGGCAGCCGCAGCCGGCCAGGGCGGCGCCGATCCGGTCCAGCGCCACCCGGGCGGCCTCCAGGCCGTCCGGCGGCACCGCGTCGGTGAGCACCGCGAAGGTGAGCAGTCGCCCGTCGGCGGTGCTGACCACGCCGGCGATCGCGTGCACCTTGGTCAGGGTGCCGGTCTTGGCCCGGACCACCCCGGCACCGGCCTTCGTCGCCGCCGTGCCGTACCGGCCGGCGAGGGTGCCCGACCAGTCGGCCACGGGCAGGCCGCCGAAGATCGCGGCCAGTTCGGGGCGGCTGCCGTCGCCGGCGAGCGTGATCAGGTCGGTGAGCAGCGAGGGGCTGATCCGGTTGCTGCGCGACAGCCCGCTGCCGTCGGCGAGGGACAGCTCGTCGGCCGGCAGGCCCAGCTCCCCTGCCACCGCGTCCATCGCCGCACCGGCACCCTCGAAGGAGGCGGGCTCGTTGCGGGCCAGCGCGACCTGACGGGCCAGCGCCTCGGCGATGATGTTGTCGCTGTCGCTGATCATGATGTCGACCAGCCGGACCATCGGCAGCGACTCCACCTTGCCCAGCTCGGCGCCGGGCCCGGGCGTGCCGGTGGCGGCGCCGCCGTCCGCCGCGGGTGCGGTGCCGCGCTTCACCGTGTCGGCCGGCACGCCGAGCAGCCGGGCGAAGGCCCGGCCGGCCGCGAGGTCGGGCTGCTCCACCCGCTCGGCCCAGTGGTTGCCGGCCGCGTCGTCCTTCTTGGCGCGCGGCACGTCGCTGCGGGCGCCGTCGGTCATCAGCGCGGTGATCGCACCGCCGTAGCCGCCGGTGGGGATGTCCTCGTCCCACCCCGGCTCGTAAACGGGGCCGGAGTAGAGCGACGAGTCGACCGTCACCTTCGTCGGCTCCGTGCCACCGAGCGCCGTGCGCACCTGGCTGGCCAGGTCGTCGAGGCGCGCCGCTCCGGGATAGAAACCCTTCTTGTCGACCGCCAGCGTGGGGTCGCCGCCGCCGACGAGCACCACCTCGCCGGGGTTCGGGCCGGCGACCGCCCGGGTCGGGATGCGGTACGCGGGGCCGCGCGCGGCGAGCACCGTCACCCCGGTCACCAGCTTGGTCACCGAGGCGGGCACGGTGCCGTCGTCCTCGCCCCGGCCGAAGAGCGGCTGGCCGGTGGCCACGTCGGCCACCGAGACGTTGACCCGGTCGCCGAGCGCGGACACGCCCACCAGCGGGGCGAGCGCGGCGCGTACCCCCTCGGGGGTGGGCAGCGGGGCGTTCGCGTCCGCGCCGGACAGCACCGCCATGGGCGCCGGCTCCGCCGCCTGCGCGGCCCTCCGCTCGGCCGGCTCGTCGCCCAGCCAGTCGGCGACGGGGCCCGGTCGGACCACGGCGATCCCGACGGCGGCGAGCACGAGCACGAGCACCACGGCCAGGGCGACGGGCAGGACCCGGCGGCGCGCCGGGCCGGACGCCGGGGGCGGGGCGCCCACGTCGGGCGGCCCGCCGGCGGGGCGGGTCGCGGCGGCGGCCCAGAGGTCGGTCGGCGCGGGCCGGGGCGGCTGGCCGTACGCAGCCGGGCCGGCGTCGCCGGGGGACCCGGGCGTGCGGGGAAGGTGGGCGTCGGGCACCGGGAACCGCCCGGTGGCCCCGCCGGAAGCAGATCGCCCGGTACCCCGTCCAGCACCGCCCTCCGGGCGGTAGTGTGAATCTTCCCTCCCCACGACCCCCTCCTCCCCCCGCGAAATCTGCTTGGGTGACACTACTTCGGTCCGAACACTATGCGGCGGCCGGAGCCGGCGGGTGGGCATTCACCCGACGGGAGCGGCGTGCCGCTGGTTTCCGTTAGCCAGCGTGGGCAACGAGGGAGCGTGCAGATGGATTTCGACGTGACGGTTGAGATCCCGAAGGGTCACCGCAACAAGTACGAGGTCGACCACGCGACCGGCCGGATCCGGCTGGACCGCACGCTCTTCACCTCCACGCAGTACCCGGCGGACTACGGCTTCATCGAGGGCACCCTGGGCGAGGACGGCGACCCGCTGGACGCGCTCGTGCTGGTGCCCGAGCCCACCTTCCCGGGCTGCCTGATCCGGTGCCGCACCATCGGCATGTTCCGGATGACGGACGAGAAGGGCGGCGACGACAAGGTCCTCTGCGTCCCCTACGAGGACCCGCGCCAGGAGCACCTGCGCGACATCCACCACCTCGGCGAGTTCGACCGGCTGGAGATCCAGCACTTCTTCGAGGTCTACAAGGACCTCGAGCCGGGCAAGTCGGTCGAGGGCGCCACCTGGGTCGGCCGGCAGGAGGCCGAGGCGGAGATCGCGGCGTCGTACCGGCGCGCCAAGGAGGCCGAGGAGCGCGGCGAGTCCACGCACTGACCCTGCACCAGACGTCGACGGGCCCGGGGGCCGCTCAGCCGAGCAGCCCCCGGGCCCGTTCGTACAGGTCGAGCACCGCGCAGGCGACCGGCACCACGGAGACCACCAGGGCGGTGTCGGCCAGGTCGGCGACCCGACCGACGTACGGGGAGACCGGGCGACGGGCGTACGTGGTGCCGGCGGCCACCGCCAGCAGGGCCAGCGCCAGCCCGCCGACGACCAGCGCGAGCCGGCCGGCCGGACCGGAACGCTCGGCGAGGACGGCGCCCAGCACGGCGTACCCGGCGAGGCCGGCGACCACGGTCGGCACCCGGTGGCGCAGCGCCACGAACAGCCGGGAGCGGAGCAGCAGCACGGTCGCGGCGACCGCCACCAGCAGCCGGCCGGCCAGCCCGCCGGAGAAACCGAGGACCAGCGCGGCGGCCACCGCCAGCACGGCGTGCCCGAGCAGCATCCCGGTGAGCATCTCCTCGGTGCGGGCGACCGCCGCGTAGACCCGGTCCCGGTCGGGCAGGTCCCGGGCCCGGTCGGTGTCGCCCGGCTCGCCGGTCGGCAGGGTGATCGGGGGCAGCGGCACCTTGCCGAGCCGGATGGCCAGCAGCGGGACCGCCCCCACGGCCAAGACCAGCACGCAGAGCAGGACCGCCGCCGTCCCGGCGGGGCTGAGCAGCAGGCCGCCGAGCGCCGCCAGCGCGCCGGCGGACCCCGCGGTGGCGCCGGCCACGAAGACCCGGAGCCGGGTGGCGATGCCGACCAGCCCGAGCACCGACACCAGCAGCAGCGCCACCGAGCCGGCCAGCAGCTCGGGCGCCCCGAGCCAGCGCAGGCCGGCGACCGGCCCGACCGGGTCGCCGGAGCTGACCGCCAGGGCGCCCGCAACGGCCGCGTACGGCAGGGCGTAGCCGCCGAGGGTCGCGCCGGTCGAGGCGTCCCCGTGGGCGCGGGACGCCACCACCCCGGCGAGGACGAGCAGCAGCGCCACCACGGCGGCGGCCGGCCAGCCGGCCCGGTGCCCGGGCCCGCCGGCCGCCAGGGCGAGCAGCCCGACGGCCAGCGGCACGGCCGCCCCGGCCAGGGCGGCGGCCCGGGTGGCGGCGGGTGACCACGCGCCGCCGCGCCGCCGGGCCCCGTCGGCGATCGCCTCGACCACGTCGTCGTACTCCAGCTCGGGCCACTGCGCGCGGGCCGGCACGAGGTGCAGCACCTCCCCGTCGCGGACGCCCTGCGGCAGCAGCGCCTGCGCGGTGGCCAGCACAACGCCGTCGGTGCGCCGCAGCACCCAGCCGCCGTGCCGCTCGCCGTCGTCGGCGAGGCCCTCGCCGGCGTGCCGCAGCACCTCGGGCAGCAGCTCGACCAGGGGCACCTGCTCGGGCAGGGCGACGTCGACCCGCCGCTGGGGGGCGCTGATGGTGACTCGGGCCAACCCGATTGTCATCGACCAGTCTCCATATCGAACGGGGTTGGTGGCTGCGCGGACGACAGGACTTTACCTACCATGTGTCGGGCTCGGGTTACCGAGCGCTGTCAGGAGGTCGAGTGTCCACTGTCGTCATCAAGCGGCCACCCCGACGTCCGGCGCCGGAGATCCCGGTCGGCGAGCTGCCGGTGGACGCGCCGCCGGAGATCCCCGCCGTCACCGGCGGGCGCTGGCAGCAGCTGCTGATGGTGCTGCCGATGCTCGGCGGCACGGTGGCGATGGCCATGATGTTCGGTCGCGGCGGCGGGGCGTACTCGTACGTGGTCGGGGGCATGTTCGGGCTCTCCTCGCTGGCCATGCTGGTGACCTCGTGGGGCAGCGCCTCGGGCACCCCGAAGAAGTCGGAGATGATGGCCGCCCGGCGGGAGTACCTGCGGCACCTGACCGCGCTGCGGCGCCGGGTCCGGCACACCGCCGGGCAGCAGCGCGCCGGGCTCTACTACCGGCACCCGGATCCCGGCCGGCTCTGGTCGACCGTCGACAGCCACCGGGTCTGGGAACGGCGCCCCGCCGACCCGGACTTCGCGGTGGTCCGCGTCGCCGTCGGCCCGCAGACCCTCGCGACCCCGCTGGTCCCGCCGGTCACCCGCCCGCTGGAGGAGCTGGAGCCGATGACGGCGGGCGCGCTGCGCCGGTTCCTGGACGCGTACTCCGTGGTGCCCGACCTGCCGGTGGCGCTCTCGCTGCGCAGCTTCGCCCGGGTCTTCGTCCGGGACGCCACCGGCGGTCCGGGCGACGGGTCGGCCGGCCAGGCGCTGGCCCGGGCGATGCTCGCCCAGCTCGCGGTCTTCCACGCCCCGGACGAGCTGCTCGTCGCGGTCTGCGCCGGGCCGGAGCGGCGAGCCGCGTGGGAGTGGGTCAAGTGGCTGCCGCACGCCCACCACCCCACCCGCACCGACGCCCTCGGCCCGGTGCGGCTGGTCACCAGCGCGGCGCCCGAGCTGGAACGGCTGCTCGACGAGGTGCTGGCCAGCCGGTCCCGGTTCAGCCCGGCCGGGCCCGCCACCGACGGCCCGCACGTGGTGGTGGTGCTCGACGGGGGCGACCTGACCGGCGCCACCGACCTGACCGGGGACGGCGGCATCGACGCGGTGACGGTGATCGACCTGGACACCCCGCCGCCGCGCCTGCTCGACCGGTTCGCGCTGCTGCTGGAGCTGCGCCACGGCCGGCTGCACTCCCACTCGGCCGAGGGGCACGCCGAGGTGGGCACGGCGGACCGGCTCGACCCGGTCGACGCCGAGGCCATCGCCCGGCGGCTGGCCCCGCTGCGGCTGGCCACCGCCGTACGCGGCCCGGACGCCCCGCCGGGCGCCGAGCCGGGCCTGCCCGAGCTGCTCGGTCTCGGCGACCCGGAGGGCTTCACCGCCGAGCAGGGCTGGGCGCCCCGCTCCGCCCGGGAGCGGCTGCGGGTGCCGATCGGGGTGGGCGCCGACGGCGGCGCCATCGAGCTGGACCTCAAGGAGTCGGCGCAGGACGGGATGGGGCCGCACGGCCTGCTGATCGGGGCGACCGGCTCCGGCAAGTCGGAGCTGCTGCGCACGCTGGTGCTCGGGCTGGCCGCCACGCACAGCTCGGAGCAGCTCAACCTCGTGCTGATCGACTTCAAGGGCGGCGCCACGTTCGCCTCCTTCGACCGGCTCCCGCACACCGCCGCGGTGATCACCAACCTGGCCGACGCGCTCCCGCTGGTCGACCGGATGGTCGACGCGATCAACGGCGAGCTGGTGCGGCGCCAGGAGCTGCTGCGCCGGGCCGGCAACTTCGCCAGCCTGCGCGACTACGAACGCGCCCGCGCCGCCGGCACCCCGCTCGCCCCGCTGCCGTCGCTGCTGCTGATCTGCGACGAGTTCTCCGAGCTGCTCTCGGCCAAGCCCGACTTCATCGACCTCTTCGTGCAGATCGGCCGGCTGGGCCGGTCGCTCGGCGTACACCTGCTGCTGGCCTCGCAGCGGCTGGAGGAGGGGCGGCTGCGCGGGCTGGACACCCACCTGTCGTACCGGATCGGGTTGCGGACCTTCTCCGCGCTGGAGTCCCGGACGGTGCTCGGCGTGCCGGACGCGCACGAGCTGCCCCGCTCCCCCGGGCACGGCTACCTGCGCTTCGGCACCGAGCCGCTGGTGCGGTTCAAGGCCGCGTACGTCTCCGGGGCGCTCCGCCGGCGCGGCGAGGCACCGGGCGCGGGCGGCGCGGGAGCCCCACGCCTGCTCGCCTTCTCCACGCACCTCGTGCCGAAGCCGGAGCCGGTCGGGCCGCCCGCCCTGCCCGCCTCGGCCGACGAGGGCGAGACCGGGAGCCTGCTGGAGCTGATGGTCGACCGGCTGGCCGGCCAGGGCCCGCCCGCGCACCAGGTCTGGCTGCCCCCGCTCGGGCGGGCGCCGGCGCTGGACGAGCTGCTCGGGCCGGTCGCCGCCGACCCGGCGCGCGGGCTCGCCTTCGGCAACCCGGAGCTGCACGGCGCGTTGCAGGTGCCGGTGGCGGTGGTCGACAAGCCCTTCGAGCAGCGCCGCGACCTGCTCTGGTTGTCGCTGGAGGGCGCCGCCGGGCACGTCGCGGTCGTCGGCGGGCCGCAGAGCGGCAAGTCGACGGCGCTGCGCACGCTGATCTGCGCGCTGGCGCTCACCCACACCCCGGCCGAGGTGCAGGTCTACTGCCTCGACTTCGGCGGCGGCGGTCTGGCCGCGCTGCGCGACCTGCCGCACGTCGGGGGCGTCACCGGCCGCGCCGACCCGACGGCCGTCCGGCGTACGGTCGGCGAGATCGCCACCCTACTGGTCGACCGGGAACGCCGCTTCGCCGAGCTGGGCGTGGAGTCGATGGCCGCCTGGCGACAGCGGCGGGCCGCGACGGCCGGCACCGGCCAGCCGGGCGCCGACCCGTTCGGCGACGTGTTCCTGGTGGTGGACGGCTGGGCCACCCTGCGCGGCGAGTACGACGACCTGGAGCCGCTCATCACCGACCTGGCCACCCGCGGCCTGTCGTACGGGGTGCACGTGGTGGCGACGGCGGTGCGCTGGCTGGACTTCCGGCCGGCGATCCGGGACCTCTTCGGTTGCCGGCTGGAGCTGCGCCTCGGCGACCCGTCCGACTCGCTGGTGGCCCGCCGGGCGGCGGCGAACGTGCCGGAGAAGACCCCCGGCCGGGGCGTCACCGCGGAGAGCCTGCACTTCCTCACCGCGCTGCCGCAGCTCGCCGCCTCCGGCGGGGACACCACCGATCTCGTCAAGCAGGTCGCCGGGAGCTGGACGGGGCCGGCCGCGCCCCCGGTGCGGCTGCTGCCGCCGGTGCTCCCGTACGCCGAGCTGGACCTGACCTCGACCACCGGCCTGCGCATCCCGGTCGGGATCGCCGAGGCGGACCTGCGCCCGGTGGTGCTGGACTTCGCCACCGAGCCGCACTTCGTGGTCTTCGGCGACGCCGAGTGCGGCAAGTCGTCGTTCCTGCGCACGCTGGCCACCTCGATCATCACCCGGTTCACCCCCGAGCAGGCCCGGGTGATCCTGGTCGACTACCGGCGCAGCCTGTCGGACCTCACCGAGGC
The DNA here is from genome assembly GCF_043205005.1 of Micromonospora sp. NPDC047620. Classification (NCBI taxonomy): domain Bacteria; kingdom Bacillati; phylum Actinomycetota; class Actinomycetes; order Micromonosporales; family Micromonosporaceae; genus Micromonospora; species Micromonospora sp. NPDC047620. The sequence continues at coordinate 116,016 of NZ_JBIDDG010000016.1, read as the reverse complement.
CCCGCACCTGATCGGGTACGGCTCCGCCGCGGCGCACACCACCGAGCTGATCGATTCGGCCGCCGGCTACATGCACGGCCGGGCTCCCGGGCCGGAAGTCACCCCCGCGCAACTGCGGGAGCGGTCGTGGTGGTCCGGGCCGGAGCTGTTCGTGCTCGTGGACGACTACGACCTCGTGGCCGGTGGGCCGGCCAACCCGCTGCGTGCGCTGGAGGAGCACCTGCCGCACGCCCGGGACGTCGGGCTGCACCTGGTGCTCGTCCGGCGCTCCGGCGGCGCCGGCCGGGCCCAGTACGAGCCGATCGTGCAGCGTCTCCGCGAGCTGTCCACGGCCGGGCTGGTGATGGCGGGCAGCCCGGACGAGGGGGCGCTGGTCGGTCCGGTCCGGCCCGGGCCGCTGCCCCCGGGACGCGGCCGGCTCGTCACCCGGCGCGAGGGCGTACGGCTGGTCCAGCTGGCGTATCTGCCGTCGCCGTGACGGGTGTCCCCGGATCGCCCCGCAAGGCCGCGGGGAACCGGTAATCTCCGATCGTCATGTTTGCGTCTGGGATGAACGGCTTGAGGATGTGACCACGGTGCGGCACAGCTGTCCGCCGGCGGGCCGGCGGATCGCCGGACGCGCGTTGCTCGGGGTGGCGGCGGCCGTCGCCTCGGTTGCCGGTCCGGTCACCCCGGCCGACGCCGCCGCCCGGCCGGCCGCCGCCGTCCCGGTGCCGCTCGCGCCCACCGACAGCCAGAGCCGCCCCGACCAGATCCGCGACGAGCAGTGGCAGCTCGACGCGTTGCGGGCGAAGGCGGCCTGGCGCAGCTCGACCGGGCGCGGGGTCACCGTCGCGGTGATCGACTCCGGGGTGGACGCCTCCCACCCCGACCTGGCCGGCCAGGTGCTGCCCGGCCTCGACATGGTCGACCCCGGGGGCTCCGCCGACGTGCCCGACCCGGTCGGCCACGGCACGACCGTGGCCGGGCTGATCGCCGGGCGGAACGACGACAAGCGCGGCGCGGTGGGCCTCGCGCCCGACGCCCGGATCCTTCCGGTCCGCGTCCTCGACGCCGAGAACCGCTACGACGACGCGATGATCGTCGCCAAGGGCGTGCGCTGGGCCGTGGACAACGGCGCCCAGGTGATCAACCTGTCCCTCGGCGGCAGCGGCGACAGCGCCGCCCTGGCCGCCGCGATCGACTACGCCTTCGCCCGGGACGTGGTGGTGATCGCCTGCACCGGCAACGTGGCCGCCTCGTCCAGCTCAAAGGTCTGGTACCCGGCCCGGGAGCCCGGCGTGATCGCGGTCGCCGGGCTGGACGGCGACAGCGACAACCTCTGGTCCGGGTCGATCACCGGGCGGACCACGGTGCTCGCCGCCCCGGCCACCGGCCTGGTCGGAGCCCGCCCCGGCGGCTACTGGCGCGTGCAGGGCACGAGCTTCGCGGCGCCGCTGGTCGCCGCCACCGCCGCGCTGGTGCGGGCCCGCTACCCGCAGCTGTCCGCCGGCGACGTGGTGAACCGGCTGCTGACCACCGCCCGCGACATCGGCCCGACCGGTCGTGACGACCGCTTCGGGTACGGCCTGGTCGACCCGGTCGCCGCGCTGGACGCCGAGGTGACCCCGGTGGGCCGCAACCCGCTCGACGACCAGTCCTCCCCGGGCGTGGTCGGGTTCGGTCCCGCGCCCGCCTCGGCGCAGGCCGACGTCTCCGGGGCCGGCAGCGACCAGCTCGGCCTCACCGTGCCGCGCGGGCAGACCCGCTGGGCGGCGCAGCCGGCGGGCACGCACGAGGAGGCCACGCCGGAGCGGCTCTGGACCGGGGCCGCCCTCTTCGTCGCCCTGCTCACCGGGGCGGCGCTGATGGTGCGCCGGTTCCGCCAGCGGACCCCGCTGGCCGCCCCGCGTCGCCCGGCCCGGGTGGAGCGCCGCCGGCCCGCGAGCTGAGCCGGCGATCCGAGCCGGCGGGCGAGTTGGCAGCCCGAGCCGACGGGCCGCGCCGGCAGCCCCGAGCCGACGGTCAGGCCGACCCGCACCGCGAGTGCGTTCCGACTGTCCGATCCGGGTCTGACCTGGCCGCGTCCCGGGTAGAACTGATGCCATGAGCACGCCGGGCCCGCGTACCCTCGCCGCGCCACCGCGACCCTCGTGGCGCAGCCGCCGCCTGCACCCGGACCACTCCCGCGGCCTGCGGCTCACGCTCGCCGTCGGGGCCGCGTTCCTGGTGGTGGTGCCGTTCACGCTGCTGGCGCTCCTGGTCCTGGGAGACTGGCCCCCGCTGCGCCGGCTGGACACGGCGGTGACCGACGCGCTGGCCGGCTACGCCGCCGAGCACCCGGCGTGGGTACGCCTGATGTCCCTCTGGACCGACGTGTTCGCCCCGATGCCGCTGCGTGTCGGCGCGCTGCTCCTGGTCCTCTGGCTGGTGGGGCGGGGGGCCCGGCAACTGGCGGTCTGGGTCGCCGTCACGATGACGGTGGGCGGCCTGCTCAGCCCGCTGCTCAAGCTGCTCTTCGGCCGGTCGCGGCCCGACCTGCCCGACCCGGTGGCCCAGGCGCCCGGCCTGGCCTTCCCGTCGGGGCACGCGCTCAACGCCGCCCTGGCCGCCGGGGTGCTGCTGGTGGTGTTCCTCCCGCACGCCGGGCCGGTCGCCCGCCGGGTGGTGGTCGCGGCCGCGCTGCTGCTCGCCCTGGTGACCGGCTTCAGCCGGGTGGCCCTCGGCGTGCACTGGACCAGCGACGTGCTGGCCGGCTGGCTCCTCGGCGTGGCCGTGGTCGCCGCGACCGCCGCCGCCCTCACCGTCTGGCGGGCCACCCCGCCCGGCCGCCCGGCCCGACCCGGGCAGCGCCCGCCGGGCGCGGACCGCCCGGGGCGGCCGGCTGAGCCCGACCCATCGGGCGCCGACCGCCGGGAACCGCCGTCAGGACATGGGGCGGCGCGCGCCGGGCGCCCGGGACCGTCGTCGGAGCCCGGGCCGGCGGGCGGTGCGGGCGGTATGGGCGGTATGGGCGGTATGGCACCGCGCTGACGGGTCTGCGCGCCGACGCCGACCGGGAGACCACGCAACTGCCTCCCGTCGCCCCGCGACCCGGCGGACAGCGGTCAGGTGCACTCGCCGGTGCCGACGGCGCGGGTGCGCTCGGCGCCGGCCAGGGCGACCGGGCGGGCCTCGGCCGCGGTCACCGCGAACCCGGTGTTCGGGTCGTCGGCCGCCGCCGCGAAGATCACCCCGAGGACCAGGCCGTTCGACGAGACCAGCGGGCCGCCGGAGTTGCCGCTCTGCACGAGCGCCCGGATCGTGTAGATCTCCCGGGTCACGTTGCCGGCGGAGTAGATGTCCGGCCCGGTGATCCGGTCGACGTCCCGGACCCGCGCCGACTGGGCGTTGTACGGCCCGTCGAGCGGGAAGCCCAGCACGATGGCGTCCGCGCCGCTACCCGCGTTGCCGGCGGCGAAGCGCATCGAGGGGCCGGGCAGCCCGGGCACGTGCAGCACGGCCAGGTCCCGGTCGGGGTCGTAGACGACCACCTTGCTGTCGTACCGGTCGCCGTTCAGCTCGACGACCGTGGAGCGGGTGCCGGCGACGACGTGCGCGTTGGTCATGACCCGGTCGTCCGCGTAGACGAAGCCGGAGCCCTCGATGCGGCGCGAGCAGCTCGGGGCGGAGCCGAGCACCTTGACGACCGACCGCTGGCTGTTGACCACCACCTGCGAGCCGGCGAGCGCCGGGTCGGGCGGGGACACCTGCCGGGCGCGGGTGGGCGCCAGGTCGCCGAAGACGTCGGGGAAGCCGTTCGTGTCGACGGTGTCCCGCAGCGCCGTGGAGAGCTGCTGCGCCTGGTCCGGCAGGACCCGGTCCACCACGGTGAGCAGCGCGCTGTTGCGGACCGAGGAGGCCAGCCAGGGCAGCGACGACGAGCCCAGCGGCACCGCGACGAGCCAGGCGACCAGCAGCACGGCGAAGAGCGAGACGAACGCCCCGCCGATGTCGTCGGCCCGCCTGCCCACGTCGCTGGTGATCACCTTGCGCAGGTGGGAACCGACCCAGCCGGCGAGCGCCTGGCCGACCACCGCCAGCCCGAAGACCGCCACCAGGGAGATCAGCACGCGGGTGCCGCTGTCGACGAACTGCTGCGCCAGCAGCGGCCCGACCTGGAGACCCACCAGCGCGCCCAGGAAGAAGCCGCTGAACGACAGCACCCCGATGACGAAGCCCTGGCGGTATCCGCTGATCGCGAACACGAGCATGAGCAGCAGCAGTACGAGATCCACGGCGGACACGCGTCAAGCGTACGGGCACCCGGCCCGCGAAATGACCATCGCGTGCGGAAGGTGACCGTCCGTTCAGCGCACCGGAGTCTCGTCCGCCGCGTCCGTGCCGGCCGAGGGCGCCGGGGTGGCCCCGGTCGGCGGCAGGTCGACGACCCGGTCGCGCGGCCACGGGCGGGCCCAGCCGCCCATCTCCAGCAGGGCGGCCAGGACCCCGGCGGTGAAGCCCCAGACGAGCATCCCGCGCGCCGAGAATGCCGGGCCGATCCAGCCGCTCGGATGACGTACGCGCATCCGGTTCTCCGGGTCGACCAGCTCGCTGACCGGCAGCCGGGCCACGTGTGCCACCTCGGCCGGCTCCCGGGGGTGCACCGGGTGCGGGGCGTGCCACCAGGCGAGCACGGGGGTGACCACGAAGTCGCTGACCGGGATCCAGAGTTTCGGCAGCTCGGCCAGGACGGTGACGCTGGCCGGGTCGAGGCCGACCTCCTCGTTGGCCTCGCGCAGCGCGGTCGCCAGGGCGTCCGCGTCCTCCGGGTCGGCCGCGCCGCCGGGGAAGGCCGGCTGGCCGGCGTGGTTGCGCAGGGTGGCCGCCCGCTGGAGGATCAGCACGTCCGGGCCGGCACCGGGCTCCTCGCCGAGCAGCACCAGCACGGCGCTCTCCCGCCCGCCGTTCTCCGGCGTGGCCAGCCTGGTGAAGTCCTCGCTGCGCGCGCTGCCGAGCCGGGCGAGCAGCGGGTCGAGCCAGCCCGGTGGCTGTCGGCTCACGCCGGCACCTCCGCGCCCCACCGCGCGCACCGGCGGCGCATGCCCGCACCTGCCCGCCCGCGGCTCACGCCGGCACCTGCCCGCCCGCGGCTCACGCCGGCACCGTCAGGCCGAGGTGCTGCCGGACCAGTTCCGCCAGGCGGGCGTCGTCGAGCGTGCCGGAGGAGTCGACGTGCCGGACGTTGCCCTGGCCGTCGACGAAAACGGTCAGGGGGATGGCCTTGCGCCTCAGCTCCTGCTTCAGCCGCTCGCCCCGGTCGACCAGCACCGGGAAACGGATCCCGAAGTCCTCGCCGATGGCCTGGGCGCCCTCGCGGCTGTCCCCGCTGTTCACCCCGATCACCCGGAGCTGGCCGGCGGCCCGGTCGCTGAGCCGCTCGAAGGCAGGCAGCTCGTCGCGGCAGGGCGGGCACCAGGAGGCCCAGACGTTGACCACGGCCGGGCCGCGCAGCTCCCGGAGGGCGACCGGCGCGCCGCCGGTGAAGCAGTCCAGGGTCAGGTCGGGCAGGGTCTTCCCCGCACCCCCGGACGCCGACGCCGGGGCGCCGGACGCGGGCGGGGTGCCGAGCGCCGAGCAGTCCTGGAACGGCGACGGCCGGTTCGCGGCGGCCTCCTGCCGGCCGGTCGGGCCGCTCTCCTCCTCGGTGCCGTTGCCGGCGGTGCACCCACCCACGGCCAGCAGCACGGGTACGAGCAGGGCGGCGAGTCGGCGGTTCATCGGTTCACCGTGGTTCGCGACTGCGGGGCTCGCAACACCGGCTCACTCCTCGCGCTCATCGGTTCACCGTGGTTCGCGACTGCGGGGCTCGCAACACCGGCTCACTCCTCGCGCTCACGGTGCCTCCGCCACGACGGCCTGGACGGGCACCAGCTCCGGGTCGACCCCGGCGGCCACCGCCAGGTCCCGGGCGCGGGGGCCCTTGAGCAGCCGCGCGGCCGCCGCCGGCTCCGTCGGCCCGGTGCCGTACGACGGGCAGAGCTTCGTCAGCGTGCACGCGCCGCAGGCCGGCTTGCGGGCGTGGCAGACCCGCCGGCCGTGGAAGATCACCCGGTGCGACAGCATCGTCCAGTCCCGCCGGGGGAAGAGCGCCCCGATCGCGTGCTCGATCTTCACCGGGTCGGTCTCGGCGGTCAGCCGCCAGCGCTGCACCAGCCGCCCGAAGTGGGTGTCGACGGTGATCCCGGGCACACCGAAGGCGTTGCCGAGGATGACGTTGGCGGTCTTGCGGCCGATGCCGGGCAGCGTCACCAGGTCGGCGAGCCTGCCGGGAACCCGGCCGTCGTACCGCTCGACGAGGGCCTGGCCGAGCTTGATCAGGGAGTCCGTCTTGTTGCGGTAGAAGCCGGTGGGCCGGATCAGCTCCTCCATCTCCGCCCGGTCCGCCCCGGCGTAGTCGGCGGCGGTCGGGTAGCGGGCGAAGAGCTTCGGGGTGACCTCGTTGACCTTCTTGTCCGTGCACTGCGCGGAGAGGATCGTCGCGACGGCCAGCTCCAGGGGGCTGGAGTGGTCGAGTTCACAGTGCGCGTCGGGGTGGGTCTCGGTCAGCGCCCGGCCGATCCGCCGGGCGCGGCGCGTACGCCCGAGGTCGGTCTCGGTGGAGCCGGAGGAGCTGGTGGTCACGCCGGCCAGCCTACGTCGCCGGTGTGACCGGACGCCGGGGCCACGCGCCGCGCCGCCCCGGTCAGCCGCCCTGCGGCGGGCTGATCGCGCCGGAGTCGTCGAACCGGGCGCCGGTCTCCGGGAAGTCGCTGCGGGTGAGCTGCTTCACGAGGCCCAGGCCGCGGTCGTCGCCGTCCATCGTCGGCTTGCCGGCGGAGTTCATGTACGTCGAGGCGAACGACCCCCCGGCCCAGCTGCCGTCCGGCTTCAGCGACACCTTGAGCACCCCGCCCCAGCCGAGCCGGCCGGCGTTGCTCAGCGAGTTGCCCCCGCCGGCGAAGTTGCCCAGGCTGTACGCGATCAGCCGGCCCTTGTAGAACTCCATGCCGCGCAGCACGTGCGGGCCGTGCCCGACGATCAGGTCCGCCCCGGCGTCGATCATCGCCTTGGAGAACTTGACGGGGTCGCCCCGGTTCTCGCCGAGAAACATCTCGGTGCCCGGCCGCACCCGGGTCTTGTCGGCCCCCTCGCCGCCCATGTGCACCTGCACCACGACCACGTCGGCCTGACCGGCCGCCTTGGCGATAACCTGCTTCGCCTCGGCGATGTCGGTGAGGCTGTTGGACCAGACGTACGACGAGAAACCGGCGACCGCGACCTTGACCCCCTTGACGTCGACCACGGTGATCTGGTCGGGCGCCCCGGTGTGCGCGAGTTCGTACTTCTCCAGTGCCTTCTGGGTGTTCTCGTAACCCTTGGGGCCGTAGTCGTAGCCGTGGTTGTTGGCCTGGTTGAGCAGGTCGAACCCGGCGTCGCGCAGGTGCGCCGCGTACTCCGGCGGGGCGCGGAACTGGAAGCAGCGGGTCGAGTTCGGGCCGCACTTGCCGGTGCCGGTGTCGACGGTGAGCGGTTCCTCCAGGTTGCCCATCACCAGGTCGGCGGCGAGCGCCTTCTCGACCGAGTCGAAGAAGCCCTTCCCACCGTTGGCGGGCAGCCGATTCGGCGCGTTGCCCATGATGATGTCGCCGGTCGCGGAGAGCGAGATCGCCTGCTCGGCGGGCTGCGTGGGCTCGCCGGACCGGACCGGGGCGCCGGTTGTGCCGCCACCCGTGCCACGCTGCCAGACAGGGTCACCCTTGGACCCGGGCTGGCCGCAGCCGGCGGCGAGCAGGACGGCGAGCAGCGCGCCCAGGGCGAGCGCGACGCGGCGGGGCGAGGTGAAGGCGGCAGCGTACATCGAGCGCGACCCTATCGGGTATGCAACGCCGGGACGAGACCCGATCGGACGGATGTTCAGCCAGTCGGCCGATCGGACCACGGGACCACGGTGCCCGCCCCGCCGGCCGTCACGGCGGCGTGCACGGCCCGGGCCAGCGGGGCTCCCCAGGTGGAGCGCGGTCCGCCGTACGCCGACTCCGGGCCGTCGAGCGGGCAGAGCACGGTGACGGCGTCGGTGGGGGTGCCGGTGCCGGGCACGCCCAGCTCCGCGATCGCCTGCGCCTTCGCCTCGGTGGCGGTCGCCACCGCGTTGACCAGGGCGGCGTCGCCGAGCCGGGCCGGGACGTACACCACGATGTTGACCGTGCCGACCCGCTGGCCGGGCGCCGCCGGGGCGGGCTCGGCCGCCCAGACCGGGGTGCCCAGGCCAACGGTGGCCCAGACCCGCACCCCGGTGTCCGTCCGGGCGACCACCTCGGCGACGTCCACCCCGGTCAGCAGGCCCACCCCGGGTCCGTCGAGGTCGAGCCCGCCGGCCAGTCCGGCCAGGTGGTCGGCGGGGTCGTCCCGGTCGTACGTCATGGGTACGGTCGCGTTGACGACCCAGCGCCGGACGCCGATCCCGCCGCCCAGCGGCGCGGAACTCACCGCGCGCAGCGGGCGGTCGGCGCGCCAGACCAGCAGCGGGACGTCCCGACCGTCCTCCCGACGGGCGGTCAGCACGGGTTCGCTCAGCACGCGGTGACCCTACGACCCGGCGCCCGCCGGGCCGCCGGCGCCCGGGGCGGGGCGCGCGATCTTACTGCTTGATCACGTCGGGCGGGTTACGCCCAACGATCAAGATTCCAGGGGTGCACCTCTGATTCCAGCTCACGTGCGCCTAGACTGGCCACGCGCGAGGGATCAGCGGACGGCGGACCCGGCCGACGGACGGCACGCGCAGGTGGAGGTGCGCGATGGACGAGGTACTGGCCCGCAGCGGGATCTTCCAGGGCGTCGACCCGGAGGCTGCCGAGGCGCTCGCCAAGGAGATGGAGACGCTCGAGGTCCGCAAGGGCGAGATCGTCTTCAACGAGGGCGAGCCCGGCGACAGTCTCTACATCCTGCTGTCCGGCAAGATCAAGGTGGGTCGCCGGGCGGCCGACGGCCGGCAGAACCTGATCGCCGTGATGGGCCCGTCGGACATGGTGGGCGAGCTGTCGCTCTTCGACCCCGGCCCGCGTACGGCGACGGCCACCGCGGTCACCGACACCCGGCTGGTGCGGCTGCGCAAGCAGGCCCTGCGCCCGTGGCTGAACAACCGGCCGGAGATCGCCGAGCAGCTGCTCCGCGTGCTCGCCCGCCGGCTGCGGCGGACGAACGACTCGCTGGCCGACCTGATCTTCACCGACGTGCCCGGTCGCGTCGCCAAGAACCTGCTCCAGATGGCCGGCCGCTTCGGCACCCGCGACGGCGGCGTGCTCCGGGTGACCCACGACCTCACCCAGGAGGAGATCGCCCAGCTCGTCGGCGCCTCCCGGGAGACCGTCAACAAGGCGCTGGCCGACTTCGCCTCGCGCGGGTGGCTGCGCCTGGACGGCAAGAGCATCATCATCCTCGACCCGGAGCGCCTGGCCCGCCGCGCCCGCGTCTGACGCCGCCGCGGCCGGGGTCCACCCCGGCCGCCTCGGCACCACCGGTCCGGACCGCACGCCCGCGGCCGGGCCGGTTCGCGTTCGGGGCCCGCGGCCACCGAAGCCCCCGACTGCCGGTCTGCCCGACTGCTTGTCTGCCCGTCTGCCGGTCTGCCGGTCTGCCGGGGGCAGAATCGCTGGACTCCGGCCGGGTCGGTGGGCATGGTGGAGCGATGCTGGAACGCGTCGCCGTCCTCTCCGACATCCACGGGGTGCTGCCCGCGCTGGAGGCCGTGCTGGCCGAGCCGGACGTCGCCGCCGCCGACCTGATCGTGCTCACCGGCGACATCGCCGCCGGACCACAGCCGGTCGAGGTGCTCGACCTGCTCGCCGGCCTCGGCGACCGGGTCTGCTGGGTGCGCGGCAACGCCGACCGCGAGCTGGTCGAGGCGCGCGCGGGCGGCAAGTCGCCGATCGACGTCTCGAACTGGGCCGCCGAGCAGCTCCGCGCCGACCACCTCGCCCGGCTGGCGGCGTTGCCGCTGACGGTGACCCTGGAGGTCGCCGGCCTGGGTCCGGTGCTCTTCTGCCACGCCACGCCCCGCGACGACGAGGAGGTCGTGCTCGTCGACTCCCGGATGGAGCGCTGGGCGGAGGTGCTCGCCGCGGTGCCGACCGAGGTGGGGACGGTGGTCTGCGGACACACCCACATGCCGTTCACCCGGCTGGCCGACCGGCGGCTGATCGTCAACCCGGGCAGCATCGGGATGCCCTACGGCGGCCCCGGCGCCTTCTGGGCGCTGCTCGGGCCCGGGGTACACCTGCGCCGTACCCGTTTCGACGTGGACGCGGCCTGCGCCCGGGTGGCCGCCGAGTCGGGCTTCCCCGACGCCGCCGAGTGGGCGGACGAGTACCTGCGCTCCCGCCACAGCGACGCCGACGCGCTCGCGGTGTTCGCCCCCCGCGACGGCCGCTGAGCAGTCCGGCCCGTCGGCCCGCCGATGGGCCGCGTGGGCCGACGGGCCGGCAGGCACCTTCCACCCGCGACCACCATCCCAGCCGACCCCGCCGGTGCCACGGGCCGGGCGCCGCCGGCCCATGGATCGTCGCGGGCGGGCGGTGCGCCGGTCGACCTCGGCCTTGGCGCCCGCCGCCCGCCGCCCGCCGCACAGAAAAAGTCAGTCTTGACTGTTTGTTTCGGTGGCGGCACGCTGTCCCCGTGCCCGCCGCATCGACCCGCGTCCCTCAACAGGAGCGCAGCCGCGCCACCCAGGCCCGGCTGCTGGAGGCGACCGTCGAGTGCCTGGTGGAGCACGGCTGGGCCGGCACCACCACCACCGTCGTCGCGGCCCGCGCCGGCGTCTCGCGCGGCGCGCAGCTCCACCACTACCCCACCAAGGCCGCGCTGGTCACCGCCGCCGTCGCGCACCTCACCGAACGCCGGGCCGAGGAGCTGCGCAGCGAAGCCGAGGCGCTGCCGCCCGGCCCGCAGCGCCTCGACCGGGTGATCGACCTGCTCGGCGCGGCCTTCACCGGCCCGCTCTTCGTCGCCGCCCTCGAACTGTGGGTCGCCGCGCGCACCGACCGGGAGCTGCGCGAGGCCCTGCTGCCGCTGGAGGCCAGGGTCGGCCGCGAGATGCACCGACTCACCGTCGCGCTGCTCGACGTGGACGAGCGCCGTCCGGGCGTACGGGAGGCGGTGCAGGCGACCCTGGACCTGCTCCGCGGGCTGGGCGTGGCCAACCTGCTCAGCGACGACTCGTCCCGCCGTGCCGCCCTGCTGCACACCTGGAAGCGCCAGCTCGCCGCACTGTTCACGCCCTGACCGCCGCCCTGACCGGCCCGTCCCGCACCGGAGGCACCATGGTCGACCTGAAGGACCTGCTCGCTGATCTGGCCGACGAGGCCGAGCAGCTGGACGACCTGGTGGACGGCCTGTCACCGGGCGACTGGGCGCGGCCCACCCCGGCACCCGGCTGGAGCATCGGGCACCAGATCGCCCACCTCGCCTGGACCGACCAGGTGGCGCTGCTTGCCGCCACCGCCCCCGAGGCGTTCTTCGCATCCGTGGCCGCCGCTCCCGACCCGGCGCGGCTCGTCGATGCCGGCGCGGAGGAGTTCCTCGCCCCGCCGACCGAGCTGCTGCCCCGCTGGCGTGCCGGCCGGGCCGCCCTCGCCGCCGCGCTGGCCGGAGTGCCGGCGGGCGGGAAGCTGCCCTGGTTCGGCGCCCGGATGTCGCCCGCCTCGATGGCCACCGCCCGGATCATGGAGACGTGGGCACACGGTGCTGACGTGGCGGACGCGCTCGGCGTCGTCCGCCCCGCCACGGCCCGGCTGCGGCACGTCGCACACCTCGGCTTCCGCACCCTCGGCCACAGCTTCGCCGCCCACGGTCGGCCGGTGCCGGCGGCGCCGGTGCGGGTCGAGCTGGCCGCGCCCGACGGCGACACCTGGACGTACGGGCCGGCCGAGGCCACCGACCGGGTCACCGGCCCGGCGCTCGACTTCTGCCTGCTGGTCACCCAGCGGCGGCACCGCGCCGACCTGGCCCTGGCGGCGACCGGCCCGGTCGCCGACGAGTGGCTGGACGTCGCGCAGGCCTTCGCCGGCCCACCCGGCGCCGGCCGCCCGCCAGGGGCCGTCGGAGCCGGCGCGACCGGAACGGCTGGCGACATGGGCGCGGGCGCGGCCACCGGCACCGGCACCAGCACCGGCACCGGCACCGGCACCGGCACCGGCACCGGCACCGAGATGGTGCCGGCATGAGCGGCGTGCTACGCGTCGGCAACGCCTCCGGCTTCTACGGGGACCGGTTCAGCGCGTGGCGGGAGATGCTCGACGGCGGCGAACTCGACGTGCTGACCGGCGACTACCTGGCCGAGCTGACCATGCTGATCCTCGGCCGCGACCGGCTGCGCGACCCGTCCCTCGGCTACGCGAAGACCTTCCTCCGCCAGCTCGAGGGGTGCCTCGGCACCGCCCTGGACCGGGGCGTGCGGATCGTCACCAACGCCGGCGGGCTGAACCCGGCCGGCCTGGCCGCCGCGATCGGGTCGCTCGCCGACCGGCTCGGCCTGGCCGTGCGCGTCGGCCACGTCGAGGGCGACGCCCTCCCGCGCCCGGACGCGCTGACGGCCAACGCCTACCTGGGGGCGTACGGCATCGCCGCCTGCCTGGACGGCGGGGCCGAGGTGGTGGTCACGGGCCGGGTCACCGACGCGTCCCTGGTGGTCGGGCCGGCCATCGCCCGGTTCGGCTGGGGGCGCGACGACCTGGACGCGCTGGCCGGGGCGACCGTCGCCGGCCACCTCGTCGAGTGCGGGGCGCAGGTGACCGGGGGCAACTTCAGCTTCTTCACCGAACTGCCCGACGGCGGGCACCGCCCCGGCTTCCCGATCGCTGAGCTGCACCCGGACGGCTCCTGCGTGATCACCAAGCACCCCGGCACCGGCGGCGCGGTCACCGTGGAGACCGTCACCGCCCAACTGCTGTACGAGGTCGGCGGGCCGGCCTACCTCGGGCCGGACGTGGTGGCCCGGCTCGACACGGTCGAGCTGAGCGCCGCCGGGCCGGACCGGGTGCGGGTGAGCGGCGTCCGGGGCGCCCCGCCGCCGGACACCCTCAAGGTGGGCGTCAACGAGCTCGGCGGCTTCCGCAACTCGATGACCTTCGTCCTCTGCGGGCTCGACATCCCCGCCAAGGCGGCCCTGGTCCGGGGTCAGGTCGAGGAGGCGGTCGGCACGGAGGGGCTGGAGTTCACCCTGGCCCGCACCGACCACCCCGACGCCACCGACACCGAGGCGGCAAGCGCGCTGCTGCACGTACACCTGCGGGACGGCGACAGGGCGCGGGCCGGGCGGGCCTTCTCGGCGGCCGCGGTGGAACTGGCCCTGGCCTCCTACCCGGGCTGCACGCTGACCACGCTGCCCGGCGACGCGACGCCCTACGGGGTGTTCACCGCCGACACCGTGCCGCAGGACGCGGTGCCGCACGTCGCGGTGCTGCCCTCCGGGGAGCGGCTGCCCGTCCCGCCGCCGCCCCGCACCGCCGGCGCGCCCGATCGACCGGCGCCCGCCGCCGACCCGCCCCCGCCCGGGTCGGCCGACCCGGCAGCGGCCGGTGACCGACGCGGGGTCGACCCGGGGCGGCCCGCCGCGCCGGCAGACCGACCGACCCGGCGCGCGCCGCTCGGCGAGCTGGTCGGGGCCCGCTCCGGCGACAAGGGCGGCGACGCCAACCTCGGCGTCTGGGCCCGCACCGACGCGACGTGGTCGTGGCTGCGCGGCTGGCTCACCGAGGCCCGCCTGCGCGAGCTGCTGCCGGAGACCGCCCCGCTGGCCGTGGAGCGGTACGAGTTGCCGAACCTGCGGGCGGTCAACTTCGTCGTCCGGGGGCTGCTCGGGCAGGGGGTGGCCGCCTCCACCCGGTTCGACCCGCAGGCCAAGGCGCTCGGCGAGCTGCTCCGCTCCCGGGTCGTCGACCTGCCGGCGGACCTCGTGCCCGGGGCGGCCGGCACGACCACCACCCGGGAGGAACCGTGACCATCGTCGACACCCCGGAACGGCGGCAGCTCCGGGAGCTGACCCGGGCCTTCGTCACGCGGGAGGTGCTGCCGCACCTAGACGACTGGGAGCGGGCCGGCGAGGTGCCCCGCTCGCTGCACGAGACGGCCGCGAAGATCGGCCTGCTCGGCGTCGGTTTCCCGGAGGCGGTCGGCGGCAGCGGCGGCGACCTGCTCGACTCGATCATCGTCACCGAGGAGGTGATCCGCTCCGGCGGCTCGTCCGGGCTGATCGCCGCGCTGTTCACCCACGGCATCGCGCTGCCGCACATGGTGGCCTCCGGTGACGGCGAGCTGATCGACCGGTACGTCCGGCCGACGCTGGCCGGGACGATGATCGGCGCGCTGGCGATCACCGAGCCGGACGGCGGTTCGGACGTGGCGGCCGTCCGCACCTGCGCGCGTCGGGACGGCGACCACTACGTGGTCAACGGGTCGAAGACCTACATCACCAGCGGGGTCCGCTCCGACTTCGTGACCACCGCCGTCTGCACCGACTTCCCCGGATCCGGGTCGCTCAGTCTGCTGGTGATCGAGAAGGGCACCCCGGGCTTCACCGTGGGCCGGCGGCTGGAGAAGCTGGGCTGGCACTGCTCGGACACGGCCGAGCTGTCCTTCGTGGACGTGCGGGTGCCGGTCGCCAACCGGATCGGCCCCGAGGACACCGCCTTCCTGGCGATCATGCAGAACTTCGCCAGCGAGCGGCTGTCGCTGGCGACCCAGGCGTACGCGACCGCGCAGCGCTGCGTCGAACTGGCCGCCCGCTGGTGCCGGGACCGGTCCACGTTCGGCCGTCCCCTGGCGAGCCGGCAGCTCGTCCGGCACCGGCTGGCCGAGATGCACACCCGCAGCGAGGCGGCGCGGGCGTACGTGCACCAGGTGGCGGCACGGGTGGCGGCGGGCGAGCCGGTGGTGACCGAGGTGGCGATGGCGAAGAACGTCGCCGTGGCGGCCTGCGCCGAGGTGGTCGACCAGGCGCTCCAACTGCACGGCGGCTACGGCTACCTGCGCGACGCCGAGGTGGAGCGGCACTACCGGGACTCGCGGATCCTCGGCATCGGTGGCGGCACCACCGAGATCATGAACGAGATCATCGCGAAGGGCATGGGCCTGTGACGACGCTGCGGAGCGCGGTCGACCCGTCCTCGCCCGGCCACCGGGCCAACCGGGAGGCCCTGCTGGAGCGCCTCGCCGAGCTGGAGGCCGCCCTCGGCCAGGCCCGGGCCGGCGGCGGGGAGAAGTACGTGACCCGCCACCACCGGCGGGGCAAGCTGCTGCCCCGGGAACGGATCGAGCTGCTGCTCGACCGGGACAGCCCGTTCCTGGAGCTGTCCCCGGTGGCGGCGTACGGCACCGACTTCCCGGTCGGGGCGAGCGTGGTGACCGGCATCGGGGTGGTCGAGGGCGTCGAGTGCCTCGTCGTCGCGAACGACCCGACGGTACGCGGCGGCGCGGTGAACCCGTGGTCGCTGGCCAAGACCCGCCGGGCCGGCGAGATCGCCCTGGCCAACCGGCTGCCGATGGTGAACCTGGTCGAGTCGGCCGGCGCCGACCTGCCCACCCAGGCGGAGATCTTCATCCCGGGCGGCCGGGTGTTCCGCGACCTGACCCGGCTCTCGGCGGCGAAGATCCCCACGGTCAGCGTGGTCTTCGGCAACGCGACCGCCGGGGGCGCGTACGTGCCGGGGATGTCCGACCACGTGATCATGATCCGGGACCGGTCGCAGGTCTACCTGGCCGGGCCGCCGCTGGTGAAGATGGCCACCGGCGAGGTCACCGACGACGAGTCCCTCGGCGGGGCGGCGATGCACGCCAGCACGTCCGGCCTGGCCGACTTCCTCGCCGCCGACGAGCGGGACGGCATCCGGCTGGCCCGGCAGTGCGTACGCCGGCTCAACTGGCGCAAGCAGGGGCCACCGCCGCGCAGCCCGTTCCCGCCGCCCCCGAGGTACGACCCGGAGGAGCTGCTCGGCATCGCCAGCGCCGACCTGAAGGTGCCGTTCGACCCGCGCGAGGTGCTGGCCCGGGTGCTCGACGACAGCGCCTTCGACGAGTTCAAGCCCGACTACGGCACCGCCCTGGTCACGGGCTGGGGCGAGCTGCACGGGTGGCCGGTCGGGGTGCTGGCCAACGCGCGGGGCGTGCTGTTCAGCGAGGAGGCGCAGAAGGCGGCGCAGTTCATCCAGCTCGCCAACGCCGCCGACACCCCGCTGGTCTTCCTCCAGAACACCACCGGCTACATGGTGGGCACCGAGTACGAGCAGCGCGGCATCATCAAGCACGGCGCACTCATGATCAACGCGGTGTCGAACTCGACCGTGCCGCACCTGACGGTGAACCTCGGCGCCTCCTACGGCGCCGGCAACTACGGCATGTGCGGCCGGGCGTACGAGCCGAGGTTCCTGTTCACCTGGCCGAACGCCAAGTCGGCGGTGATGGGGCCGGCGCAGCTCGCCGGCGTGCTGTCCATCGTGGCCCGGCAGGCCGCCGCCGCCCGGGGCCGGGTCTACGACGAGGAGTCCGACGCCGCGATGCGGATGATGGTCGAGCAGCAGATCGAGTCCCAGTCCGGCGCGCTCTTCCTCTCCGGCCGGCTCTACGACGACGGGGTGATCGACCCCCGGGACACCCGTACCGTCCTCGGGCTCTGCCTGTCGGCGATCCACAACGCACCGGTGCGGGGCGCCGACGGCTTCGGCGTCTTCCGGATGTAGGGAGCGCGCTCATGATCACCCGACTCCTCGTGGCCAACCGGGGCGAGATCGCCCGCCGGGTCTTCGCCACCTGCCGGGCGCTCGGCATCGGGACGGTGGCCGTGCACTCCGACGCCGACGCCGACGCGCCGTTCGTCGCCGAGGCCGACCACGCCGTCCGGCTGCCCGGGAACACGCCCGCCGAGACGTACCTGCGGATCGACCTGGTCCTCGACGCGGCCCGCCGGGCCGGCGCGGACGCGGTCCACCCCGGCTACGGCTTCCTCGCCGAGAGTGCCGGGTTCGCCCAGGCCGTGACCGACGCGGGGCTGACCTGGGTCGGTCCGCCACCCAAGGCGATCGCCGTCATGGGCGACAAGGTGGCGGCGAAGGCGCTGCTCGCCGAGACGGGCGTGCCGATGCTGCCCACCTGGACCGACGCCGACGAGATCACGGACTTCCCGGTGCTGGTCAAGGCGTCGGCCGGCGGCGGCGGGCGCGGCATGCGCGTCGTCCGCGACGCCGCCGCACTGGCCGAGGCCGTCGCCTCCGCGCGCCGCGAGGCGGCGGCGGCGTTCGGCGACGGCACGGTCTTCGTCGAGCGGTACGTCGAGCAGGGCCGGCACGTCGAGGTGCAGATCTTCGGCGACACGCACGGAACGGTGGTCGCCCTCGGCGAGCGGGAGTGCTCGATCCAGCGCCGGCACCAGAAGATCGTCGAGGAGGCCCCGGCGATCGTTCCGGCGGACCTGCGCCGGCGGCTGCACGAGGCGGCGGTCGCGGCCGGCCGGGCGGTCGACTACGTCGGCGCGGGCACGGTGGAGTTCCTGCTCGCCCCGACCGGGGAGTTCTTCTTCCTGGAGATGAACACCCGGCTCCAGGTCGAGCACCCGGTCACCGAGGCAGTCACCGGGCTGGACCTGGTGCGCCTGCAGCTGCTCGTCGCCGAGGGCGGGCCGCTGCCGCTGGCGGCGACACCGCCGACAAGCGGCCACGCGATCGAGGTACGCCTCTGCGCCGAGGACCCGGCGCAGGGCTGGCGGCCGGCGACCGGCACCCTGCACCGGATCGCGGTGCCCGGGGTGTCCGCCGAGTTCGGCCCGCTGCCCGGCCCGGGCCTGCGGCTCGACTCTGGCGTGGTCGACGGCTCGCCGGTCGGCGCGCACTACGACTCGATGCTGGCCAAGCTGGTCGCCTGGGGGCAGACCCGGGCCGAGGCGGCCCGGGCGCTGGCGGGCGCGCTGGCCCGCGCCGAACTGCACGGCGTCACCACCAACCGGGACCTGCTGGTCCGGGTGCTGCGTAGCGACGACTTCCAGGCCGCCGAGATCGACACCGGCTTCCTCGAGCGGCACCCCGAGGTCCTCGCCCCGCTGCTGCCGGCCGACCGGCTGCCGCTCGCGGCGCTGGCCGCCGCGCTCGCGGGTGCCGCCGGCCGCCGCGCCGCCGCGCCGGTGCTGGCCGGGCTCCCCTCCGGCTGGCGGAACGTGCCGGCGTTTCCCCAGGTCGCCCGCTTCGCCGGCCCCGGCGGCGGCGAGATCGAAGTCCGCTACCGGCTGGACCGCGCCGGCGCGCTCGCCGAGTGGTCCACGGATCCCGCGACCGACCACCCGGTCAGCCTGGTCGAGGCCGCCCCCGACCGGGTGGTGCTCGACGTCGACGGGGTGCGGCGGACCTACCGCGTACGCCGGGCCGGGTCGGCGGTCTTCGTGGACGGCCCGGACGGGGCGGCGGGCCTGGCCGAGCTGCCGCGCTTTCCGGAGCCCACCGCGGAGCTGGCGGCCGGGTCGCTGGTCGCGCCGCTGCCCGGCGCGGTGACCCGGGTGCACGTCGAGGTCGGCCAGCGGGTGGCGGCCGGCGACCTGCTGCTGACCCTGGAAGCGATGAAGCTCGAACATCCCGTGCTCGCCCCGGCCGACGGTGTGGTCGCCGAGCTGCCGGTGCCCGCCGGCGGGCAGGTCGACACGGGCACCGTGCTGGCCGTGGTCGACCCCGAGTGATCCTGGAGGCCCCGCGATGAACTTCGACCTCACCCCCGAGCAGGACCAGCTCCGCGACGCGGTCCGCGCGCTGGGCCGGCGGTACGGCCACGACTACTTCGTCACCCGGGCCAAGGCCGGCCAGCACACCACCGAGCTGTGGGACGAGGCCGGCCGGCTGGGCTACCTGGGGGTCAACGTGCCCACCGAGTACGGCGGCGGCGGGGGCGGGATCACCGAGCTGGCCATCGTCTGCGAGGAGCTGGCGGCGGCCGGCTGCCCGCTGCTGCTGCTCGTGGTCTCCCCCGCCATCGCCGCCACGGTGATCGCCAGGCACGGCACCGAGGAGCAGCGCAAGCGCTACCTGCCCGGCTTCGCCGACGGCTCGCTGAAGGTGGTCTTCGCGATCACCGAGCCGGAGGCCGGGTCGAACTTCCATCGGCTGGGCACGGTGGCCCGCCGCGACGGCGACGACTGGTTGGTCTCCGGCCGCAAGTGCTACATCTCCGGCGTCGACGAGGCGTCGTACGTGCTGGTGGTGGCGCGGGTCGCTGTCGAAGACGGCCAGGCCGGCGCAGGGGATGCGGCTCCGCGGAAACTGAAGCCGGCGCTGTTCATGGTGCCGACCGACGCGCCGGGGCTGACCCGGTCCAAGCTGGACATGGAGATCGTGTCCCCGGAGAACCAGTTCCTGCTCTACCTCGACGACGTGCGGGTGCCCGCCGACGCGCTGGTCGGCGAGTCCCTGGACGCCGGCCTGCCGGCGCTGTTCGCCGGGCTCAACCCGGAGCGGATCACGGTCGCCGCGATGGGTGCCGGCACCGGCCGGTACGCCATCGAGCGGGCCTCGGAGTACACCGCCGCACGCAAGGTCTGGGGTGGCCGGAGCATCGGCTCACACCAGGGCGTCGCGCACCCGTTGGCGCACGCGGCCGTGCAGGTCGAGCTGGCCCGGCTGATGATCTACAAGGCGGCCACCCTCTACGACGCCGGCCGGGACCTGGAGGCCGGGGTGGCCGGCAACATGGCCAAGTACGCGGCCGGGGAGGCGGCGGCGCTGGCCGTCGACACCGCCGTCCAGGTGCACGGCGGGGCCGGCATGACCACCGAGTACGGGGTGGCGACGCTGCTCGGCGCGGTGCGGGCCGGCCGCATCGCCCCGGTCAGCCGGGAGATGATCCTCAACTTCGTCGCCCAGCACGTCCTCGGCCAGGACAAGTCGTACTGACGGTGGGGCCGGGGTACGGCGGGCGCCCGATCGCCCGCCGTACCCCGGGTCCTCAGCGGATGGTCAGCGAACCGACCGCCGGCAGCGGCGCGACCACCGGCGGGAGCCGCTTCGGCTCGCCCCGGCCCGGCGCGCCCTCGGCCGCGAGGGCACTCTTCGACGACTCCGCCCGCCGCATCGCCCCCGGGTTCTCGGGCAGCTCGGCGAACGGCTGGACGTCACCCGTGCAGACCGTGCCCTTCGCCGGCAGCGTGCCCCGGACCAGGTACGCGTCCACCGCGCCGGTCACGCAGGCCGAGGTCCCGTACGCGGTGTGCCCCCAGCTGTCGCTGCTCAGCAGGCGGCTGTTCGGCAACAGCCTGGCCGTGCCGACCGCGCCCCGGTAGTTGGTCGACGGGTCCCAGTAGTTGCCGACCACCAGCACCGGCGCGGCGGTCCGCCGGTTGAACGGGCCCGGGTAGGCGTCCTCGTCCCGCACCGTCCACGTCTTACGGGCGCAGGGCGAGGTGCCCCAGGTCCACAGCCGGCCGAAGTACGGGTCCCGCTTGTCGGCCTTCGCCGCCAGCGCCGGGAACGAGGCGGCGTCCGCCGGGTGGTAGGCATCGGTGCAGTCCACCCCGAGGAACGTCTCCAGCCCGTTGTCGTACGGGAAGTCGTACCGGCGGGCCTGCTCGCGGGCCGTGGCGGCTCGCCGCACCACGTCGGCGCGCGCCTGCTGGCGGGCGGTCGCGCCCGACGCCGGATCGGTGAGCACCAGCAGCTCGGCGGTGAGGCCGACGACCTGGTCGTAGCCGGCGGGGCTGTAGAGCGCGCCCAGGGTGGCGGAGAGGAAGTCGGCGTAGCTGACGCGGACGAGGCCCAGGTCGGGATCCTCGATCACCAGCGGCTTGGCCCGCAGCCGCTGCGCCACCAGCTCGAACGACGCGAGGGGGTCGCCCTGGGCCAGCGGGCAGACCTCGGCGCCGGCCCTGTCGCAGCGCACGAGGATCTCCCGCAGCGCCTTGTACGCGCCCTGCGCGCTGCGCAGCCGGTCCTCCTGGGACAGCGTGCGCGCCTTGCCCCGGCCGACCCAGGCGTCCGCGTCGAGCACCCCGTCGATGGCCAGGGCACGGACCCGGTCCGGGAACATGTTGGCGTAGTACTGGCCGAGCGCGCTGCCGTAGCTGAAGCCGAGGTAGGTCAGCTTCGGGTCGCCGACGGCGCGGCGCAGCACGTCCATGTCCCGGGCGACCTCGGCGGTCGACATCGCGCCGGTCAGCGGCCGGCCCGTGCTGGAGCAGCCCTTCCCGACGGCCTTCGACGACGCGACGTACGCCTTCTCCTCGGCCCTCGTCCACGGGAACGCCACGTTGAGCCCGGCGTACGCCCGGGTCTGTTCCTTGACCGACGGGAAGCACCTGACCTGCTGGCTCGCGCCGACGCCGCGCGGATCCACGCCGACGATGTCGAACCGGTCGAGCACCTCGTCACCGAGGAAGTGCGGCGCGGCGAGCGCGACGTCGGTGCCGGAGCCGCCGGGGCCGCCCGGGTTCAGGAAGAGGCTGCCGATCCTGCGCTGCTGGTCGCGGGCCTTCACCCGCAGCACGGCGATCTCGGTCGTCGGGCCGTTCGGCCTGTCGTAGTCCAACGGGAGTCGGACGGTGGCGCACTCGGCGTAGTCGTAGCAGGCGTACCAGTCCAGGTCGGGCGTGGGCACCCGATCGACTCGGCGTGCCTCCTCGGGGCTGGTCCGGTCGGACGTGACCGGGCGACCCCAGCCGGTCGGGGACGGTGCGGCGGTGGCGGGCGCGACCGCCGATCCGGCGAGGATGACGCCGGCGATGCCGGCGGCGGCGAGGGACCGGGTTCGTCGTGGCATGTGGACCCTTCCGGTGGACGACAGGACGGGTCGGGGCGAGGCCCGACCTTTCGCACTCTAGGGATCGCGGGCAATGAATACCGCCCGAAGTGCGGCCACATATCCGACAATCCGCCGAACCGGTGTAACGAGTTCCCGACGACCGACACTGTTCCCGCCTGACCCGGCCGACGGCCACAACTCCCACGGGCCGGGCCCGACCGCACCGGGCCCGGCCGCCCGGCAGGTCCGGCTAGTCGAGGCCGGCCATCCAGGTGGGTATGGACGCGTCCGGCTCGCCCGGCACGTGGTCGTCCACCACCCGCCAGCCGTCGGGCCCCTCGCGGAGCAGCAGGAAGCCGACGACCTCGCTGGACGGGGCCCCCACGCCGTAGACGTCGCCTTCGTCCACAGTGGCCATCTTGATCGCACAGACCGCGTCCGGGTCGGGTTTCGCCTGCGCGCACTGCCCCACGTAGCGGGCCCCGGAGGCGGCCGAGAGGTGGCGGGCCACCGCCTGGTCCACGCTGGCGAACCCACCGCCGCCCGGGGACGACGACGCCCCGGGCGCGGTGACGCCCCCGGCGGTCGGCGTCGGCACGGTCACCGTCTCGGGTGGACGGTCGGACCCACAGGCGGCGAGCACGCCCGACACCAGCACGGCGGCGACGATCCGGCAGAACCGGGACACCGGCGCTCCTCTCTCCGGGAAACGACCTGCACCGGAGATCATCGCACCGGCGGTGGCGCCTCCGGTTGACAGCGGCCCGGGGGTGGACATGCTGGACGGGTGAGGTTTCCCAGACCCGACGCGCGGAAGAAGGCGGTCGTCGCGGCGCTGGCTGCGGTCTCGCTGCTGGCGACGCTGGTCGTGCGCGGTCGTCAGGATCTCCTCGGAGTGGCCCTGGCGCTGCTCTGCGTCCTGATGGCGATGATCGCGGCGGTGTCGGTGGCGGCGGCCCGCCAGGAAGGCGGGCGGCGACCGGCGGTCACGCCGACCGTCCCCGGGCAGCCGGCGGGCGGCCTGTACGGCATCGACGCCGACACGCTGGAGACGCTGGACGGCCGGGAGGCCATCCGCGCGATGCGGGAGCGTCACCGGGGGCGCGGCTCAGCGACCGGTGAGGGTGGGTGACGCGAGCGCGTCCAGCCCGCGCCCGGCCAGGCAGCGGTACGTCCGGTCGGCGTCGACCCCCGTCGGGGGCAGCACCTCCAGGTTCCAGCCGTCGGCGTAGCCCATCCCGCTGGTGAGCCGGAAGGTGGTCTCGTTGCAGACCCGGCGCACCGCCGGGGCCTCGCTGACCCGGGTGTGGTCCGCGCCGACCAGGGTGTCGGGGAGTTTGCCCTCGGCGTAGCTCTCCCAGGTGTGGTCGCCGTCGCAGGGCACCCGGGCCGCCCTGGCCCACGCGCCGCGCACCTCCATCGGCCCGAAGCACTCCAGCTCGTCGGCGCAGCCCGCCCCGTCGGGCAACCCGGTGGCCGCGGCGCAGGCGGGCAGCACCCCGCTCGTCGCGGCCACGTCGGCCGTCGGGGACGGGGCCGGGGTGGACGCCGGGCCGGCGAGCCAGGCGCCGGCGCTGGCCGAGGCGGCCAGCGCGACCATCCCGGCGCCGCCGAGGAACCAGCGCCGCCGGCGCCGCCGGCCGGAGGTGGGCACCGTCGGGTGCATGTCCTCCACCGGCGGCCGGGGCGCGGGCCGGGTCGTGCGGCCGGCGGCGTACGGACCGGAGGCGGCGGGACCGCCGCTGACCAAGGAGCCCGGCACCGGTGCGCCGCCGACCGGCGGGCCGGCCGGGTCGAGCGGCAGGCCGACCAGCAGGTCGCGCAGCTCGACGGCCGACGGGCGCTCCCCCGGGTCGTTGGACATGCCGACCCGGAGCACGTCGATCAGCTCGTCCGGCACGCCGGGCAGGCCGGGGACCGGCTGGTGGAACATCTCCAGCACCGTCACCAGGCTGGGATTGCGCTCGGACTGCCAGCGCGGCGGGCGCCCGTGCATGACCGCGTAGAGGGTCGCGCAGAGGGCGTAGACGTCGACGGCGGGGGACGGCGGCGCGTGGTTGAACATCTCCGGCGGGGCGTACGCCGGGGTGAGCACCTCCAGGGCGACCGAGGCGTCGCGCATCTCGGCCACCACGGCCAGCCCGAAGTCGGCCAGCACCGCCGAGTTGAAGTGCGAGTAGAGGATGTTCGCCGGCTTGACGTCGCGGTGCAGCACGCCGGCCGCGTGCGAGTGGGCGACCGCGTCGGCGATCTTGACGCCGAGGTCGCGGGCCTCGGCCGGCCCGAGCGGCGACGTCCGCATCCGCTCCGCGTACGAGCCGTCGCAGAGTTCCATGATCAGGTAGGGGTGCTGGTCGACCGTGACCCCGACGTCGAAGAGGTCCACCACGTGCGGGTGGGACGACATCCGCCCGGCGGCCCGCGCCTCGCGCAGGAACCGGGCCTGGTCCCGCTCGCTGTCCAGGGTGCGATTCTCCACCTTGACCGCGACCTCGCGCCCCACCGAGATCTGGGTCGCCTTGTAGATGGTCGCGTAGCCTCCCCGGGCGAAGACCCTCAAATCAGTCAGACCGGGCACGATGGGCAACGGCAGGGCGCCGGGCGGAGTCTCGGTCACAGTTCTAGAAAATACCCAACCGGACGGGCCGCTCAGTGCACCGCGTCGGGGGCCGGGGCGGCACCAGCGGAAAGACGGCTCGCGCCCCCGCCGGCCGCCGGGCCCGCGCGCCGTGCGTCCCACCAGAGCCCGGCGGCAGTCGCCACCGCGCCGAGGCCCTCCCAGGCGGCCACCCCGAAGAACCGGCCGGGCGCGATGTCCGCCAACACCGCGATGGCGAACACGGTGAACGTGACCAGCCGGAACACCACCGTGAAGCGGTAGAACGGGCGCCACTCGGTCGCGGTGGCGAGCAGGTAGTAGACCCCCATGTTGAACGAGGCCATCGAGGACGCCAGGAGGAAGGTGCCGGTGTGGTCGCCGGCCGCGCGGGTCGCCGGCACCTCGAAGCCGAGCAGGCGCAGCAGCGCCTCGGGCCAGAGCAGCCCGGCGACGCCCATGAGCAGGGCCAGCACGCCGAAGACCGCGATCGTCCATCCCGCGGCCGAACGCGGCAACCTCATCCCTGCCCCTCCCAGACCCGGCGCGGTCGACACTGGACCGCCCCTCAGGCCTGACACGCTATCGGCCACCCCCGACAGGCGACATCACCGGAACCGCCAGACCTGCCCGGGCGGGCCCCGCCGAGCCGGCCAGGGGTCAGCCGGTGGCGAGGCGGGCGCGGAGGGCGTCGGCGGCGGCGCGCTCGCTGCGCTGCTCGGTCCCGTACGCCAGGCGCACCGCCTCCTCGGCGGCGGCCAGCGCCTCCGCCGGCCGGCCGCACGCGGCCAGCGCCTCAGCGAGCACCATCGCGCCGACCACCTGGCTGCGCACGTCCTCCGCCGGGGCGGCGACCGCCCGCCGGGCCCAGTCCAGCGCCTGCTCGCGCTGGCCGTGGGCGAGCAGCGCGGCGGCGTACCGGGCCATCGTCTGGCGGCGGGAGAAGAGCAGCGAGGGCACGGTCGCGGCGACGGTGGCGACCGGGGCGAGCAGCCCGACCGCGGTGGCGGAGTCGCCCGCGGCCAGCCGGGCGGTGGCCAGCAGCACCCGGGGCGCCACCTGGGCGGGCGCCTGCGGGTTGTGCGGCTCGACGGCGGTCAGCACCGAGCGGGCGGCGCGTTCGGCCGTGTCGTAGTCGCCCATGTCCAGCGCCACGAACCCCCGCAGCGTGCCGGCCATGCCGGTGAGCAGCGGGTGCGACGTCCGATGGGCGTACCGCAGCGCGTCGGTGAGCAGGTCGGCGGCGTGTTCCGGCTCGCCCAGCCCGCGCGCCACCACCCCCCGGACGACCAGCGCGAAGCCCTGCCCCCAGTCGTCGGAGGCGGCGGCGAACTCCCGGTACGCGCGGCGGGCCCCCCGGTCCGCCTCGCCCAGCTCGCCCAGCTCGGCGGTGGCGTACGCCTCCACCGCCCGCAGCGTGCCCACCGCCCACGCCTCGCCGACCCGCTCGCCGAACGGCAGGAAGACCCGCGCCATCCGGCACGCCTCCCGCAGCCGGCCCGCCAGCAGCCGGGCGAACGCGGTGGTGCCTCGCAGCCACGCCCGCCCGTACGGGTCCTTCAGCTCGGCGAAGAGGCGGGCGGCCCGGCCGAGCACCGCGTCGGTCCCGGCGAAGTCGCCCCGGGTGGTGGTGACCCAGGCCAGGTTCTGCAACGACCACGCCTGCCCCCGGCGGTCCTGCGCCTGGCGGCTCACCTGGTACGAGGCGGCGAGCCGGCTGCTCGCCTGCCCCAGCCGCCCGGCGATGAAGTCGCCCATGCCGAGGCGGCGCATCGCCGAGGCGCGCAGGGTCGGCAGGCCGCCGTCGGTGGCCACCTGCAACGCCTCCTGCCAGCAGGCCGCCGACCGCGCCTGGTCGCCCATGGTCTGGTGGGCCTGCCCGGCGAGCAGCAGCGCGCTGGCCCGGACGGCCGACTCGTCGCCGGCGTTGGCCGCGATCTTCTCGGCGGAGGCGAGCGCGTCGGCGGGCCGGCCGATCTGGAGCAGCGCCCGGGCGTGCACCACCCGGTCGGCCGCCGGCACCCCGTCGCGGGCCAGCTCGGCGGCGCGTTCGGCGTACTCCACGGCGAGCGCGGGCTCGCCCGCCTGCAGCGACCGGCGGGCGGCCCCGCCGAGCGCGGCGACGCCCAGCGGGACGACGGCCCGCGCCGGGGCGTCCGGCCGCAGCCCGACCGCGTCGGCCAGCGCGGCGGCCCGCTCCACGTGCTGGGCCACGAAGACGTCCCGGGCCGCCCCGGTGAAGCCGCCCGGCGCGCCCGCCCCGGCCGGCGGGTCGGTCGCGGCCCAGCGGGCCAGCGCCGCGTGCCGCTCGGCCAGCTCGGCCTTGCTCACCCCGGCGTACGCGGCCTCCCGCATCAGCGGGGTGGCGAAGGCGTACCCGGTGCGGGTGCGGTGCAGCATCCGGCGTTGCAGCAGCTCCTCGACGGCCCGCTCCAGCTCGACGGCGACCACCGCCGCCGGGCGGCCGTCCCGGCCGGCCCGCTGCTCACGCAGCGCCTCCAGCGCCCCGGCCGGCACGGTGTCGCCGACCACGGCCGCGTCCCGCAGCACCGAGCGGGCGTCGACGGGCAGCGCGTCGATACGCGCGGCGAGCACCGCGGCCAGGTCGCGGGAGAGCAGGCGGCTGCCGAGCGAGCCGGGTGCCAGCCGCCAGGCTCCCGGGCTCGGGGCGTTCCGGTCGGCGACGGCGGTCAGGGCGCCCCGCTCCATCAGCAGGGTGACCAGCTCGGCCAGGTAGAACGGGTTGCCCTGGGCGGTGGCGAGCAGCCGGTCGGTGTCGGCCTGCGGCAGCTTGCCCCCGCCGAGATAGCTGGTGAGCAGCCGGGCCGCGTCGGCGCCGCGCAGCGGTGGCAGCGCGTGCACCTCGGCGTCGGCCACCCGGGTCAGCGCCCCGGCGGTGCGCACCAGCTCGGGGCGGCCGAGCAGCAGCACGAGCACCGGGCCGGTGAGCCGGGACAGGGCGAGCCCGAGCGCCCGGATGGTCTCCGCGGTCGCGTCGTGCAGGTCGTCGACGACAACCACCAGGGGCGCCTCCGCGGCGAGGGCGCTGAGCAGGTCCGCGACCGCGTTCGGCACGGCGTCGGCGTCGGCGGGCTGCTGGGGGTTGCTCCACTCGCCCTGGTCCGCCGGGCCGCCGCCGGGCAGTTCGGCGTAGCCGAGCAGGGCCATCAACTGGTCGGTGGCGACCGGGGCCGGGTCGCCGCCCGCACGGCCGAGCCGCTGGTTGAGCCGGCGCAGCCGCTCCTCGACGGCCGGGCGGGTCAGCGCGGTGGCGGCGTCGTTGGGCAGGCCGACCGCCGCCCGGACCAGGTCGGCCAGGGGCGCGAGCCGGCGCCGCTCGCCGAACGCGGCGCAGCGCACCGACAGCACCCGGGCGCCGGTGTGCGCGGCGTACCGGCCGGCGCCCACGTCGTATCCGGCGGCGAGGCGTTCCACCTCGGCGGCGAACCGGGACTTGCCGAGCCCGGCCTCGGCGGTCATCAGGAGCACCCGGGGCTCCCCGCGGTCGATCACCTCGGCCAGCCGGCCGGCGACCCGGCCGATCTCGGTCTCCCGGCCGACGAACGGGGCCTCGTCACCGAGGCCGGACCGGGTGCCCGGCGCGTCCAGGAGGCCCAGCAGCTCGTACGCCTCGACCGGCTCGCGCTTGCCCTTGAGCCGCAGCGGTCGCAGCGCGCGCCAGGAGGCGACGTGCCGGGTGGCGGCGGAGGTACGGGCACCGGCGTAGACCGCGCCGACGGCGGCGGCGTCGGCCAGCCGGGCGGCGGTGTTCACGGTGTCGCCGATGACCGTGTACTCGATCGCGGCCTGGATGCCGGCGATCACGTCGCCGGTGTTCAGCCCGACCCGCAGGCCGAGCGGCGCGCCGCCGCCCCGCTCGTCGTCGAGCACCCGGCGGACCGCCCGCTGCATGGACAGCGCGGCGCGGACCGCCCGCTCGGCGTCGTCCTCGTGCGCCACCGGCGCGCCGAAGACCGCCATGATCCCGTCGCCGGTGAGCTTGTCGACGTGCCCGCCGAAGGTCTTGACCGCGCCGGCCAGGGCGGCGAGCACCCGGTCGGTGACCGCGCCGACCCGTTCCGGGTCGAGGTCCTCCGACCAGGAGGTGAAGTCCGACAGGTCGCCGAAGAGCACGGTGACCACTCGGCGCTCGGCGGCCGGCAGCGTCGCGGCGGCCGGCAGGGCGGCCCCGCAGTTGTGGCAGAACCGGGCGCCGGGGACGGCTACGGTTCCGCACACCGGGCAGGTCACGCTTGCTCCAACCCCGCGGCGCCCGCGCCGGATTCCCGCCCGAGGTGTTCCAGTTGGGCCCGCACCGACCACTCGGCCGCCCACCACAGCGACCGGTCGACGTCCGCGTAGACCTTCGCGACCACCTCCGCGGCGGTGGTGGCCCCCTCGGCGACCGCCGCCCGGACCTGGTCGAGCCGGGCCCGCCGGTGGGCGAGGTAGAACTCCGCGGCGGCGGCGCAGTCGGCCAGCGCCGGGCCGTGCCCCGGCAGCGCCGGGATCCCCCGGTACGTCGAGAGCAGCTCCAGGCTGGCCAGGTAGTCCCCGAGGTGCCCGTCGGGGTGGGCGACCACGGTGGTGCCCCGGCCCAGGATGGTGTCGCCGGTGAGCACGACCCGCTCGTCGCCGTGCGCGACGACGAAGCAGACCGAGTCGCCGGTGTGGCCGGGGGTCGGCACGAGCCGGATGTCCAGGCCGGGGCCGCCGAGGCCGTCGCCGGGCGTGGTCAGCGGGTCCCCGCCGAGGGTGTGCGCCGGGTCGGCCGCGCGCACGGGCACCCCGTCGAGCAGGTCGCGCAGGCGGGGCGAGCCCTCGGTGTGGTCCGGGTGGCCGTGGGTGATCAGCACCAGCCCGATCGGCCCCCGCGCGGCGATCGCGGCCAGGTGCTCCTCGTCGGCCGGGCCCGGATCGACGACGACGGCGTGCTCCTGGCCGGGGGCGCGCAGCAGCCAGGTGTTGGTGCCGTCGAGCGTCATCGGCCCCGGATTCGGGGCACGCAGCAGCGTCACCCAACCCGGCAGCTGGTCGGCGAGCGCCGCTGCCGGCGCGGTGAAGTGCCCGGTCATGGCTGCGATCGTACGGCCCCCGCCGCCACTCCCCGCGATCTTGCAGTTTCCGCCCGGGATACGTCCCACTTCACGGCTTTTGCCGGGGCGGTCAGTGCAAGATCGCGGGGTGGGCGCGGGTCAGGCGACCTCGACGATGACCTCGACCTCGACGGGGGCGTCGAGGGGGAGTTCGGCGACGCCGACGGCGCTGCGGGCGTGGCGGCCGGCCTCACCGAAGAC
This sequence comes from Micromonospora sp. NPDC047620, assembly GCF_043205005.1. NCBI lineage: Bacteria > Bacillati > Actinomycetota > Actinomycetes > Micromonosporales > Micromonosporaceae > Micromonospora > Micromonospora sp. NPDC047620. The sequence continues at coordinate 86,370 of NZ_JBIDDG010000016.1, read as the reverse complement.
CGCGCCGAACAGGTCGGAGGCGCCGTTGATCACGCCGGGCACGGCGGTGAAGCCGGGGGCGGCGGCGACGAAGCCGGTCACCTTGACGACCTTGACGACGTTCTCCAGGCCGACCAGCGAGTCGATCGCGGCCAGCGCGTTGAGCGCGCACCGCTCGGCCAGGTCCTTCGCCTGCTCGGCGGAGACGCCGGCGCCGACCTTGCCGGTGGCGAGCAGCTTGCCCTCGGCCATCGGCAGTTGCCCGGAGACGTAGACGTGCTGCCCGGACTGCACGGCCGGCACGTAGCTGGCCACGGGCGGGACCACCTCGGGCAGCGCGTGCCCGAGCTCGGCGAGCTTCCCGTGCGGACCGTTGCTCATGCCGCCACCTCGCTCCGCTCGGCGGCGCCATGCGGCACCGACACGCTGAACCCGATGACTCGCTCGCTCCGCTCACTCATGCCGCTCACGCCTTCGGCCGCTTCAGGTACGCGACGAGCTGCTCCGGGTTCGGGCCGGGAACCACGGAGACGAGTTCCCACCCGTCCTCGCCCCAGTTGTCGAGGATCTGCTTGGTCGCGTGGACCAGCAGCGGGACCGTGGCGTATTCCCACTTCTGCATCGGTGGAGGGCTCCCTCGGATGGAGTACGACTCTTCGACGCACAGCCTACGGTCCGGCGGACGGTCGGGGCGCGGGACGCTGCTCCGGGGCGGTGGGCACTTCCCCGCAGGGGCCACTGTGCTCGTACGGCTGCGGGCAGCGCGACCGGTCCGGCAGCAGCAGGTCGCAGAAGACCCTGTGCCGGTTGTTCTGGTCGTCCGCGGTGGACACGGTCGTCTCGCCCGCGTCCAGTTCCGGCAGGAAGCTCAGCGACGTGGCGACGGTGCCGGCCAGCGCGGTGGCCGCCGCCAGGTCGGCGACCCGGATCGGCAGGTGGATGACGTACCCGGGCTCCTCCTCGTCCCGGCCGCGCACGCCGGGCCGGCCAGCCGTGCGCACCACCTCGACGGGCTGGGCGAACCGCCGGTACGACCGCTCGTTGATCGGCAGGCCGCCGGCCACGCCCTCGGCCTCGCCGAAGGAACCGGCCCCGGTCCGCCACGCCCGGTCACCCGCCGGGAACTGTGCTCGGGGGATGCTGTCCACGTCGCGCATGCCTTGCCTCCGGACGTCGTACCTGGTCACGTCATCGCCTTGCGGGCCCGGGCCCCGGTGCCCGACCTTTCCCCCGCGCCGGTGAGAACGTAGGACCGGAGGAAGAGTCCCGCCAACAGGACGCGCACGCCCGGTCACGACGAGTCACATATGCGACACATCCCTGGTCAGGGACGAGGCCCCACCTGCCGCCCCGCGAAACCAGCCGACCGACCGCTACCCTTCCGGTCGGACGGGCGCTCGCCGGCTCGCCGCCAGCTCGATCACGCTCGTCGCCGGGGCAGGCGACGACGTCGCACCCCGGGGGGAAGAGATGACCCAACCACCCAGTGGCGGCCCCACCGGATCGCCGGCCGGCCAGCCGGACGTCCCGGTCGCTCCCGGCGCCGCCGTGCCGCCCGCGCCGGCAGCAGCCCCGGACCCGTCGATCCCGGCCGGGTACCCGCCGTACCAGCCGCCCGTGCCGGCAGCAGCCCCGGACCCGTCGATCCCGGCCGGGTACCCGCCGTACCAGCCGCCCGCGCCGGCAGCAGCCCCGGACCCGTCGATCCCGCCGCCCCCGGCCGGCTTTTCGCCGTACCAGCCGCCCGCCGCACCGAAGAAGAAGCGCGGCGTGCTGATCGCCGCCATCGCCCTGGCCGTGATCCTGCTGCTCTGCGCCGGCGGCGGCGTCGTCACCTTCCTGACGCTGCGCAACGCCGAGAGCGGCGAGGGCGCCAAGGAGCCGACGGTCGCCGTGGACCAGTTCCTCACCGCCGTCTACAAGGACCGCGACGCGGGCCGGGCGGCCGCGCTGGTCTGCTCCTCGTCCCGCGACGAGAAGAAGATCGCCGCCAAGGTCGCCGAGGTCGAGAAGTACGTCTCGGCCCACCAGAACCCCCGGTTCCGGTGGAGCAGCCCGAAGGTGGACAACCAGACCGGCGACCGCGCCACGGTCACCACCAAGGTCACCATGACCACCGCCGACGAGAAGGTCGCCGACCAGGACCTGCGGTTCACCGTGGTGAAGAAGACGGGTTGGTGGGTCTGCGAGGTCGCCTGAGCCCGGCCGCTGGATAGGCTCGACGGGTGCGAGCAGCAGAGCGGCCGGCCGATCCGGCCGGCACCCAGTGGCCGGCCCGCCTCCACGTCGTGACCGGCAAGGGCGGCACCGGCAAGACCAGCGTCGCGGCCGCCCTTGCCCTGGCCCTGGCCGCCGGTGGCCGCCGCACGCTGCTGGTGGAGGTCGAGGGGCGGCAGGGCATCGCCCAGCTCTTCGGCACCGACCCGCTGCCCTACGAGGAGCGGCACCTGACCGACGCGCCGGGCGGCGGCGAGGTGCGGGCCCTGGCGGTGGACGCCGAGGAGGCCCTCCTCGAGTACCTGGACATGTTCTACAAGCTCGGCGCGGCGGGCCGGGCGCTGCGCAAGCTCGGGGCGATCGACTTCGCCACCACCATCGCCCCGGGCCTGCGGGACGTCCTGCTCACCGGCAAGGTGAAGGAGGCGACCACCCGCACGGTCGACCAGCGGCGCGCGTACGACGCGGTGGTGCTGGACGCCCCGCCGACCGGTCGGATCGGCCGCTTCCTGAACGTCACCGCCGAGACGGCCCGGCTGGCCAAGGTCGGCCCGATCAAGACCCAGAGCGAGGGGGTCGCGGCGCTGCTGCGTTCCCCGATCACCGCCGTGCACGTGGTGACCCTGCTGGAGGAGATGCCGGTCCAGGAGACGGTCGACGCGATCGCCGAGCTGACCTCGCTCGGCTTCCCGGTGGGCCGGGTGATCGTCAACGGCGTCCGGCCGCCGCTGCCCGCGGGTCGCGCGGTGGGCCCGGCCGAGCTGGAGCGGGGGCTGCGCGCCGCCGGGCTGCCGGCGGACCGGGACACCGTCGCCGGGCTCGCCGTGGAGGCACGCGACCAGGCGATCCGCCGCGAGCTGGAGGATTCGCTGAGGGCCGACCTGGTGGAGCTGGGGCTGCCGCTGACCGAGCTGCCGCTGCTGCCCGACGGCGTGGACCGCGCCGGGCTGGACCGGCTGGCCGACGCCCTCCGCCGGGCGGATTGACTCACACCTGCCACCGGCACGGGCGCGGCGACCGACCCGGCCCGATACGCTCGATTGGTGCCTTCCGAAGACGCGGCGCCGCAGCTGGACGTCGACCAGATCCTCGCCGATCCCGGCGTGCGGATCGTGGTCTGCTGCGGGGCGGGCGGGGTGGGGAAGACGACCACGGCCGCCGCGCTCGCGCTGCGGGCCGCAGAGCAGCACGGCCGGCGGACGGTGGTGCTCACCATCGACCCGGCCCGCCGGCTGGCCCAGTCGCTCGGGCTGACCGAGCTGGACAACACCCCCCGCCAGGTCAAGGGGATCGACGTCGAGGCCAGCGGCGGCGAGCTGCACGCCATGATGCTGGACATGAAGCGCACCTTCGACGACGTGGTGCTCCAGCACACCGATCAGGCGAAGGCGGCGGAGATCTTCGCCAACCCCTTCTACCAGGCGATGAGTTCGACCTTCGCCGGCACCCAGGAATACATGGCGATGGAGAAGCTGGGCCAGTTGCACGCCCGGGGCGAGTGGGACCTGATCGTGGTGGACACCCCGCCGTCCCGCTCGGCGCTGGACTTCCTGGACGCCCCGGCCCGGCTGTCCCGCTTCCTCGACGGGCGGATGCTACGGCTGCTGCTCGCCCCGGCGCGCACCGGCGGGCGGAGCATGTTCAGCCTGGTGACCGCCTCGTTCGGGATGTTCTCCAAGGTCGTGCAGAAGGTGCTCGGCGCCCAGTTGCTGACCGACCTCTCCGGCTTCGTCGCCGCGCTCGACTCGATGTTCGGCGGTTTCCGGCAGCGCGCCGAGCAGACGTACCGCATCCTCCAGGCGCGGGAGACGGCGTTCCTGCTGGTCGCGGCACCGGAGCCGGACGCGGTCCGGGAGGCCGCCTACTTCGCGGGCCGGCTGCGCGAGGAGCGGATGCCGCTGGCGGGCCTGGTGCTCAACCGGGTGCACCGGCCGGCGGTGCCCGGCCTCGGCGCGGCGGAGAGCCTGGCCGCCGCGGAGCGCCTGGCCGACCTGGGTGGCCACGAGGGCACCGTCGACGTGCTGCGGGCCCACGCGGCCCTGGCCCAGCAGGCGGTACGCGAGCGGCAGGTGGCGGCCCGGTTCACGGAGGCGTTCCCGGCGGTGCCGGCGGTGTCCGTGACGGCGCAGCCCGCCGACGTGCACGACGTCGACGGGCTGCGGACGATCGGCGCGGCGATCAGCCGGCCGTGACGGCGTTCAGCCGGCGGCGGTGACGAGGATCTTGTCCTTGCCGGCCTTGTCCTTGGCGTTCTTCTTCATCGCGGCCTCGAACATCTTGCGCCAGCTCGTCACCTGGGGGTGACGGCGCAGCAGCGCGCGGCGTTCGCGCTCGGTCATGCCACCCCACACGCCGAACTCGATCCGGTTGTCCAGCGCGTCGGCCAGGCACTCGTACCGGACTGGGCAGCTCCGGCAGATCCGCTTGGCCACGTTCTGTTCGGCGCCCTGTACGAACAACGCGTCCGGGTCCCCGTTCTGACACGCCGCCAGCGACGGCCAGTCAGTGATCATGCCCATGTGTACTCGTCCCCCCTTGCAGTACCTACCGACCCCGTCGCGGACCAGCCGGCAATTCCCCCCGATCGCCCGGCGCGCCTTCCCCAAGGCCGCACGGACGACATGTGGCTCGGTCGCCGCCCCCATCATGCTCTGTAGTCGCCTGATTACGCAACGTTGTCGGCTAAATCCATCATTCCGGACACTCCCGGCTTCCCGGGCTTCGCGACCGCCGGTTACCCCGCCGGAGTCCGTGAAAACGCTGCGGGCCCCCTCGGGAAGGAGGGAGACTCGACGCCGGATTCACGCAACCACGCACCGGGGGTCGTGCGTTTAGCACAACGAGGTCGGCGCGCGCAGGAAATGGGGAAAGAAGCCCCGGCGCCCCTCGTTCCCTACTCGCGTACCCTGTCGAGGTGACCTGGATGCGGAAACGTGACCACAATGTGCTGACCAACGCCGCATCGCTGCTCATATGTGGCCTGTTGGCCGGCGTGGTGGTCGCGGCGGCGGCCTTCCCCGCGGTGGCGATGTCCGGCCTGGCCGCCAAGGCCGGCGCCGAGACCTTCGGCGCGTTGCCCAAGGAGCTGACCGTGGCCCGCGCGCCGCAGATCAGCTACCTGTACGCCGCCGACGGCAAGACCCCGCTGGCGACCATGTACGACGAGAACCGTCGCGACGTGAAGCTGGCCGACATCGCGCCCATCATGCAGAAGGCGATCATCGCCGCCGAGGACCACGACTTCTACAAGCACAACGGCGTTGACCTCAACGGCATCGCCCGGGCCTTCGTCAACAACCAGTCCGGCGCGTCCAGCCAGCAGGGCGCCTCGACGCTGACCATGCAGTACGTCCGCCTGGCCATCGCCTACTCGGCGACCCACCCGGCCGACGTGGTCGCGGCCACCGAGGACACCAGCGCCCGCAAGCTGCGCGAGATGCGCTACGCCATCCAGATCGACAAGGAGCTCTCCAAGGACGAGATCCTGGAGCGCTACCTGAACATCGCCGCGTTCGGCAACGGCGCGTACGGCATCTACGCCGCCAGCCAGGTCTACTTCAACAAGCCGCCGAGCAAGCTCAAGATCGAGGAAGCCGCCATGCTCGCCGGCATGGTGAAGGCGCCGAGCACCAACGACCCGACCACCAAGAGCGGCTACAAGGCGGCGGTCGAGCGGCGCAACTACGTCATCGACAACATGGTCGAGATCGGCGCCATCACGCAGCAGGAGGCGGACGCGGCGAAGGCCGTCCAGCTCAAGGTCACCGGCAAGCGGGCGCCCAACGGCTGCGTCTCGACCAACGAGAAGGGCTGGGGCTTCTTCTGCGACTACTTCTACCGCTGGTGGATGCAGCAGGAGACCTTCGGCTCGACCTCGTACGACCGGGAACGGCGGCTCAAGAGCGGCGGCTACAGCGTGGTCACGACGCTCGACCCGCAGGCCCAGCGGGGCGCCGACAAGGCCGTCCGCAAGGCCAAGTCGGTGAACAGCAAGGAAGCCGCCATGGTCGCGGTGGTCGAGCCGGGCACCGGCCGGGTCCGGGCGCTGGCGGTCAACCGCACCTTCAAGCTCGACGACCCGAAGAAGCCGGCGAACAAGCCGCACAGCGACCCGAAGCAGCGCAAGAAGGGCAAGCTCGGCAACTACCCGAACACGGTGAACCCGCTGCTCTCCGGCGGTGACGGCATCACGGGTTACCAGGCCGGCTCGACCTTCAAGATCTTCACGATCGTGGCCGCGCTGGAGAAGGGCATCCCGCTCGGCTACACGATCAACGCCCCGCAGCAGTTCAAGTCGGAATACATCATCGACAGCGGCAGCCCGGCGGCGTGCCCCGGCACCCACTTCTACTGCCCCACCAACTCGGGCAAGAAGGCCGGCGGCGTGCAGACCATGTGGAGCGCCTTCGCCTCCTCCATCAACACGTACTTCGTGCCGTTGCAGCAGCAGGTCGGCGCGGAGAACGTGGTCGACGTGGCCAAGCGGCTCGGCATCCAGTTCCGGCAGAGCGAGGACGCGAAGTTCGCCGGCACCAAGGACTACGCGCACCAGTGGGGCGCCTTCACCCTCGGCGTCTCGCAGACCACCCCGCTGGAGCTGGCCAACGCCTACGCCACCCTCGCCGCCGACGGCAAGTACTGCGAGCCGATCCCGGTGCAGGAGATCAAGGACCCGGACGGCAAGAAGCTCGACATCGCCAACCCGCGCTGCGAGAAGCGGGTCAGCACCGAGGTGGCCCGCGCCGCCGTGGACGCGGCCCGCTGCCCGGTCGGCGACAACTCCTCCACCAGCAGGTGCGGCGGCAGCCGTACGGCCGCCGAGGTCAAGGGCATCGTCGACGCCCCGGTGGCCGGCAAGTCCGGCACCACCGACTCGGAGAAGACCGCCTCGCTGGTCGCGATGACCAAGCAGTACGCGGTGGCCGGCATCATGGCCGACCCGGACTGGCCGCAGACCAACGTCAAGATGAAGCACAAGCAGCGCGACGGCATCAACCCGCCGGTCTACGAGACGCTGCGCGACGCCATGAAGGGCAAGAAGCGCATCAACTTCGAGCCCCCGGGCCAGAAGATCTCCGAGGGCGACCAGCGCCGGATCCCGGACGTGAAGTGCCTGGACGTGGAGCAGGCGAAGTCCCGGATCGAGGCGGAGGGCTTCGACGCGGTCGTCTCCGACATCCGGGTCCCGTCGAGCTGCGCCCCGGGCAAGGCCGCCGGCACCAGCCCCGACGGCCGGACCATCAAGGGCGGCGTGGTGACCATCCAGATCAGCGCCGGCGGCGGCACCGCCCCGGGCAGCGACACCAAGCCGACCAACCCGGGCCGTCCGCCGGGCCGCAACGGCGGCTGAGCCGCCCGGACCGACGGGAACGGGCGGGCACCCCTCGCGGGGGTGCCCGCCCGTTTCGCGTACGCGGGTCGGGTCGCGCGGCAGTTCAGAGGCCGAGCTGTCGGCGTACCTCCGCGGCCACCCGACCGCCCTCGGCCCGGCCGGCCACCGCGGCCTGGGCCGCCTTCATGGCCGGACCCATCTGCGCCGTGCCGGTGAAACCACCCGCGGCGAGCGCCCCCGCGACCAGTTCGGTCAGCTCGGCCTCGGAGAGCTGCTTCGGCAGGTAGCGCTCCAGCACCTCGCCCTCGGCGGTCTCCTTCGTGGCCTGCTCGGTGCGGCCGGCGTCGGCGAAGGCCGTCGCGGCCTCCCGGCGCTTCTTCGCCTCCTTGGTCAGCACCGCGAGCACCTCGTCGTCGGTGAGCTCGCGCTTGGCCTTGCCGGCGACCTCGGCGGTGCCGACGGCGGCGAGCGCCATCCGCAGGGTGGAGGTGGTCAGCTCGTCGCGCGCCTTGAGAGCGGCGCGCATGTCGGCGGTCAGACGGTCCTTCAGCGTGCTCATGGACGGTGAAACTACCCTGAACTCCATGCGAAAGCGCACACTATTCCGGCTTGCGACCGGGACCGCCGCGTTGGGCGCGGCGACCCTGGCGTACGCGTCGCTCGTCGAGCGCAACATGTTCACCCTGCGGCGGTACGACGTGCCGGTGCTGCCGGCCGACGCCGAGCCGCTGCGCGTCCTGCACCTGTCCGACCTGCACATGACGCCCAACCAGGGGCGCAAGCAGCGCTGGGTGGCGTCGCTGGCCGCGCTCGACCCCGACCTGGTCGTGGTGACCGGGGACAACATGGCGCACCCCGGCGCCGTGCCCGGCGTGCTGCGCGCCCTCCAGCCGCTCCTCGACTACCCGGGGGCATTCGTCTTCGGCTCCAACGACTACACCGGGCCGGTCTGGAAGAACCCGTTCACCTACTTCCTGCCCGACCGCGAGTACACCGAGGGCGCGGAGTTGCCGCACGAGGAGCTGCGCGACGTCCTCACCGGGGCCGGCTGGGCGGACCTGAACAACGCCCGCACCGTCGTCAAGGCCGGCGGCCGGGCGGTCGAGCTGCTCGGGGTCGACGACCCGCACATCGAGCGGGACGACTACGACTCCGTCGCCGGGCCGGTGTCGCCCGCAGCCGACCTGTCGATCGCGCTGACCCACTCTCCCGAGCCGGCCGTGCTCGACCGGATGGCCGCCGACGGCTTCGGGCTGCTGCTCGCCGGGCACACCCACGGCGGCCAGGTCTGCGTGCCGGGCGTCGGGGCGCTGGTCACCAACTGCGGCCTGCCCCGCTCCATGGCGCGCGGCCTGCACCGCTGGCCCGGGTCCGACTCCTGGCTGCACGTCTCCGCCGGCCTCGGCACCCACCCGACCGCGCCGGTCCGGTTCGCCTGCCCGCCGGAGGTGAGCGTGCTCACCCTGATCCCCCGCTGATCCGCACGCCGGGCGGCACGCCGGCTCACGGGCGGCACGCCGGCTCACGGACAGTCGTGAGCCGGCGTGCCGCCGCCTGTCGAGCTGCCCCGTCGGTGCGACCGATCGGGGTCGCCGCCACCGGTGGGGGTACCGAGTTTGACCACCGGACCGGGTGGGCTAGTATTTGTCCGCACGCCTCGGGGTGTGGCGCAGCTTGGTAGCGCGCTTCGTTCGGGACGAAGAGGTCGTCGGTTCGAATCCGGCCACCCCGACCAGAGGTAACAGCAGGTCAAGGCCCCTCCACGGAGGGGCCTTGATTCGTTTCCGCCGATCACCGCTCTCCCGGAGGCAGCGAGACGGCCGCGAACGACGCGAGTGCCCTGCGATCCCGGTCACGAGTCGAGTGCTTGTAGCGGTCCAGGGTTGTTGACGGTGAGCGCCTGGCCGACGAACGGCGGAGGCGGAACGCTCCGCCGGCCAGCTCGTGACCTTGGATATGACCAGGGCGCGGTGCAGCTCCGAAACGGAGTTCGACATTGAGGACGAGGCCCGGTCGATGATGCGGCGTCTCGTCCGGGCCGAGGGCGGCCGGTGGCGCGTAGCAAAACCGGCGACGCGGCCACGCAACCGCCGAACTGAGCGGTATTCGACGATGATGGCCGAATGGAACACCTCCAAGAGCCGGAGACAGCCTTCGCGTAGGGATGATCACGCGGCAATGGCGCCACTTGGATGGCGCGCTGGACAACGAGATCAGCGTTGCGGCAGAGAACGGCGATCCTCGCCAGGCCGTGCGGGCAGCGACCGGCATCCGGAGAGCAGGGTGGGTACGGCCTCCGGCTGTCGGCGGCGTCGTTCTGTACGTCTTCAGGCAGCCCTGAACGGGCCGCACGCGTCCCCGACTGGGCGCGCGCCGATCGCTGCCGCTGTCACTCTGCGGCCGTCACGCCTGATACCCGCATTACCTGCCCGTCCTGGCGGCGCATGTCATGCAGCCACGCCGTCCACACCAGACCTTCCCGCACCCGCCCTCATACCGCGTCAACCTTGATCCACCTTTTCGTCTTCATGTCGAATCCACGCAGGGTATCGTGTTTCTGCAGGATGCAATCGAGGTGGTAGTCTTTTCCGCCCAGTTCCTCGAATCGATCTGCGAACCATGGGTAGAGGTAATTCCTGGTGAATTTACTTAGCTGCTCACGCAGGCTCATGCTGCTTGTGTTCACATCACATCCTTCAAGCACGTAGAAGCTGAAGCCAAAGTGGAGGAAGCGGGTACTGTACAGATTTTCTCCGTTCGCATTTATTCGAACATCGTCCCCCGTGTTCGTCCACCGCCAGCAGGTTCATGCCGAATCCGGCATAGTCACCTTCCACCCGGAAGATCAGCGCCCTGGTGTCGGGGTGGTAGGGATATCCCAGAACCTCCCGCAGGTCCGACAGCGTTTTGTCTCGCTTTTTGTCGACATTCTTGATGATCTGCTGCTTGATTTCGTCAGGTATCACAGTTCTCTCATTTCTGATCGAGCGCGCGGCAGTGCGCGCAACTGCGGAATCCGCATCGGGCACCCGCCGCCGCTGAGCCCGCCACCGCCGAGGGCCGGCCGCGCGACAGTCGCCGAGACCGGCTGGGGCGGCGCGCTCAGTCGTGGCGTTCGGTGCGGGCGATCTCGGCGAACGCGGCGGTCAGGTAGCCGTCGAGCGGCCGGCCGGTCGCGGCGAGCAGGTCGGCCACGAGCAGCGGCACGTGCCGCGCCACGGCCGGCGGGTCGGGCGGGGACTCGTCGCCGTCCGGGTCGTAGACGCCTAGGGCGCCCGCCAGCAGGACGAGCACCACGTGCGGGTCGACGTCGGGCCGCCACTGCACCGCGCCCCGGACGCAGCGTTCGAGCACCTGCCGGACGTCGTCGCCGTCCAGGCCGTCCGGGTGGCCCTCCTCGAGCAGCAGCCGGACCACCGCGCCGAGGACCAGGCCGGACCGTTCGGCCGCGGCGAGCCGGGCCACCGAGACGTCGTACGCTTCGGGGTCGCGTTCACGCACGGCGGCGACCGCGTCGGCGGCGGCGGTGGCGATCTCGCGGGCCGGTGCGGGCAGGTGTCGCCAGGTCGTGGTCATCCCGGCCAGCATCGCAGACGGGCCCGACAGCGCGCCGGCCCCGGCACCACGGCGCGGGCCGGTCGGCGCGAACGTGGCCTTGGTCACCGGGCGGCGTCGGGCCGCGCGGGGCGGGTCGTAAACGGCTCGCCTGTCGTCGTACCCGGCGCACAGAATCGCGGCATGCTCAGTCGTGCCCTGCCCCGCCGTCCGGAAGCCCGGCGGATCCTCGTCGGCACCCTGCTGTCGGCGGTCGGGCGCGGCCTCACCCTGCCGTTCCTGTTCATCTACCTGACCGACGTCCGCGGCCTCACCGACGCCCGCGCCGGCCTGGTGATCGGCTGGTACGGCGCCGTCACCCTGGCCCTGTCACCGCTCGGCGGCACGCTCATCGACCGCTTCGGCGCGCGTCGGATCGTCATACCGTGCCTGCTCGTCGAGGCGGTCGGCACCGGCTCGCTGGCGCTGGTCGACTCGACCGCGTCGGCCTTCGTGGTGATCACGCTGATCGCGATCGGCAGCTCGGCCATCTGGTCCGGGCAGAACACCATCCTCGCCTCGCTCACCGACGACGACGAGCGGCAGCGGGTCTACGGGCTGAACTTCGCCCTGCTCAACCTCGGCATCGGCATCGGCGGCCTGATCTCCGGCGCGATCGTCGACACCGCCCGCCCGGTCACCTTCCAGGCGATCTACGTGCTCGACGCGGTCAGCTACCTGATGCCCGCGCTGATCCTGCTGAGCCTGCCCCGGGTGGGCCACCGGCTCGCCGCCGGGCCGACCGGGGACCGGCCGTCGGCCGGCGGCTACCTCACCGTGCTGCGGGACCGGCCGTTCCGCCGGCTGGTCGTCTTCGGCCTGGTCCTGACCACCTGCGGGTACGCGCAGATCGAGGTGGGCTTCGCCGCGTACGCCGTGCGCGTGGTGGAGGTGACGCCGCGCGTGGTGGCCTGGGCGTTGGCCGGCAACACGGTGATGATCGTGCTCGCCCAACTGCTGGTCATCCGCCGGATGGAGGGGCGCAGCCGGACGGGCGGGCTGGCCGTGGTGGGCGCGGTCTTCGCGACCGCCTGGCTGGTCCTCGGCGCCGCCGGCCAGGTCGGTCCGGGCAACGCGCTGGTCGCCGCCCTCGGCGTGGTGGCCTGCTCGGCCATCTTCGGCTTCGGCGAGACGCTGTTGTCGCCGGTGATGCCCGCGCTGACCAACGCGCTCGCCACGGACGAGCTGCGCGGACGCTACAACGCCATGAGTTCGATGATCTTCGGCATCAGCGGGGTGATCGGCCCGGTGACGGCGGGTCCCCTGATCGGGGCGGCCGACGGCCGGATCTGGGTCGCGGTGGTGGTCGGCGGCTGCCTGGTGGCCTCGCTGCTCGCGCTCTCCCTGCGCCCGCTGCTCACGGCGGTCCAGGACGGCCGCGTGCCAGCTGCCCCGCCGGCCGCCGAGCCGGCCCCCGCCCACGTCTGACCGACCCCGGGGCGCAAGCGGAGACGGGCCCCCGGAGCAGCTGCTCCGGGGCCCGTCGGGTGCGTACGCCGACTCAGGCGGCGGGGACCTCCGCGGTGGTGCGGTGGCGGCGGGGGGGGACCGCCGCCGCGTCGGGGACGGCCTCTCATCGCCGGCCGCCGCCGGTCGACCGGGGCGGGCCCCGCAGACCTGGGAATATGTCTCCGATCGGGGAACGTCTGGACGAGCGTTTCCGACATGCCCGGCCGGCGCTGGCCGGTCGTCGCGGTTGTCGGTGGGCTGGTCTAGAAAGGACCGGACGGACGGCGTACGACGGGAAGGATGATCGGATGAGCGGGGGCCTGGCAGTGGAGACGGTGCGGTCGGCCGACGGCACCCGGATCGCGTACGAGCGCGCGGGCGACGGGCCACCGATCATCCTGGTCGGCGGTGCCTTCAACGACCGGTCGACCACCCGGGCGCTGGCCGGGGCGCTCGCGCCGGACTTCACCGTCGTCGGCTACGACCGGCGCGGTCGGGGCGACAGCGGCGACACCGCGCCCTACGCGGTCGACCGGGAGATCGAGGACATCGCGGCGCTGGTCGCTGCGGTCGGCGACACGGCGCACCTCTACGGCGTCTCGTCCGGCGCGATCCTCGCCGCGCTCGCCACGGCGCACGGGCTGCCGGTCGGCGGGCTCGCCCTGTTCGAGCCGCCGTTCCAGGTCGACCCGCAGGCCGGCCCCCGGCCGGACGTCTCGGCCCGGACGGCCGCGCTGATCGCCGCCGGCGACCGGGCCGGTGCGGTCGAGGCGTTCATGCTGCACGCGGTGGGGCTGCCGGCCGAGGCGGTGGCCGGGATGCGCGGCGAGCCGGTGTGGCCCTACCTGGAGTCGCTGGCGCACACCCTCCCGTACGACACGCTGATCAGCGCCGGCGGCGTGCCGCCGGTCGACCGCCTGGCCACGATCACCGTCCCCACCGTGGTGGTGGACAGCACGGGCAGCCCGCAGTGGTTGCGCGACGGCGCCCGTGCGGCGGCCGAGGCGATTCCGGGTGCCCGCCACGTCAGTCTCGACGGCGGCTACCACGAGGTGCCGGCCGAGGCGCTCGCCCCAGTGCTGCGCGATGTCCTCCTCGGCTGACGCCCATCCGCCTCACCGGCGGCAGCGGCACGCCGGGCGCTATTGACGGCCGCTGATACACCGGAGTGGGTGAGCGCCGGAGGAGGCAGGGTGTCGGAGGAGCAGAAGGACCGGGCCCTCGAGGCGGCCCTGGCGGACGCGGCGGCGATCCGGACGACGATCGAGCGCAAGGCCAACCACAACCAGGCGCTCGTCGGGGCGAACCTGACCGCGGTCGCGGCGGTCGCCGGCTTCGTCCTCTCGGAGAAGGCAGACCTCCGGATGTTCCTGCTCCTGCCGGTGCTCAGCACCGCCCTGGGGCTGAGCGTCGTCTCCCAGTACCGGGACATCCGCATCGCCGGTCAGTACCTCGAGCAGGTGTTGCGCCCCGCCATCGCGCGCTACACCGGCGAGCCCAGCCTCTTCGGCTGGGAGGTCTTCTACTGGCGGCGCAAGCACGACGGGCACGTGGCGCAGGCGCTCGCCATGGGGGTGATCTTCCCGGGGGTGTCCACCCTCGCCCTGGCGGTCACGCTCCCCGGCATCCGCACGACCGCCGACAAGCTGGCCTGGGCCGTCGGGGCGGCCATGCTCCTGCTGCTGCTCGGCGCGTGGTCCAACCGTCTCCACGAGATGGTCCGCGCCCGTTGGGCCCGGTTCCGCCGCGCCTCTCCGCGCCGGGCGTCCGACGAACCGGCCCGGTCCGGCGACGACGGCACCCGCACGACGACGGCGGCCTGACCAGCCCCGAGCGTCCTGGTCCTCCCGGTTGTCCGGGCCCGCAGGAGAGACGGTGCGCCGGTCAGCCCGGTGCCCGGCGTCAGCGCCCGGGTCAGAATCCGCAGGTCTTGCCGGCGGCGTGGCTGACCTGCACCAGGTGGGTGACGCAGCCGCCCGCGGCGACCCGGTGCAGCAGGAAGCCGGTCGGCTCGGTGACCCAGCCGATCTGCTCGTCGGCGCTCATGGTGAGCGTGCTCTGCCGCCAGGTGCTCGGCGCGGTGGTGAGCACCGTGCCGGCGAAGGTCACCGTGACCGGGCGGTGGACGTTCCCGGCGACCACCCGGGCGACGTGCGGGTGCCGGGCGATCACCTCGGCCAGCGCGTCCCCGTCGGTCAGCCGGATGTCGTCGACGACGGGGATGCCGACCGGCGCCGGCGGGTGGTGCAGGCAGACCACGGCCGGCACCTCCGGCCGGCCGGCCAGCACCCCGTCCAGCCAGCCGAGTTGGTCCTCGCCGAGGCAGCCGGCGCCGTCGCCGGCCGGCATCAGCGAATCCAGCACCACGATCGTCGCCTCGGGGTGGTCGACGTGGTAGTAGGCCGAGAAACCGCCACCGAGCCACGGCGTGCCGCCGAAGGTGTCGAGGAGCGACTCCCGGTCGTCGTGGTTGCCGGCGACCAGGTGCACCGGCAGCGGGAACCGGCCGATGATCTCGCGCAGCGCGGCGTACTCGTCGGGGCGGCCGTGGTCGACGAGGTCGCCGGTGATGACCACGCACTCCGGCCGGGGGTTCAGCGCCAACACCCGGCCGAGGGCACGGTGCAGGCCGACGGCCGGTTCGGCGGCGAGCACGCCGGTGGTCACGTGCGGATCACTGAGCTGGGCGATGAGCATCCGTGCCTCCACTCGACCGGGACCCTCACGCTATCGCCGCGAGCCCCGCCGCGCGGCCCGCCCGAACCCACAGGCCGTGTCCACAGGCTGTGGATAGCACATGTGTACGAAGGCTGTGGACGATCTTGCTTCCGGGTGGCACGGCGCCTCGCTGAGTACCCTTGGTGCGGGCCCGCCCGCCGGCCCGCACCCCTCCCAACCTGGAACGACGTGCCCAGTGGATCACGAGCGAGTCATCCGTGACGTGACGGTCCGCCTCCCCATGGCGTCGACCGCCCTGGAGGCGTGCCAGTGGACCGTCACCGCGCTCGCCCGGTACGCGCCGGCCACCATCTCCGTCCTGCTCCAGGTGCACGACCGGCTCCGCTGCGTCGCGGCGACCGGCTCCTGGCAGGTCTTCTCGACCGTGCCGCCGAAGACCGGGATCGTCGGGCGGGTGTACGCCTCCGGTGAGACCGCCGTCGTGCCCGACGTCGCCGACGACCCCGACTACATCCCGGTACGCCCCGACGTCACCGCCGAGGTCTGCGTACCGGTGCTGGACCCGGCGGGGCGGCCGATCGGCGTGCTGGACCTCCAGTGGCGCGGGCCGGCCGACCTGGCCCGGTGGGGGAAGACCGCCGAGCGGCTGGCCGCCCGGCTCGGCGCCCGGATCGTGGCGCTCGGCGGGCCGCCCGCGGAGAGCCGCAGCGAGAAGCTGCTCCGGCACGCCACCGCGCTGACCTCCGCGTCGACGGAGTGGGACCTGTTTGCCGCCGCGATCGCCGCGGCCCGGGACGTCTCCGCCCTCTCCGCCGCCGTGCTGGTGCTCGCCGGGCCGGAGGGGCCCCGGCTGGGCGCGCCCACCGCCACCCCCGGCGAGTTCGAGTCCCGGATCCGGGCGGAGCTGGCCGAGGCGGGCCCCGCCGCGCTGGGCCGGATGGTCAGCCACGCCCACCACCACGGAGTGGGGTACACGCTCGGCGAGGCGGGGCACCCGCCGGTCCCCGACCACCGGCCGCTGTCCCGGGCCGGGGTGCGCACCCTGGTCGCGGTGCCGGTCGGCCCACCCGGCGACGGCGGGGTGCTGCTGGTCGCCGACGAGCGGCTGCTGCGCCCCGACCCGACCACCGTCAACCTGCTGGAGCTGCTCGCCGGCCAGGCATGGAGCTGCCTGGACCGGCTGCGCACCGTCGCCCGGCTGCGTGAGCAGGCCAACTCCGACCCGCTGACCGGGCTGCGCCACACCGGCCCGTTCGGCCGACGCATCGCCGTGGCCACCCCCGGTCGTACGGCCCTGCTGGCGATCGACGTGGACGGCTTCAAGAGCGTCAACGACACGTACGGCCACCAGGCCGGTGACCGGGTGCTGGTCCGGCTGGCCCGGGCCCTGGAGGGGGCGCTGCGGCACGGCGACGAGCTGTACCGGATCGGTGGCGACGAGTTCGTGGCGGTGATCGAGGTGAACCGCCCCGACGAGGCCGTCCGGATCGCCGAGCGCCTCACCGAGGCGGCGCGGCAGATCGGCCGTACGATCAGCGTGGGGGTGGCCCTGCCCCGCCCCGGCGAGTCCCCCGAACTCACCCTGCGCCGCGCCGACCAGGCGCTCTACGCGGTGAAGCGGCACGGCCGCGACGGCGTCCGCCTGGCCGCCGCCTGACCGCACCCGTCAGCGGGGGGTTAGTTCCTTGGCGAGGAGTTCGGCGATCTGGGCCGTGTTGAGGGCGGCACCCTTGCGCAGGTTGTCGCCGGTGACGAAGAAGTCGAGGGCGCGCGGGTCGTCGACGGCGCGGCGGATCCGGCCCACCCAGGACGGGTCGGTGCCGACCGCGTCGATCGGCATCGGGAACTCGCCGTCGCCCGGGTCGTCGACCAGGATCACCCCGGGGGCGTTGCGCAGCACCTCGCGGGCGCCCTCGGCGTCCACCTCGGTGGCGAAGACCGCGTGCACCGCGACGGAGTGGCCGGTCACCACCGGCACCCGTACGCAGGTGGCCGAGACCTTGAGGTCCGGCAGCCCGAGGATCTTGCGCGACTCGTTGCGCAGCTTCATCTCCTCGGACGACCAGCCCGCCTCGGCCAGCGAGCCCGCCCAGGGCACCACGTTGAGCGCCAGCGGCGCCGGGAACGGGCCCAGCTCGTCGCCGACCGCCTGGCGTACGTCGCCGGGGCGGGAGCCGAGGGCCCGGTCACCGGCGATCTTGGTGAGCTGGGTGTGCAGGGTGTCCACGCCGGCCTGACCGGCGCCGGAGACCGCCTGGTAGGAGGCGAGCACCAGCTCGCGCAGCCCGTACTCGCGGTGCAGCGGGGCGACCGCGACGATCATCGCGAGGGTGGTGCAGTTGGCGTTGGCGATGATCCCCTTCGGCCGGTTGCGCACCTGCTCGGGGTTGATCTCCGGCACCACCAACGGGACGTCGCGGTCCATCCGGAAGGCGCCGGAGTTGTCCACCGCGACGGCACCCCGGCCCACCGCGACCGGGGCCCACCGCGCGGAGACGTCGTCCGGCACGTCGAACATCGCCACGTCGACGCCGTCGAACGCCTCCGGGGTCAGCGCCCGGACGGTCAGCTCCTCGCCCCGGCAGCGCACCCGCCGCCCGGCCGAGCGCTCGGAGGCGAGCAGCCGGATCTCTCCCCAGACGTTCTTCCGCCCGGTGAGCAGCTCGCACATCACGGTGCCGACGGCACCGGTCGCTCCGACCACGGCCAGGGTGGGCAGCGACGACACGGGGGCTACCGTCCCGTCCCCGCGTAGACGACGGCTTCGGTGTCGCCGCCGAGGTCGAACGCCTCGTGGATGGCGCGCACGGCGGCGTCCAGGTCGGTGTCGCGGCAGACCACGGAGACCCGGATCTCCGAGGTGGAGATCATCTCGATGTTCACGCCGGCCGCGCCCAGGGCGGCGAAGAAGCCGGCCGCGACGCCGGGGTGCGAGCGCATGCCCGCCCCGATCAGCGACACCTTGCCGACGTGGTCGTCGTAGAGCAGGCCCTTGAACTTGACCGACTCCTGGATCTTGCTGAGCGCGGCCATGGCCGTCGGGCCGTCGGTCTTCGGCAGGGTGAAGGAGATGTCCGTGCGCCCGGTGCCCTCGGTGGAGACGTTCTGCACGATCATGTCGATGTTGATCTCGGCACCGGCCACGGTGTCGAAGATCCGCGCGGCGGCGCCCGGCTCGTCGGGCACCCCCACGATCGTGATCTTGGCTTCGCTGCGGTCGTGGGCGACCCCGGTGATCAGTGCTTGCTCCACAGGAAGGTCCTCCATCGATCCGGTGACCATCGTGCCGGTGTTGGTCGAGTATGACGAACGGACGTGGATCGGCAAGCCCGCCCGGCGGGCGTACTCCACGCTGCGCAGGTGCAGGACCTTGGCGCCGCAGGCGGCCAGCTCCAGCATCTCCTCGTAGGTGATCTGCTTGATGTGCCGCGCGTCGGGGACGATCCGCGGGTCGGCGCTGAAGACGCCGTCGACGTCGGTGTAGATCTCGCAGACGTCCGCGTGCAGGGCGGCGGCCAGCGCCACGGCGGTGGTGTCGGAACCGCCCCGGCCCAGCGTCGTGACGTCCTTGGTGTCCTGGGAGACGCCCTGGAAGCCGGCCACGATCACCACCGCGCCCTCGTCGAGCGCGCCCTTGAGCCGGCCCGGCGTGACGTCGATGATCCGCGCCCGGCCGTGCACGGACGTGGTGATCACGCCGGCCTGCGAACCGGTGAACGAGCGGGCCTCGTACCCCAGGTTGTGGATGGCCATGGCGAGCAGCGCCATGGAGATCCGCTCCCCGGCCGTGAGCAGCATGTCCAGCTCGCGGCCCGGCGGCAGCGGGCTGACCTGGTTGGCCAGGTCGAGCAGCTCGTCGGTGGTGTCCCCCATGGCGGAGACCACCACCACGACGTCGTCGCCGGCCTTGCGCGCGGCGACGATGCGCTCGGCCACGCGCTTGATCCGCTCGGCGTTGGCGACGGAGGACCCGCCGTACTTCTGCACCACGAGTGCCACGACAGTGCGCTCCCTCCCAGCGACGACCCTGAGCGTGCCGACGCCGCCGGTCGGGGCCGGCGGCGCGTGTCAGACGCCTTCAGGGTATCGGTCGACCGGCTCGGTCGGGTCAGGTGATCCCACGATCCGGCCCGGCCGACGCGGGGGGCGTGGCGCGCGACACGCCGGGCGGACGGGGCGGCAGGGGTCCCCGTGCGCCGTTCCCGGGCCGCAGAATGACCCGGTGCACGCCCACCTGACTCCGGCCGGCCCCCGCGGGCGCGATCGTCAGTCCGCCCGGGCCGGGAAGGCCGCCGCCGAGGAGGTCCGCGCCCCCGTCGCCGGCCTCCGCACGCCGGCGCGGCCGGCCCGACGCCTCGCCGGCCCGCTGGCGCTCGCCCTGCCGGCGCTCCTCGTCGCCTGCACCGCCGACGAGCCGGTCCCGCCACCACCCGCCACCTCGACGCCCGTCCCGGCGGGGATGGACGCGGCGCGCGACGCGCTGGCCGCGCTGGCCGCGGCGGCGCAGGACCGGCACCTGGTCGCCGGCTACACGCTGCGCAGCCCGGACGCCCCGGACCGCACGATCATGGTGACCAGCGCGAACGACGGCACCTGGCGGGTCGACATCCCGGGTGGCGCGCTCGGCGGCACCGCGGACGTCTCGCTCGCCGCCACCGCCGACGGGCTGTTCCAGTGCGCCCTGCCGTCGGCAGCCCGGCCCGAGCCGGCGAGCTGCGTACGCCTCGGCGACCCGGACGACGCGGTGCCCCGCCGGCTGGACCCCCGGGTGCAGCACCCGTTCACCGACTGGCTGGACGTGCTGACCGACCGGCGCGCCCCGCTCGCCGTGTCACCCGCCCAGCCCCTGCCCGGGGCGTCGGGCACCTGCTACTCGGTGGAGACCACCTCGGCCTCGATCAACGCCCCGCTGGACGTGGGCATCTACTGCTACGGCCCTGACGGCACGCCCACCGCGGTGCGCACGGCGTTCGGCACCCTCACCCTGGCCGGGTCGCCCGGGCCGGCCCCGGCGACCGTGCAGCTCGCCGGTCCCGTGGTAGACGGCGAGCCGCTCGGCACGGCGGCGCCGGAGCCGGCCGACAGCCCGAGCGCGGGAACGCTCTGACCCAGCCGCACGTTACGGGTGCTTTTCGCCACATTCGGACATACCGCCCTTAGTTGTCGAACCGCCCGTACGGGACACTCGTCGCATGGTCGACCTCACCCCGCTGCTCGCGTTCCGCTGGAGCCCCCGCGCCTTCGACCCGACGGCGGAGCTGGCCGCCGACCACGCGTCGACGCTGCTCGAGGCGGCCCGCTGGGCGCCCTCGGCCGGCAACGTCCAGCCGTGGCGGTTCGTCCTCGGGCACCGCGACGACGAGACGTTCAAGCGGATCCTGGTGAACCTGCCGGAGCCGGACCAGCGGTGGGCCCAGCGCGCCTCCGCCCTGCTGCTGGGCACCCACCTGACCGGGGCCGCCGGACACCTCTACGACCTGGGGCAGGCCATCGCCCACCTCACCGTGCAGGCCACGGCGCTCGGCCTGCACGTGCGCCAACTGCGCGGCCTGGACCGCGCCGGCCTGGCCGCCGACCTCGACCTGCCGGACGGCGTACGGCCGCACGTGGTGGTGGCCGTCGGGCAGCTCGGCGACCCGCTCAGCCTGCCCGCCGACCTGCTCGGGTCGGAAACCGGCCTGCGCCGCCGCCTCCCCCTGGCCGAGATCCTGCTGACCAGCGGAGATGCGAAGTGCGTCTCATAGTCCGGACCGTCCTTCCCGCGACTCGTCCCACCACGTAGGGTTACCTGGTCATGTGGCAGGCGTACCTCCTCCTTGGTCGCCGCGACGAGGCCTGAAGGCCGGCACCTCGTCGCGGAGTCGAACCGCGCCGTCCAGCACATCCGAACTTCCCATCGGCACCGCCCGGGCACCGTCGCCCCGGCACCTGGCCGACACCTTCCGATTGCTGACGCCACATGTTTCAAGGGGAGCACTTCGTCATGGCTCAACCCGTCACCGACGCGGAGACCGATCCGATCGCCCGGCAGCGCCCCAGCGGGATGCCGTACCACCGCTACGAGCCCTACCAGCAGCAGTTCCGCATCGACCTGCCGGACCGCACCTGGCCGACCCGGCACGTCGAGACCGCGCCGCGCTGGTGCGCGGTGGACCTGCGCGACGGCAACCAGGCGCTCATCGACCCGATGTCGCCGGAGCGCAAGCGGCGGATGTTCCAGCTCCTGGTGCAGATGGGCTACAAGGAGATCGAGGTCGGCTTCCCCTCGGCCAGCCAGACCGACTACGACTTCGTCCGGCAGCTGATCGAGCAGGATCTGATCCCCTCCGACGTCACGATCCAGGTGCTCACCCAGTGCCGGGAGCACCTGATCGACCGCACCTTCGAGTCGCTGCGCGGCGCGCGGCGCGCGATCGTGCACTTCTACAACTCGACCTCCACGCTCCAGCGCCGGGTGGTCTTCGGGCTGGACCGCGACGGCATCGCGGACATCGCCACCCAGGGCGCGCGGCTCTGCCAGAAGTACGCGGAGATCCACACCCCGGACACCGACGTCCACTACGAGTACTCGCCGGAGTCGTACACCGGCACGGAGCTGGAGTACGCGCTGGAGGTCTGCGCCAAGGTCATCGAGGTGGTCGACCCGACGCCGGACCGGAAGCTGATCGTCAACCTGCCCGCCACCGTCGAGATGGCGATGCCGAACGTCTACGCCGACTCGATCGAGTGGATGCACCGGCACCTGCCCCGGCGGGACAGCCTGGTGCTGAGCCTGCACCCGCACAACGACCGGGGCACCGGCGTGGCCGCCGCCGAGCTGGGCCTGCTGGCCGGCGCGGACCGGGTCGAGGGCTGCCTGTTCGGCAACGGCGAGCGCACCGGCAACGTCGACCTGGTGACGCTGGGCCTGAACCTGTTCTCCCAGGGCATCGACCCGATGATCGACTTCTCGAACATCGACGAGGTGAAGCGGGCCGTCGAGTACTGCAACCAGCTCCCGGTGCACGAGCGCCACCCGTACGCGGGTGACCTGGTCTACACCGCCTTCTCCGGCTCCCACCAGGACGCGATCAAGAAGGGCTTCGACGCCCTGACGGCGGACGCGGCGGCGGCCGGGGTGCCCGTCGACAACTTCACCTGGGCGGTGCCCTACCTGCCGATCGACCCGAAGGACCTGGGCCGCACCTACGAGGCGGTCATCCGGGTCAACTCGCAGTCCGGCAAGGGCGGCGTCGCGTACATCATGAAGAGCGAGCACCAGCTCGACCTGCCGCGCCGGCTCCAGATCGAGTTCTCCGGCGTGGTCCAGCAGGTCACCGACCACGACGGCGGCGAGGTCGACCCGGGCACGATGTGGGAAATCTTCGCCGGGCACTACCTGCTCGACCACCAGGTCGACCCGGCGCTCACCCTGGACGGCTACGCCATCGGCACCCCCGAGGGCAAGGTCGAGATCGAGGCCCGCGTCGGCCTGGGCGGCGAGGCCCACTCGCTGACCGCGGTCGGCAACGGCCCGATCGACGCGTACGTCAACGCGCTCCAGTCGGTGGGCGTGGCGGTGCGGGTGCTCGACTACCACGAGCACGCGCTCTCCTCCGGCGGGGACGCGCAGGCCGCCGCGTACGTGGAGTGCGAGGTCGACGGTCGTACGGTCTGGGGCGTGGGCACCGACGCCAACATCGTCACCGCCTCGATCAAGGCCGTGACGAGCGCCGTCAACCGCGCCCGCGCCTGACGCGCGAGGAAGGGCCCCCTGCCAACGCCTGGCGATCGCAGGGGGCCCTTCCGCACGTCGCCCACGCGCCCGAGCCGCCGCAGGCGTCGTACGCCCGGCGGGTCGCGCCGTCGGCGCTGCCGTGGTCAGACGGGAGTGATGTCGGCCGCCCAACCGTCCGCGAGCACCACCGCCTGGGCGACCACGACCCGCTCACCGTCGAAGGTCATCGCGGGCGAGCCGTGCAGCCGGTACCCGTCGGCGAGCGCCTCGCTGACACGCCGGCAGAAGTCGGCGTCGTCCGGCCCGGTGAGCAGGCGGTAGCGCAGGCGCGGCGACGCCTTGTCCTGATCCGTCACGCGGCGACCGTACCGCCTTCGCGGGGCGGGCGGTGGATGAGCAGGGCGGCCAACGCCGCGCCGGCCAGCAGCAGGCCGGCACACCAGAGCATCGCGTCCCGGTAGGCGCCGGTCAGCTCGCCCGCCTGCTCGTAGCCGGTGCCGGAGAGCCCGACCAGCAGCGGGAGCGCCGCCACCGCGAGCAGGCCGCCGGCCCGGGACGCCGCGTTGTTGAAGCCGCTCGCCACGCCGGCGAACCGGTCGTCGACCGCCGCCAGCACCGACGCGGTCAGCGGCGCCACCACCAGGGTCAGCCCGACCCCGAAGAGCACCACCCCGGGCAGCACGTCCCGCCAGTACGACGCGTCGGGGTCGACGCCCCGCAGCAGCACCAGCCCGGCGGCGGCGACCACCGGCCCGACGGTCAGCGGCAGCCGTGGCCCGATCCGCGCCGACAGCGCGCCGGCCCGCGCCGAGCCGACCAGCAGCAGCACCGTCATCGGCAGCAACGCGACCCCGGTGAGCAGCGCCGACCAGCCGACCACGTTCTGCAGGTAGACGGCGAGGAAGAAGGTGAAGCCGCCGAGCGCCGCGTAGACCAGCACGGTGAAGACGTTCAGCACGGAGAAGAGCTGGCTGCCGAACAGCCCGGTGGGCAGCATCGCGGTGTCGCCCCGGCGCCGCTCGACGAGCACGAAGGCCACCGCGCCGGCCACCCCGAGCAGCGCCGCGACCAGCACCGGCGCCGAGTCGAAGCCGCGCGCCGGGGCGTCGATCAGCGCGTACGTGACGCCGGCCAGGGCGAGCGCGCCGAGCAGCGCGCCGGCCACGTCGAAGCGGCGGCGCCGGCCGGCCGCCCGGGTGCGGGAGGTGGCCTCGTCCCGGCTCTCCGGCACCCAGCGCAGCGCGGCGAGCACCACCAGCACGGCCAGCGGCAGGTTGAGGAAGAAGATCCACCGCCAGGAGAGCGCGTCGATCAGCCAGCCGCCGATGAACGGGCCGAGCGCGGTGGAGACGCCGGACAGCCCCGACCAGGCGCCGATCGCCCGCCCCCGGTCGTCGGGGTGGAAGCTGGCCTGGAGCACCGACAGCGAGCCCGGGGTCAGCAGCGCGCCGCCGGCGCCCTGGAGGAAGCGGGCCGCGATCAGCCACTCCGTGCCCTGCGCCAGGCCGCAGAGCAGCGAGGCGGCGGTGAACCAGACCACCCCGAGCAGGAAGACCCGCCGCCGCCCGAAGCGGTCGCCGAGCGCGCCGCCAAGCAGGACGAAGGCGGCGAGCATCAGCAGGTACCCGTTGACCGTCCACTGGAGACCGGCGACGGTGGCCTCTAATTCCGCGCCGAGCCGGGGCAGCGCCACATTGACCACCGTGCTGTCCAGGAAGACCATGCCGGAGGCGAGGACGGCGGCGACCAGGGTGCCCCGACCGTGGGCGGTGCCCAGCCGGAGCGCGGGCGTGGAGTCGGTCATGGCGTCCAATCTTCCCCGCACCATATGAGAGACGCCACGAAACGCCGAAACCATGCCCGGGTACTGTGCGGGATCGCCGGGAGCCCGCAAGCTGGAGAGGTGTCGTCTGTGCGTACCAGATCAGGACCGCGCGTCGCGGTGGCGGCCGCGCTGGCCGCGGCGCTGGCGCTCGGCGCGGCCGGCTGCGTCCCCGTCGACGAGCCGGACGCCCCGCCGAGCAGCAGCGGCGGCAACGCCGCGCAGAAGCTGGCCCAGCTCAGCGTCGCCGGCGCGGGGTCGATGAAGGGCTACAGCCGGGAGCGTTTCCCGCACTGGCGGGACACCGGCAAGAACTGCGACGTGCGGGACAGCGTGCTGAAGCGCGACGGGGAGGACATCGAGCTCTCCGGCTGCAACGTGGTCGGCGGCCGGTGGGAGAGCGTGTACGACGACCGCGCCCTGACCGATCCGTCCGACGTGGACATCGACCACATGGTGCCGCTGGCGAACGCGTGGCGCTCCGGCGCCGACGAGTGGGACGACGCCAAGCGCGGCGACTTCGCCAACGACATGGACCGACCCCAGCTCATCGCGGTTTCCAAGAACTCCAACCGGGCAAAGGGTGATCAGGACCCGTCCCAGTGGAAACCGGCGAACCGGTCGTTCTGGTGCCAGTACGCCGAGAACTGGGTGACGGTCAAGCACCACTGGCGGCTCACGGTGACCAACGCCGAGAAGGCCGCCCTGACCGACATGTTGGAGGGCTGCACATGGGCGAACAAGCCGTGACCGGGGCCGGGGCGACCCCCGCCCCCGAGCAGATGCCGGACTCCGGCGGGGAGGACGCGGCGGCGGCCGCCGGTAGCGCGCCGGCGGGGCCGACCACGGCCGGCATGACGGCGGACGGGACGGCCGCCACGCAGACCGTGGTGCCGGGGGCGGGCATGGCCGCCGACGCCGGCGGCGCGTCGGCCGCCGCCCAGGAACGCACCGCCGACCTCGTGGCCGGCCCGGGCGGGGTGATGACCGACGAGGTCGGCGTGGTCACCGGCGAGCTGACCCTGCGCACCGGCTACGCCGACGGCCAGGTCACGCTGTCGGTGCAGTACAAGGACACCGACGAGTGGTACGCGGTGACCGGCGGCAGGGTAGCGCTGGCCGATCCGGCCGGGCTCGACGCGGTGCACGGCATCGCCGTCGCCCTGCTGAACCGCCCCGAGGGCTGACCGCACGGACGCGGCCCCGCTCGCGGGACCGCGTCCGTGGCGCGGGTCAGACGTACGAGCCGGGCTCGCTGGGGGCGGAGACGGTGTGCGGCTCCTCGCCCTCGCCCACCGGCCGGGTGAGCTGCACGCTGACCTTGTGCGGGCGCAGCTCGCCGCTGGCGATCCGCTCCGCGAAGTGGCAGGCGACCCGGCTTCCGCCGATCTCCCGCAGCACCGGCCGCTCGTCGGCGCAGCGGGTCGGCTGCGCCCACGGGCAGCGGGTGTGGAACCGGCAGCCCGCCGGCGGGTTGGCCGGCGAGGGCAGGTCGCCGGCGAGCAGGATGCGCTCCCGCCGGTCCTCCACGTCCGGGTCCGGCACCGGCACCGCCGACATCAGCGCCCGCGTGTAGGGGTGCAGCGGCTCCGTGTAGAGCCGGTCGCTCGGCGCCTCCTCGACCAGCGCGCCGAGGTACATCACGCCGACCGTGTCGGAGATGTGCCGCACCACGGCGAGGTCGTGCGCGATCACCAGGTAGGTCAGGCCGAGGCTGTCCTGGAGCTCGTCGAGCAGGTTCACCACCTGGGCCTGGATCGACACGTCGAGCGCGGAGACCGGCTCGTCGGCGACGATCAGGTCGGGCCCGAGCACCAGCGCCCGGGCGATGCCGATGCGCTGCCGCTGTCCGCCCGAGAACTCGTGCGGGTAGCGGGAGAGCGCCCAGCGGGGCAGGCCGACCTTGTCCAGCGTCTCGCTGATGATCCGCCGCCGCTCGTCGCGGTTGCCGCCGATGCCGTGGGTCTGCAACCCCTCGGTGAGGATCGACTCGACGTTCTGCCGGGGGTCCAGGCTCGACATCGGGTCCTGGAAGATCATCTGCATCCGGCGGCGCATCGACCGCAGCTTGCCCGCCGGCAGCTTCGTCAGCTCGACGCCGTCGAAGGCGACCTCGCCGCCGGTGGGCGGGGTGAGCTGGAGCAGCGCCCGGCCGAGCGTCGACTTGCCGCACCCGGACTCGCCCACCAGGCCGTACGTCTTGCCGCGCGCGATGCGCAGGTCGACCCCGTCGACCGCCTTCACGTGCCCGACCGTCCGGTCGAGGATCACCCCCCGCCGGATCGGGAAGTGCACCTTCAGGTCGCGGACCTCGACGAGGATGTCGCTCTCGGTCACGGCTTCTCCTCCTCGCGCGGGGCGGGCACCGGGCCCGCGGTCGCCTCCGCCGCCGGTGCGTCCGCCGGTGCGCCGGCGTCGGGTGCCGGTGCCGGGGCGTCGGCCGCCGGCGCCGTGGCGGCCGGCGGGGGCACGGTGCCGGGCAGCGGCGCCGGGTTCACGCAGCGGTAGCTGCGCCCGTCGTGCGCGAGCACCAGCGTCGGCGGCTCCCCCACGCACTCGTCGACCCGCCGGGCGCAGCGCGGCGCGAAGGCGCAGCCGTCCGGCCAGGGCAGCAGGTCGCGGACCGAGCCGGGGATCGGGTTCAGCCGCTCGCCGCGCCCCGCGTCCAGGCGGGGCACCGAGCCGAGCAGCCCCACCGTGTACGGGTGCCGCGGCTCGCGGAACAGCGGACGACGCCGGGCCGTCTCCACCACCCGGCCGGCGTAGAGCACGTTGATGGTGTCGCACATGCCGGCCACCACGCCCAGGTCGTGCGTGATCATGACGAGCGCGGTGCCGGAGTCGCGGACCAACTCCTTGAGCAACTCCAGGATCTGCGCCTGGATGGTGACGTCCAGCGCCGTGGTCGGCTCGTCGGCGATCAGCAGCCGGGGCTTGCAGGCCACCGCCATCGCGATGAGGGCGCGCTGCCGCATGCCGCCGGAGAGCTGGTGCGGGTACTCCTTCAACCGCCGCTTCGGGTCGGGGATGCCGACCCGGTCCAGCAGCGCCGCCGCTTCCTTCTCGGCCGCCGCGCCCCGCATCCCCCGGTGCCGCGCGAGCACCTCGGTGACCTGCAACCCGATCGGGATGACCGGGTTCAGGGAGGAGAGCGGATCCTGGAAGATCATCGCAACGTCCCGGCCGCGGATGTCCCGCCGGGACCGGTCGTCGAGCTGGAGCAGGTCGGTGCCGTCGAAGACCGCCTTGCCGCCGACGCGCAGGCCCGGCTGCTTGGGCAGCAGGCCCATGATCGCCAGCGAGGTGACGCTCTTGCCACAGCCGGACTCGCCCACCAGGCCGACCACCTCGCCGGCGTCGACGGAGAAGGAGACCCCGTCGACGGCGTGCACGGTGCGCTGACCGCGCCGGGCGAAGGTGACGGAGAGGTCGTCCACTTCGAGCAGTGCCATCATCGACCTTCCGTTCGCGACCGCGGGGCTCGCAACGCTTCACACATGCCGACCTACTTCCGCAGCTTCGGGTCGAGGGCCTCGCGCATCGCCTCACCGAGCAGGGTGAAGCCGAGCGCGGTGATGATGATCGCGACCGCCGGATAGACCGCCAGGCCCGGCCGGATGCCCAGGTACGGCTGCGCGTCGGCGAGCATCACGCCCCACTCGGGCACCGCCGTGTCGGGGTTGCCCAGGCCGAGGAAGGAGAGCGCGGCGGCCTCGATGATCGCCGTGGCCAGGGTCAGGGTGGCCTGCACGATCACCGGGGCGAGGGAGTTCGGCACCACGTGGGTGATCGCGATCTTCGACTTCTTCACGCCCAGCGAGGTGGCCGCCAGCACGTAGTCGCTGTTGGCCTGGGAGATCATCGAGCCGCGCAGCAGCCGGGCGAAGACCGGCACGGACACCACGCCGACCGCGATCATCACGGTGGTCAGGCTCGCCCCGAGCAGCGCGGCGATGCTCACGGCCAGCAGCAGGCTGGGCAGCGCCAGCATCATGTCGATGATCCGCATGAGCGCGGTGTCGATCGCCCGCCCCCACCGGCCGCCCAGGCCGGCGGCCGCGCCGGCGACCCCACCGATCAGGGCACCGATCGCCAGACCGATCAGCGTGGAGACCACGCCGACCAGCAGGGTCTGCCGGGCGCCGACGATCATCCGGCTGAACACGTCGCGGCCCTGGTGGTCGAAGCCGAGCCAGTGGTCTCCGGAGGCCCCCGGGATCAGGCCCTGGCCCGACTTGACCAGGCCCTCGCGAATGCCGATCGCGTCCGTCGGCCCGTACGGGACGAAGAACGGCCCGACCACCGCGACCAGGACGAAGAGCACCAGGATGACCGCGCCGATGATCGCCGCGGGGTTGCGCCGCAGCCGGCGGAACGCCTCCTGCCAGAGGCTGACGCCGCGCTCGTCGTCGCGGGCGGCCAGCTCGGAGAGCCGGTCGATCTTTTCCTTCTTCTTGCCGCTGGTGATCGTCACCGGACCCTCACCCTCGGGTCGATCAGGCTGTAGGAGAGGTCGACCAGGAGGTTCACCAGCACGTACACCACCGCAATGATCATGATGAAGCCCATCAGCACCGGGTAGTCCCGCTGGCCGATGGCGTCGTAGATGAACGCTCCGATGCCGCTGAAGGCGAAGACGGTCTCGGTCAGCACCGCGCCGGAGAGCAGGCCACCGGTGAGCAGGCCGATCGAGGTGACCACCGGCAGCATCGCGTTGCGCAGCACGTGCCGCCGACGGACGGTCCGCTCGGTGAGGCCCTTCGCCTCGGCGGTACGGACGAAGTCCTCGTTGAGCACCTCGAGCACGCTGGCCCGGGTGATCCGGACGATGATCGCCAGGGGGATGCTGGCCAGCGCGACGCCCGGCAGCACGAGGTGCCAGATCGCGTCGGCGGCGGCGTCCCACTCCCGGGTCATCAGGCCGTCGAGGACGAAGAAGTTGGTGATCCGGGTGGCGCCGAGCGTCGGGTCCTGCCGGCCGCTGGACGGGAACCAGCCGAGGTTCTCCGAGAAGATCGCCTTCAGCACGTAGGCCAGGAAGAACACGGGGATGCAGATGCCGATCAGCGAGCCGCCGACCGAGGCGTGGTCGAGCAGCCGGCCGCGACGGCGGGCGGCCAGGTAGCCGAGCGGGATGCCGAGCCCGATCGCGATCACCAGCGCCATGACGGTCAGCTCGACGGTGCCCGGGAAACGCTCCAGGAACTCCGTGGTGACCGCGCGCTTGGTGGAGGTCGAGGTGCCGAGGTCGAGGCGGAGCAGCCGCCGCACGAAACGGCCGTACTGCACCAGGATCGGCTCGTCGAGGCCCATGTTGCGCCGGATCGCGGCACGCATCTCGGGCGTGCCGCGCTCGCCGAGGATGGCGGTCTCGGGGCCGCCGGGCAGTCGGCGGAGCCAGATGAAGAGCAGGAGGGAGAGCCCGAACAGCGTGGGTATCAGCTGGAGCAGGCGTCTGACGATGAACCGGAACACGGTGGCCTCGAAAGGGGTACGGAGGGTCGCGGGCGGACGCTGTCGAAACAGCGCCCGCCCGCGGTCCTTGCGTCAGGTCAGGACTTGAACTCGGCCGTTTCAAGCCGCTCGTCGGTCAGCGGGCTGGCCTTGACCCCGGTCACGTCCTTGCCGAACACGATCGCCGGCGGCGAGTGCGACACCGGGACGCCGGGCAGGAACTCCATGATGGCCTTGTTCAGGGCCTTGTACTTCTCCACCCGGGCCGCCTGGTCGGCGGTGGTGTCGGCGTCCTTGAACTGGTCGAACAGGGCCTTGTTGGTGAAGCCCCACTCGTCCTTCGGCCGGTCGAAGAAGGTGCCGATGAAGTTGTAGGCGTCGCCGTAGTCACCGGTCCAGCCAAGGAAGTGGATGTCGTGCTTGCTGCCGGAGGTGGTGGCGTTGAGGTAGTCCGGGCTCCACTTGAGCGGGATGGCCTGGACGTTGATGCCGACCGCCTTGAGGTCCGCCGAGAGCAGCTCGAAGATGTCCTTCGGGTTCGGCATGTAGGGGCGGGTGACCTCGGTCGGGTAGTGGAACTTCAGGGTCAGGTTCGTCGCGCCGGCCTCGGCCAGCAGCTGCTTGGCCTTCTCCGGGTTGTAGTCGTACTTGACGACGTCGCCGTTCCAGCCCTCGACCGTGTCCGGCATGAAGTTCTCGGCGACCTTGGCGCCCGGGGGCAGCTTCGAGTCGACCAGCGCCTGCCGGTTCAGGGCGTGCGCGATGGCCTGCCGGACCTTGATGTCGGCGAGCTTCGGGTTGCCCTTCTGGTTGATGGCCAGGTAGAGCACGTTGAACGCCGGGCGGGTCAGGACGTTGAAGCCCTCACCCTTCAGCGGCTCGACGTCGGCCGGGCCGACCAGGTCGTAGCCCTGGATGTCGCCGGAGCGCAGCGCCTGCTTGCGCGCGTTCTCATCCGAGATGGTCTTGAAGATGAGGGTCTTCAGCTTGGCCTTGCCGCCGGCGTAGTCCTCGTTGCGCTCCAGGGTCAGCGTCTTGTTGGCGACGTCCCAGGACTTGAACTTGAACGGACCGGTGCCGGTGGGGTGCTCCATCGCGTACGCCGGGTACTTGATGTCCTCGGCGGTGCCGCCCACGTTGCTGGCGTCGTACTTCTCCAGCGCGGTCGGGCTGTGGATGGAGAACGACGGCAGCATCAGCGCGGCCGGGATCTTGCTGGAGACCCGGGTGAAGGCCAGGTCCACGGTGGTGGCGTCCTTGACGGTGCAGGACTTGAAGAGGCTCGGCGGCAGCTCCGCGTCCTCGTTCTTGGCGAAGCCGCCCATGACGTCCTGCCAGTACGCCGTCACGTCGGGGCTCTGCATGAGGCCCTTGGCGTTGTACCAGCGGTCGAAGTTCTTGCAGACCGCCTCGGCGTTGAAGTCGGTGCCGTCGTGGAACTTCACGCCGGAACGCAGCTTGAAGGTCCACGTCGTGCCGGCGGCGTCCGGAGTCCAGGACTCGGCCAGACCGGGGGTGATCTTCGTGCCCCCCTCCTCCGGCGTGACCAGCGTCTCGAAGATGCTGCGTGCGACGCGCAGCGACTCACCGTCGCTGGCGAAGCTCGGGTCGAGCACCTTCGGGTCTCCGGCGACGCCGAAGACGAGGGTGTCCTTCTTGCTACCGCCGGAACTGTCACCGCGGTCGCTCTCGGCGCAGCCTGCTACCGCGAGGGCCGCGACCGCGACGGCCGCGATAGCGACCTTCGGCCTGGATGCACGCATGGTGCTTCTCCTTGGGGGTACGGACAACGTGGTGACAGGGGTCACCGATGGCCGTGACCTTAGCCTTCGTTCGGACCGCCGGGAAACCTTCGTCGAAGCGGTTGGTACCGGATCGTGTCTTAACCGATGCGCCCCGCCCCCGAGGCCGTGCCGGACCGCCATCATAGGGGCGAAATGTCCGGGTTTACCGATGCAAATTTGTTACATCGATCGACGGGCTACTTCGTCCACATGTCAGAACCCACAGTGGACGCGCGGACAGGTACGACCATGGCCGGCACCGGGATCCGGTGCCGGCCACGATCGGCGGATCAGACGGCGCGGCGCCCCTCGAAGGCCCGCCCGAGGGTGATCTCGTCGGCGTACTCCAGGTCGCCTCCGACCGGCAGGCCGCTCGCCAGCCGGGTCACCGCGATGCCCATCGGCTTGACCATCAACGCCAGGTAGGTGGCGGTGGCCTCGCCCTCGGTGTTCGGGTCCGTGGCCAGGATCAGCTCCCGCACCGCACCCCCGCCCAGGCGGGTCATCAGCTCGCGGATGCGCAGGTTGTCGGGCCCGATGCCCTCCAGCGGGTTGATCGCCCCGCCGAGCACGTGGTAGCGGCCCCGGAACTCACCGGTCCGCTCGATCGCGACCACGTCCTTCGGCTCCTCGACCACGCAGAGCACCTCGTCGGTGCGGCGCGGGTCGCGGCAGATCCGGCACTGGTCGGACTCGGCCACGTTGTAACAGCTGGTGCAGAACCGCACCAACTCCTTGACCTTGCGCAGCGCGCCGGCCAGCCGGTTGACGTCGGCCGGGTCGGCCGACAGGACGTGGAAGGCGATCCGCTGCGCGCTCTTCGGGCCGACGCCCGGCAGCCGCCCCAGCTCGTCGATCAGGTCCTGGATGGCACCCTCGTACATCTGCCGCTCAGAAACCGGGCAGGCCGAGGCCGCCCATGCCGCCGGTGACCGGGCCCATCTTCTTCTCGGTCAGCTCCCGGGCCGCCTCGGCGGCGTTGTGCATCGCCGCGACGACCAGGTCCTCCAGGGTCTCCACATCCTCCGGGTCGACCGCCTTGGGGTCGATCTTGATCGCCTTGAGCTCCCCGGTGCCGGCGACGGTCGCGGTCACCAGGCCGCCCCCGGCGGTGCCGGTCAGCTCGGCATCGGCGAGCTCGGCCTGGGCCTTGGCGATCTGCTGCTGCATCTTCTGCGCCTGCTTCAGCATCTGCTGCATGTTCGGCTGTCCACCTGGGCGCACGGATGGCTCCTTCTCGCACTCGTCTGCTCGGCCGCCGCTCAGCCTATCCGCTGTGAGCGGCCTCGCCCCGCCTGGTGCTTCCCCGTCCGGCGGGTCCCGGCGGAAGATCACGGGATCGACCGGAGGGAGACGCGGATGTCCCGGGAAGCCCACCGGGGTGCTCGGCGTTCCCTGCCCGGCCCGTGGCCCTACCGGGCGTCCACCTCGTCGATCTTCTCGGCGCCGAACGCCTCGCGCAGCAGCCGTACCGCCTGCTCCTCGCTGGACTCCCGCGCGGTCCGCTCGTCGAGCACCTCGTCCAGCGGCTCGTCGCCCGGGTCGAAGCCCTCGTAGGTCGGGCTCGCCGGCTGGGCGCCGCCGGGGCGTCCCCCGCCGCCGCGCACCGGCCCGTCGAAGTCCGGGTCGTACGGCGGCTCGCCGGCCCAGTCGGCGTCCGCGGTCTTCCGGGCCGCCTGGGCCGGACGCGGACCGCGTCCCGCCGCAGCCGCCCGCGCCGCCGCGATCGCGCTGCTCACCGGGGGACCGGCGGGCACGGCCTGCTGCGGCGCCGCCGAGGGACCGGCCGGCTTCGGTACGGCCGGCGCGGCGGTCACCAACGCGCTGCCCGTCGGTGCGGTGGTCGTCGCCGCGCCCGCCGCCGAGGTGGCCGTCGACGTGGTGGCCGACGTGCCGCCCGGCCGGGCCGGTTCCGGCCAGTCGTCGGCGCCCCCGGCCGCGCCACCCGGGCGGGCCGGTTCGGGCCAGTCCTCGGCTCCGCCGGCCGCGCCGCCGGGCCGGGCCGCCTCGGGCCAGTCCTCGGCGTCGTCGGCGGACGTGTTGCCGCCCCGCGCCGCACCCGCACCGGACGCCGGACGGGTCGCCCCGCCCTGGCCGCCCGCGCCACCACGAGGCCCACCGGCCACGCCATCGGGCCCGTCGGCCGCACCGCTCGGGCCGCTCGGTCCACTCGGTGCGCCGGACATGCCGCCGCCCGTGCCGTTGCCGGACGGGCCGGCGCCGCCCGGGGCCTGGTGGACGGGGGCAGCCGGCGGCGGGGAGGCCGGGCGGGCCGGAGCGGCGGGACGGGACGGGCCACCGAGCGACGCGCCACCCCGCTCGCCGGCCACCTCGCAGCGGATCTGCCAGCGGCTGCCGAACTCCTCGTACAGCGCCTCGGCCAGCACCGAGGTGTGGTTGCCCATCATCTGCGCGAGCACCGGCGACTTGACGGTCAGCACCAGGGTGTCGCCGTCCACGTCGCGGACCACTGCGTCGCGCATCAGCGCGGCGGCCGGCTTCTTGATCCGGTTGACCTTGGCGACGATGTCCGGCCAGACCCGGCGCACCGCGACGGCGTCCAGCGCGCCCGCCGGAGCCGCGCCGGGGCGGGGCGGCTCCGGGGTGGCCGGGTCGGGCATCACCGCCGAGGGCGGCACCGGACGGCGGGCGGGAGCATCGGCGGGCGGGCCACCGGCGGTCGCACCCACCGGGTCCGCGGCACCCGGGACCGCCTCCGCCGACCGGGAACCGGTGGCAGCCCCGGCTGCGGCGCGGGCGGCGGCAACACCGGACGGAGCGGCGGCAGCCGCCGGCGGGCCGGCGGGCCCCGGGTCGGGCGCGGCGGCAGCCGCGGTCGCGGCGGGAGTGTCGGGGCGTACCGGAGCCGGGGCGGCCGGCGCGGGGCCGGCGGCGGCCGGCGGCGCGTCGGTGCCGGCGAGGGTGAGCCGGCGCTCCACGCGTTCCAGGCGCTGGAGCAGGCCGCCGGTGGTGTCGTCGGCGCCGGGCAGCAGCATCCGGGCGCAGATCAGCTCCAGCAGCAGCCGGGGGGCGGTGGTGCCGCGCATCTCCACCAGGCCGTTGTGCACGATGTCGGCGCAGCGGGACAGGGTGCCCGGGCCGAGCCGCTGGGCCTGGGCGGTCATCCGCTCGATCTGGTCGGTCGGGCCGTCGATCAGGCCCTTGGCGGCGGCATCCGGCACCTGCTGGAGCACGATCAGGTCGCGCAGCCGCTCCAGCAGGTCGGAGGCGAACCGGCGCGGGTCGTGCCCGGCCTCCGCCACCCGGTCGACGGTCGCGTACGCGGCCGCCCCGTCGCCGGCGGCCAGCGCGTCGCACATCTCGTCGATCAGGGCGGCGTCGGTGACACCGAGCAGCGCGGCGGCGCGGGGGTAGGTGACCCCCTCCGGCCCGGCCCCGGCGATGAGCTGGTCGAGCACGGAGAGGCTGTCCCGGGCGCTGCCGCCGCCCGCGCGCACCACCAGCGGGAATACCGCCTGCTCGACCGCCACGCCCTCCGCCTCGCAGAGCTGCTCCAGGTAGGGCCGGAGCGTCTTCGGCGGGATCAGCCGGAACGGGTAGTGGTGGGTCCGCGACTTGATCGTGCCGAGGACCTTCTCCGGCTCGGTGGTCGCGAAGATGAACTTGACGTACTCCGGGGGCTCCTCGACCAGCTTGAGCAGGGCGTTGAAGCCGGCCGACGAGACCATGTGCGCCTCGTCGATGACGTAGATCTTGAAGCGGCTGCGGGCCGGCGCGAAGAACGCCTTCTCGCGCAGCTCGCGGGCGTCGTCGACGCCGCCGTGGCTGGCCGCGTCGATCTCGATGACGTCGATCGACCCGGCGCCGTCGGTGGCCAGCGAGCGGCACGACTCGCACTGCCCGCACGGCTCCGGGGTGGGACCCTGCTCACAGTTGAGGGAGCGGGCCAGGATCCGGGCGCTGGAGGTCTTGCCGCAGCCCCGGGGACCGGATAAGAGGTATGCGTGGTTGAGCCGCCCGCTGCGCAGCGCCTGCGACAGCGGCTCGGTGACGTGCTCCTGCCCGATGATCTCGGCGAAGGTGCGTGGCCGGTACTTGCGGTAGAGCGCCAGTGCCACCCGTCCCGCCTCCTCTCGACCGAGCCATTCTGCGCCGGTCAGCCGCGGGTGACCACCCACCCCGCCGGTGACCTGACCCGCAGGGACGTTACCGGCACCCGGAGACAGAAAGGCCCCCCGTGCACCCGTCAGAGCCCGCTTATCCTTGCTGCCTTCCGGCCCTGGGGAGGTTCACGAGATACACGCCGCACGGGGGGTACCACCAAGCCTACCCGACCGGCGGTCGATCTTCAGGGGGTGGTGGGGTGGCCGACCCGCCGGGGACCTGTATCCTCTTCTGCGGAGGATTCGCCTAGAGGCCTAGGGCGCACGCTTGGAAAGCGTGTTGGGTTCACACCCTCACGAGTTCGAATCTCGTATCCTCCGCTCGCTTGAGCAGCACGATCGCGAGGGCCGGCCCCATCAGGGACCGGCCCTCCGTCGTCTCTACGGTCGCTCTCGTCTCACTTGCCCTGTTCCGGCCCCTCTGGCTGTCCCTCGCCGGACTCCCCCGGCCGGCGCGGCAGGTCGCCCCAGAGCAGCCCGCCGAGCTGCTGCGCGATGTCGCGGCGAACCTGATCCGTCATGTGCTGGTACCGGACGGCCATTGCCGAGTTCGACCAGCCCATGATGCCCATCACGGCGCGGCCGGAGACGCCGAGGACCAGGAGGACGGTGGCGGCAGTGTGCCGGGCATCGTGCAGCCGGCCATCCCGCACTCCGGCGAGCTTAAGCAGCCGCTTCCATTCGTCGTAGTCCGTCGCCTGATGGATCGCCTCTCCGGTTGGCGAGGCGAACACCCACCCTTCATCGCGCCAGAGCTGCGCGGCGGTTTCGCGCTCGGCGTCCTGTTCCTTCCGGTGCTGCCGGAGTAGTTCGATCAGGGCATCCGGCAGGCCGATGGAGCGGCGGCCGGCGCGGGATCTGGGTCTGCTGCTATCGGCCGTTCGTTCACACGATCAGGGCATTGGCCGGGCAAATTCTGCTCGCATTTCCCGTCGCAGCCGTGCCGCCATTTCGGTCGGAGAAGCGTGCGGCGCACGGTGAGCGTTCCGTTGTTCAAATCCACGTCCGGCCATTTCAGGCCGAGCGCTTCGCCCTGGCGCAGCCCGAATGCGAGCGCTACGGCCCATCGGGCGCTGTTCCTCCGCGATGCCGCCGCGCGAAGGATCGCCTGCACCTCGGGGACGATGTACGGCTGCACCTCGGAATCTGGGAGGCGGGGCGGCTTGGCCAGCGCGGCGGGATTCCGGGCGAGGTGCCCACGGCGGACCGCCTCGCCGAGGGCCGTGCGGATGGTCCGGTGCGCCTGGTGGGCAGTGCCGGCCGCGCTGCCGTTGGCCATCATCCGGCCGTACAGCTTCTCCAGGTGCTCTGGCTCCAAGTGGCCGAGGCGGTGGGCGCCCACTCCGGGGATCAGGTGCCGGCGGACGGCGACCCGGTAGCCGTCGAGGGTGTTCGTACGGACCACCGGGCCGGCGATGTTCTCAACCCAATGCGTGAGCCACTTCTCGACGGTCCAGCGCTGCCCCGGCTTCCGTACCGTGCCGTTGTCGCGCTCGCGTTCCAACGCGCGGACTTTGCGGATCACCTCGGCCTCGGTCTTCGCTTGGACGTGCCGCCGGTCCGGCTTGCCGTTGTCCTTAACTCCGACCGTGACGCGGCCGTGCCAGTAGCCGTCACCTCCCTTATAGATACTCGATGCACCGTTTGGCTTTCGCCCCATTGGCCGGCTCCTTTCGTCAGGCGGCGTGGTCGACGGGCGTCGGGTCGGCGAGGAGGTTCCGCACGTACTCGTCAAGGCAGAAGGCGGGCACGCGGCGGAGACGGCCGATCGTGACGGTGCGGATCTGGCCGGCCTTGATGAGGGCGTACATGGTGGTGCGGCCGATGCCGAGACGCTCTGCGGCGTCTTCGATGGTCAGGACGATGCGGTTATCGGCGCTTGTCATGGCCGGGTGTCCTCCCTCGGGTGGCGTCGAGGTAGATGCGCTGGAACATCGGGGATCGGCGGTCGGGGTAGGGCCGGCTGACCTGCTGGATGTACAGCACTTGGGCGATGGCGGCGAGTGCTGCGGCTGTTTCAGCGGGTGTGCCGTGCAGCCTGATTCGCACGGTGAGGGCCTTTCGGTCGGCAGACGTCACTTGTGGAGGAACAGGAAGGCATCGCCATAGAACGGCGTAGAATGGCCCACTGAGAGCCGCGGAGAGCCAAGATTTCGGGCGTCCCGGTGTAGGGCGTAGGGGGCATCCGTCTCAGGGGCTCTCAGCGGGCCGTCTTTGAGTGCCGGTGAGTGAGCGGCGGCGGAGGGCGGCCGGGAAGGGCTGGGAGGCGTTGACACGTTGACAATCGGTCGCCCCGGCCAGGTTTCCGCAGGTAACGTCCGGTGTTGGCCTGTCAACGCCAGGCGTTGACAGGCGTTGACACCCGTTGACATCGAACGGGCCAGCGGCACGGCCTTGGCGGGCGATTGTTCGCCAGGTGAGGTCGTGCTTGGCTCATGACATGACGAAGCGCGGGGTGCTATTTGCTGTCGGCGGGGTGCTTGCTGCCGTCGGAGCGGCGGCAGGTATCGCGGCAGTCCAGGTCAGCGAGGGTGGCATTTACCTCCTCGGCTTCGTGGTCATGATGGCCGGTGGCCTCATAATCGCGAAGGCGAGAAGGCTCGGGCTCCCGGCGAGGCGTAAGTGATCGGTGGGCTGTCAGCGGCTGTCAACGCGGCCCGTTGACACTCTCGTAGGTGTCGTGAGCTGCGGGAACGTCGCTGACCGAGGGCGCTGTCAGCGTGTCAACGCTTCCGGGGTCCTCTGCGACGGCGCGGGGGTGTACTTCGTAGCGGCCGTCCGGCCCGTGGCGGACCCATCCGAGGGCGGCCAGTTCGGCGAGCACCGCCGACACCTCGTCGGACTTGGGTAGCCGCCGGGAGACGCGGCGGTGCAACTCTCGGCGGGTGAACGTAGCCATGCCCTTGGCAGTGAGTACGCCGAGCACGTAGCGGGCGTTCTCCAGTGCGGTGTCGGTGCCGATGGTGGTCAGCGCGGCCCGGTAGTGCGCGGCGAAGAACTCGGCCAGGCGTACGGCGTCGGCCATGCGGTCGGCGTCGATGGGGCGTCGCCAGGCGTCGGCGGGGTGGTGGGCGACGTGCCCTCGCAGCGCGCCGGCTCGCTGGATACATCTCACCCGTGGTAGGCCGCGCCTACGGCCAGCCAGACCGTATGAAGCCCGACCCGCAACCGATCCTGCAAGCTGTTCAAGCCCTCGGGAAGCCACCATCCGCCTGCGTCCTGATCGGCGACTCTCTAACCGATCTCGAGGGAGCGCGGTCGGCGAAAGTGCGAGTGATCGGTTATGCGAACAAGCCATCTGCCAGCCAGGCACTGCCAGGGCCATGTACGAACTTGAGTCGGCAGACTTGGAAAGCGTGTTGGGTTCACACCCTCGCGAGTTCGAATCTCGTATCCTCCGCTCATCTGAGCAGCACGAACGCGAGGGACGGCCCCACCAGGGGCCGTCCCTTCGTCGTACGTGCGGTCGCGGCCGAGAGGGTCGACGACATGCTCTCCTTCTCCGCGCTCGACGGCACCCGGCTGTTTCCGCACGCCTCGGTCGCCGTCCGGCCGGGAGCAGGCCATTTCCCGTGGCACGACGACGCGGACCTGTTCGTGCAGACCGTCTCGGCATTCCTGAGGTGACGGGTGACGCGCCTGACCCTGACTCGGGGCCGGTCGAGAGGTGATCTCCGACGCAGGTCGATCAACCGACAGGGGCCGGAACCATACGCTGGCAGCCGCACTCGACAGCGAGATATCCGGCGGCGGCGACCTGAGGGCGACGACCGGCCCGGGGAAGGCGCGGACACAGATGAACACGATGTTGAACGCCGCCGAGATGCTGGCGGTGCTGGCCGCCGGGGTCGCGGCCGGTGCCATCAACGCGGTGGTGGGCTCGGGCACGCTGGTGACCTTCCCGGTCCTG
This sequence comes from Micromonospora sp. NPDC047620, assembly GCF_043205005.1. Taxonomy (NCBI): domain Bacteria; kingdom Bacillati; phylum Actinomycetota; class Actinomycetes; order Micromonosporales; family Micromonosporaceae; genus Micromonospora; species Micromonospora sp. NPDC047620. Next base: position 46,309 of record NZ_JBIDDG010000016.1, on the reverse strand, counting down.
CTGTCCCTGGGCTATCCACCGGTGGTGGCGAACGTGTCGAACACGGTCGGGCTGGTGCCGGGGGCATTCTCCGGGGCGTACGCCTATCGCCGTGACCTTGCCGGGCACGGCCGGCTGCTGGCGCGGTTGGGCGTCGCGAGCGTGCTCGGGGGGATCACCGGGGGCGTGCTGCTGCTGCGGCTGCCGCCGGGGGCGTTCCGGGCCATCGTGCCGGCGCTGATCGGGCTGGCGCTGGTGCTGGTGGTGGTGCAGCCGCAACTGGCCCGGGCGCTGGCCCGCCGGCGGCAGGGCCCGGAGGGCTCTCCGCCGCCCGCCGACGGGGAGGTCCGGCGGGTCGGGCCGCTCCTGCTCCTCGGCGTGTTCGCCACCGGGGTGTACGGCGGCTATTTCGGCGCCGCCCAGGGTGTGCTGCTGCTGGGGCTGCTCGGGGTGCTGCTCTCCACCGACCTGCGCTGGGTCAACGGGGTCAAGAATGTGCTCGCCGGCCTGGTGAACGGGGTCGCGGCGGTCATCTTCATCGTCCTGGGCACGGTGGCCTGGCAGCCGGCCCTGCTGATCGCCGTGGGTTCCGTGGTGGGTGGCCTGGTCGGCGGCCGGTGGGGGCGCCGGCTGCCGCCGGCGGCGCTGCGCGCCGCGATCGTGGTCGTCGGGCTCGCCGCCCTGGTCAACCTGCTGGCCTGAGCCGGCGCCGCCGGGGTGACCTCGTGGCCACGACCACCGGATCGCCGGCTATCTCGACATCCAACTCCAGGGCCAAGTGGTTAGCGACCCCGCGGACATCGCGGCCATGATGGCTGCGTGGGAGAACGTGCGCGGCGAGGCGCTGACCCACTGGCAGTCTGTCGATCTCTCACGGAAGTGGCGGAGACATGGAGCTGAATGGCGCGCGGTGGCGCAAGAGCAGCCGCAGCAGCGGCAACGGCGGCAACTGCGTCGAGGTCGCCGACAACCTGCCCGGCGTCGTGGCCGTGCGCGACTCGAAGGACCCGGCCGGCCCGGCGCTCGCCTTCCCGCCGGCGGCGTGGCGCGCGTTCGTCAGCCGGATCGCCGAGCGCCCCTGACCGAGCGGCGGTGACCGAGCGGCGGTGACCGAGCGGCGGTGACCGAGCGGCGGTGACCGAGCGGCGGTGACCGAGCGGCGGTGACCCGGGGCGGCGGGAACTCCGCCGCCCCGGTCGACCTGGGGTCACTCCGCCGGCACCGTGGCGGCCTCCAGGGTCGCCAGCGCCCGCCGCAGCGCGCCGGCCCGCCCGGCCGGCGTACGCGCCTTGAGCAGCGGCAGGAAGATCCCGTACCGGTCGCTGCGGCTCAGGGCCTCGAACGCCACGCGGGCACGGTCGCTGCCCGCGAGCGCCGCGACGAGATCTTCGGGCACGGCGGCGCTGCGCTGCGGGGCGTACGCCCTCGCCCACCGGCCGTCGGCCTTCGCGGCGTCGACCTGCGCGCGGCCGGCGGGGCGCATCCGGCCGGCCGCCTCCAGGGCGGCCACGCGGTCGACGTTGACCCGCGACCACGGGCTGCCCGGCCGGCGCGGCGAGTAGCGCTGGAGGAAGTGCGTCGCGTCCAGGCGGCGGCGGTGGCTGTCGATCCAGCCGTGGCAGATGGCGACGTCGCCGGCCTGCGCCGCGCTGATGGCGACCGCGCCCGAGCCCTTGCGGGGAATCGCCAGCCAGGCTTCGGACCGGGTGCCGCCGTGCGCGGCGAGCCACCCGTCCCACTCGTCGGCGTCCGCGAATCGGATGATCTCGACCTCGTCCACGACTGTCAGCCCTGCCCGGCGAGGATCTCGACGTAATGCGGGTTGTACATGACGCCCAGCAGGTTGCCGAACGGGTCGACCACGGTGGCGGTCACGAAGCCGCTGCCACGGTCCTGCGGCGGCTCGTGGGCGGTGGCCCCCAGCGCGAGCAGCCGCGCGAACATGCCGTGCACGTCGTCGACGTGCCAGTACAGGACGACACCGCCCGGCCCGGACGCCGCGCCCGGCGGCCGGTAGCGGCTGTCGATGAGGCCCAGCTCGTCCTGGTGGTCGCCGAGGCGCCATTCCGCGTAGCCGTCGCGCAGAAAGTACGGCTCGAAGCCGATCAGTTCCGTGTACCAGCCCTTGGCCGCCTGCCAGTCCGCCGCCCAGTAGCTGACGTTGGCCATGCCGCGCAGTCTCGGTGTCTCCGTCATGACCTCACGCTAGGACGGGTTGAGGAACAGTAGCTTCCTCAACCTCGGGCAGAATCGGGAAATGCTGGAAACCTCGGTACGGCTCCTGCGGCTCCTCTCGCTCCTCCAGCAGCGGCGCGACTGGTCCGGCGCCGACCTGGCGGCCCGGCTGGCGGTCACCACCCGGACCGTCCGCAACGACGTCGACCGGCTCCGGCAGCTCGGCTACCAGGTGGACTCGACCACCGGCCCGGCCGGCGGCTACCGCCTCGGCGCCGGCACCGCGCTGCCGCCGCTGCTGCTCGACGACGACGAGGCGGTGGCGGTCGCGGTCGGCCTGCGGGCGGCTGCGGCGGGCTCGGTCACCGGCATCGAGGACGTGTCGCTGCGGGCGCTGACCAAGCTCGAACGGACCCTGCCGGCGCGGCTGCGCCCGCGCGTCGACGCCCTGCGCACCACCACGGTCTCGGCGGCCGGCGGCGGGCCGACCGTCGACGCCGACACGCTGACCACCGTCGCGGCGGCGGCACACCGGCACGAACGGCTGCGGTTCGAGTACGCCGGCCACGACGGGAGCGCCAGCGTGCGCGACGTCGAGCCGCACACCCTCGTCTACACGGGCCGCCGCTGGTACCTGCTGGCCTGGGACACGGACCGGCGGGACTGGCGCACGTTCCGCGCCGACCGGCTGCGTCCGCTGCCGCCGGCCGGGCCACGGTTCGTGCCGCGCGAGCCGCCGGGCGGCGACGCGGCGGCGCACGTGCTGCGCGGGGTCCGCTCGCTGGTCTGGCCGTACCAGGCGCGCATCCGCTTCCACGCGCCGGCCGCCGTGGTGGCCGAGCGGAGCACCCCCACCTCCGGCGAGATCATCCCGCTCGACGACGCGACGTGCGAGCTGGTCACCGGCACCGACTCGCTGCACGACCTGGCCACATACCTGAGCAAGTTCGACGTCCCGTTCACGGTCCTGGCTCCCCCCGAACTCCACGACCTCCTCCACACCCTCGCCACCCGCTACCTCGCCGCCCTCCCCTCACCACGGCGCTCGCGCCCGGGCGAAAGCCCGCATTCCACCTGAAACGGGGGCCGAAAGTGCAAGATCGCGGGGGTTGACGTCGCGTTCCCACGGCGGGGGTGGTGGGCGGTAGCGTGCGGGTGTTGGTGGCGGAGGCCTGGGTCCGTCGTACACATGTTCCATCCACAGGCTGTGGACGGCGGAGGGCTCCGATGGGTTACCAGCTCAGCGCGGTCGTCGCGGACGCCGAGCTGCTCCGCGCGCAGACCGCCGACCTCGACCACGCGGTCCTCGGCGAGCTGCGCCAGGACTTCGCGCTGCTGCCGGTCACCCCACAACTGGTCGAGGAGCTGACCGGGGCGCTGCCCGACTTCTCCGTGGCGGAACGGTCGCCGGCGGAGCCGTTCCACCTGGCGCTCTCGGCCGCCCTCGCCGGGGTCCTCGCGGGCTGGTCGCGGTCGGGTCCGGTGGCGTACCTGGAGGCGGAGTTCGCCGGCGGCGCCGGCTACCAGTCGGCGGTGGTGTGGTTCGGCGGCGGGGCGAGCTGGGGGCCGCGCGTCGACCGCCTCTTCGACGGGCCGCGGCCGGAGTGGCCGCTCAACGCCGCGCTCGCCCGGCTCGGCGCGGAGCCCGGCGCGTGGATCGACCTGTTCGCCGAGCTGGGCCTGCACGTCGAGCGGAGCACCGCCGGGTGGCTCGCGCACGGCCGCCGGCAGCTGAGCGCCGACTACTGGGATGAGCTGGCCGAGGAGTGGGAAAGCCGGCAATCTGGGGACGACCAGCAACCTGAGCGCCCCGGCCCCGTTGGGGACTGGGGGATTCTATGAAATTGCGACAATTCGTCTTCATCGCGACGCTGCTGACGGCTGCCTCGATCGCGGGCAGTGGCGCGCGCCCGCAACTGCCCGAAATGGACGGCCGGCCCGCCGGGGCCCTCGACGTGGTCGGCCTGAACGGGCTCCGCAACATCGAGTTCGGCGACACCGAGGACGAGCTGACCCGGCGGGGCATCCTGCGTACCGACGTCGACGCCTGCGGCCCGTCACTCGCCGGGCACGACACGACCAGCCCGATCTTCGTCGACGACCGGCTCGTGCTGCTCTGGCTCGGCGACGCGACGCGCACCCCGGAGGGCGTCACCGCCGGCAGCCCCGTCGACGAGGTCTGGAGCCGCTACCCGTCGGCGCGCGAGCTGGAGGCTCCACACGGGACGCACCGGTTCGCCGGGCTGCTCGCCCGGCGGGGCGACCGCGCGTACCTGTTCCTGCACGACGGGCGCACGGTCCGCAAGATCATCGTCGGGTACGCCGACTGGGCCCAGCGCCTCTTCGAGGAGGGCCACAGCCCCTGCTGAACCGGACGACAGGACGATTGCCCAGCGATCGACGGGCATGGAATCATCGTCCCGCCGCGCAGGACGCACGGCACTTCACGGGGGAGTCGAATTGAGACCATTCCTGCCCACACGCCCGAAGAGTCGTACCGGAAGAAGCCTCTCGCTCCTGACCGCGACGGTCGCCACCCTGGCTGCGACCGTCCTGATCGGACCGGGGAACGCGTGACGCGCGAGCGGGCCGGCCCTCTGGGGTCGGCCCGCTCGCGGCACGTCGACGAACGCGAAACGCCCGGCCGTCCTCGGGACCGGCCGGGCGCTTCCACGATGCGCCACCCGATTCGGGGGACCCTGGCCGCTCTGGCACTCGCCGCAAACGACCCTCTTCGTGCGGGCCTCCTGGGTGGGAACCGAAACCGCCCGCGATCCGCACGGATTGGGCGGTGGAGTGCCGGGTAACCGCCGGGCATGGCGCGGTACACGAAGCCTGAGCTGAGAGAGCAGCTCAAGGAAAAGATCAAGGCTTCCGACAAGGGCGGCAGGCAGGGGCAGTGGTCGGCGCGCAAGTCGCAGCTGCTCACCAAGGAGTACCAGAAGCGCGGCGGCGGCTACGAGGGCCCGAAGGACGAGCGCCAGAAGTCCCTGCAGCGTTGGGGTGGCGAGCACTGGCAGACCAGCAAGGGCGACACCCGAGCGCGCAAGGGCGGCGAGACGAGTCGCTACCTGCCCAAGCGGGCCTGGGAGCAGCTCTCCGACGAGGAGCGGCGCGCGACCGACGCGAAGAAGCGGAAGGCGTCGAAGTCCGGCAAGCAGTATGTCGCCAACACCGAGCCGGCAAAACGGGCGCGCCGCGACGCCACCTCGGTCGGGCGGCTGTCGGAGTTGCCGGTCGCCGAGGCGGCCAAGCTGGTCCGGGGCCTCGACACGGGCCAGCTCAGGGCGGCACTGCGGAGCGAGCGCGACGGCAAGGGCCGCAAGACGCTCATCCAGCGGCTGGAGTCGGAGCTGGACCGGCGCTGACCGGCCACACGCTCGTACCGCTCGGGGACGGAGCAGAGGCGGTACGGCGTCCGGCTCGTCTGCCGCCGGTCCGGGGGTGGCCGGCCGGTTGCGCAGCTCACTGTTGGCGTTTGCCGAGCGGCGTGAGCCCGTCCAGCATGAGCCGGAGGCCCAGCTCGAAGATCCGGTCAAGATCGAGGTCGTAGCCGTCGACGGCGAAGCTCGCCATGAGCCGGGCGAAGGCGGGATACCGGCCGGTGGCGGCGATCACACCCATCGCCGGGCCCTGCTGTCGCATCCACTCGTCCTCGGACAGGCCGGTGGTGGCTTGGGCGTGCGCCTCCCGCTCGAGGTTCACGGCAAGGCCCTGCACGTAGCTGTACAACAGGACCTGCACGTCGAGGGTGGCGACAGCATCGAGGCCGGCGTCCTCCAGCGCGGCGAGGATCTGCTCCCCGTGCGCGAGGAGGCTCGGCAGCGGTAGCGGCCGGGTCAGCGGGCTCAGGTGGGCCAGCCAGGGATGCCGCCGGTGCAGCGCCCACAGCGTCCGCACCGCCCCCTCCACGCGCCCCCGCCAGCTCCCGGTGTCTTTCGCCGTGGCCGGCAGCTCTGCGAACGCCGCGTCGGCCATCAGCATGACGAGGTCTTCCTTACTGGTCACGTACCGGTAGATCGACATCGTCGCCGCGTCGAGCCGGGCCGCGATCCCACGCATCGACAGCGCCTCCAGGCCCTCGGCGTCGGCGATCTCGATCGCAACCTGCACGATCCGCTCACCGCTCAACTCTCGGTCGGATATCGCTGTGCCGCGCGGTGCCGGTGGCGACGCGTTTGCGGCCGAGACCGGCTCGGGCCGGGCGACCACCGTGCCGACCCGTGGCTCCGCCCGGACCAGCCCCTCCTGACGCAGGGTCGTCAACGCCTTTGTCGCGGTCGCGAGCGCGACACCCCACCGGATGGCGAGCTGACGCGTTGACGGCACCCGGTCGCCCGGCCGCAACTCTCCCTCGTCGATGCGGCGCCGGAGGTCGGCGACGATGCGCTGGTACGGCGGTTCGGTCACCGGACCCTCCCTCTGTCCTAGTACAGAGACCGTAGCAGTGCACCCTGATCTAGCACAGAAATGCAGGTCACAGCCTTGCACGCGCCTGGATGTACGTCGTACGTTCAGGTGCGTACGGCGTTACGATCAAGGAGGCGTCATGAAGAGGGTGTTGATCTCGGGTGCGAGCGTCGCCGGCCCGGCGGTGGCGTACTGGCTGCACCGGTACGGCTTCGCAGTCACGATCGTGGAGCGCGCTCCGGCGCTCCGCGCCGGCGGGCAGGCGATCGACATTCGCGGGGTTGCGCTCGACGTCGTCGACCGGATGGGCCTGCTGGCTCCGCTGCGTCAGGTGCGAACCCACGTGCGGGGCATGTCGATGGTGGACGGCGACGGCAACGAGCTGATGCGCTCGACCGAGCACGCCATCAGCAGTGGCCGGCTGGACAGCGACGACATCGAGGTGTTGCGCGAGGACCTCACCACGCTGCTCTACGACCGGACGAACGCCACCGTCGAGTACCTCTTCGGCGACTCGATCGCCACCCTCGAACAGGACGACCGCGGCGTGCGGGTGACGTTCGAGCGTGGGGCGCCCCGCACGTTCGACCTCGTGATCGGCGCCGACGGGCTGCACTCGACCGTGCGCCGGCTGGCGTTCGGGCCGGAGGCGCAGTTCGTTCACCACCTGGGCACCTACCTGTCCGTGTACACCAAGAACTTCCTGGGCTTGGAGGACTGGCAGGTCTGGTTCCGCGAGGGCGACCTCGGCGGCGGCATCTACCCGGCACGGCACAACACCGAGCTGCGGGTGAACCTCGGCTTCATGGCCGGGCCGATCGCGTACGGCCATCGGGACCTCGACGCCCAGCGCCGGCTGTTGGCCGAGCGATTCGCCGGGATGCGCTGGGAGGTACCGAAGCTGCTCGAAGGCATGTGGAAGGCGTCGGACTTCTACTTCGACGCGATGGCGCAGATCAAGCTCGACTCCTGGTCGCGCGGGCGGGTGACGCTGCTCGGCGACGCGGGCTACTGCGCCTCCCCGCTGTCCGGACAGGGCACCAGTCTGGCCCTGGTGGGCGCCTACCTGCTCGCCGCCGAGTTGGCCGCGGCCGAGGGCGACGACGCGGCAGCCCTCGCCCGGTACGAGCGGCGCATGCGCCCGTTCGTCACGATCAACCAGGCGCTGGCGACGGAGAACCCGGGCGGCCCGGCGTCGGAGGAGTCAGTGGACCACGCAAAGCGGGCGATCTCCCTCGACGGGTGACGCGGCCGACCTCGCTCCGTTATTCGAGGTCCGGGCGGTGCAGCGTCAGCGACTGGAACCGGTGGCCGCGGCCGGCGTCGACGGGGTGGAAGTCCACGACGTCGAACCAGGCGGCGGCGAAGCCGAGCAGTTGCTCGTCGGTGCGAAACGAGAAGAAGCGCGGCGGGTTGTGCTCGTCGTCGTCGAGGGGGCCTTCGGCGCTCTCGGTGCCGCCGTACACACCGAGGAAGAACAGCCCGCCGGGACGCAGGATCGCCCGGACCGCAGCCAGGACCGCGGGCAGGTCGTGGTTCGGCACGTGCAGCAGGCAGTTCATCGCGAACACCGCGTCGAACGAGCCGACCGGGAAATCCAGGTGAAGGAAGTCCATGACGTGTGCCTTGATGCCCTTGGCCCGGCAGTGCTCGACCATCACCGGCGAGAGGTCGGTCGCGACGACGGCAAAGCCCTCCTGCTGAAAGTAGGCACTGTCCTGCCCGGTGCCGGCGCCGATCTCCAGCAGCCGCGCGCCCGGCGCCAGTCGGTCCCGAAACGACTGCCGTTCCGCCAGCTTCCACGACTCCTTGGAGAGCGCCTCACGCCAGGCCGCGCGCGCGTCGTACGCGTCACGCAACGGGCCGAGCACCTCGTTGTATCGGACAGCCATGTCGATCATTATCGACGAACGGGACAGTCGGGATGCCCCCGCGACGGCCCCCGGCCCGACAGCGGTGGGCACTGCCCGATGCAGTGTCGGGGTGGCAACCGGCCGACTGGCCGGTCACCACCGACCGAGAAGCGGAACGCCCGGTGCGATCCTCGCGGATCGACCGGGCGTTCTCGCTGTTCACGAGCGGTGGCGGCGGGATTTGAACCCGCGGAGGGCGTAAACCCTCACACGCTTTCGAGGCGTGCTCCTTAGGCCACTCGGACACGCCACCGCCGACGAGGGTACAGGACGGCGGGTCTGGATGCCGAACCGGTATCCCCGCCTCCGGCCTGGCAGGATCCTTGCCATGAGTACGCACATCGGCGCGAAGCCGGGAGAGATCGCCGAACGGGTCCTGATGCCGGGCGACCCGCTGCGGGCCAAGTGGATCGCGGAGACCTACCTCGAGGACGCCAAGTGCTACTCGACGGTCCGGGGCATGCTGGGCTTCACCGGCCGCTGGAACGGCGTCGAGGTCTCCGTCCAGGGCTCCGGCATGGGCATGCCCTCCGCCTCGATCTACGCCCACGAGCTGGTCAACGAGTACGGCGTGAAGAGCCTGATCCGGGTCGGCTCCTGCGGCGCCCTCTCCGAGGACCTGCGGCTGCGCGACGTAATCGCGGCCAACGGCTCGTCCACCGACTCGAACATGAACCGGATGCGCTTCGACGGGCTGATCGACTACGCCCCGGTCGCGGACTTCGGGCTGCTGCGCACGTCGGTCGAGGTGGCCGAGCGGCGCGGCATCACGATGCGGGTCGGCCCGGTCCTGGCAGCGGACGCCTTCTACACCGACCGCCCGGACCTCTACGACACCCTCGCCGACTACGGCGTGCTGGCGGTGGAGATGGAGTCGGCGGCGCTCTACACGATCGCCGCCCGGTTCAAGGCCCGCGCGCTGACCCTGCTGACGGTCAGCGACCACATCAAGACGGGCGAGAAGACCACCTCCGAGGAGCGTGAGCAGACCTTCAGCCAGATGGTCGAGATCGCCCTGGACACGATCGTCGCCTGATCCCGGCCGCCGTCCCGCCGTCTGCTCCGACGGCGGGACGGCGTCGTTCCCGGGCTCCGGAGGCGGCCAGGGCTCCGCCGCGGCCGGACGATCCCGACGTGCGTGCCGTGGGAGCACCGGCTCCTGCGGTCGGGCCCGGCTCGCGTTGACCGCCGGCTCAGCGCGGCGGTCCGGCACCGGGTGGGGTCGACAGCGGTGCCGAGCTGCTGCGCAGATACGTCACCACGGCGACCACCCGGCGGTTGGTGTCGTCGGTGGGCGGCAGGTCCAGCTTGGCCAGGATGTTGCCGACGTGCTTGCCGACGGCGGCTTCGGAGACGACGAGGATTCGGGCGATGGCGGCGTTGGAGTGCCCCTCGGCGACCAGCGCGAGCACCTCACGCTCGCGGGCGGAGAGTTGTGCGACGGGATCGCGGCGGCGGCGCAGCAGCTGCCGCACCACGTCCGGGTCCACGACGGTGCCGCCGTCGACCACCTGGCGGAGCGCGGCGACGAACTCCTCGACGTCGACCACCCGGTCCTTGAGCAGGTAGCCCACCCGGTGCCCGTCGCCGGAGTCCAGCAACTCGGCGGCGTAGTTCTGCTGCACGTACTGGCTGAGCGCGACCACCGCCAGCCCGGGGTGGGCCCGGCGTAGCTCCACGGCGGCGCGTAACCCCTCGTCGGTGAAGCCCGGCGGCATCCGGATGTCGGTCACCACCAGGTCGGGGGCGTGCTCGGCGACGGCGGCCCGCAGCGCGTCCGCGTCGCCGACGGCGGCGGCGACCTCGAACCCGAATCTGGCCATCAGGCCGGCGAGTCCCTCCCGCAACAGCACACCGTCCTCGGCGAGGACCACGCGGATGGGGCGTCGTTCTACCTGCACGGAAGCTCCACGAGGATGAGGGTCGGCCCGCCCGCCGGGCTCGTCAGGTACATCCGTCCACCCACCGCGGAGACCCGGTCCGCCAGGCCGGTCAGGCCGGTGCCGCGTGCCGGGTCTGCCCCGCCCTGCCCGTTGTCGTGGATCTCGACGGCGAGGGTCTGGCCCCGCTGGCTGGCGGTGACGGTCGCCGCCGTGGCCCCGCTGTGCTTGGACACGTTGGCGAGCGCCTCGGCCACCACGAAGTAGGCGGTCGACTCGACGTGGGCGGGTGGTCGCCCTGGCAGGTCGGCGTCGACGGTCACCTCGATCGGCGCCTGGTCGGCCAGTTCGTGCAGCGCCGCCGGCAGCCCGAGGTCGGTCAGCACCTGCGGATGGATGCCGCGGATGAGTTCCCGCAGCTCGGTCATCAGCTGCTTCGCCTGCTCATGGGCGCCCGCCACAGCCTTGCCGGCGGGCGAGTCGGCCGGCAGGTCGAGGCGGGCCAGCCCGAGTTGCAGGGTCAGGCCGACCAGCCGCTGCTGGGCACCGTCGTGCAGGTCGCGCTCGATCCGGCGGCGCTCGGCCTCGAACGCGTCGACGAGGCGGGCCCGCGACCGCGCCACCTCGACCAGTTCGGCGTGAAGCCGGGTGGCCGGCCGGGCGGAGAGCAGCGCCCGGGCCGCCGCCCCGTGGGCGCTCGCGAGCAGCGCCAGCAGGTACGGGACGGCTGGCAGCAACGCGACGCCGGCGAGCGCGTACGGCACCGTGTCGGCGGCGGTGGCGACCTGGCCGAAGCCGAGCGCGAGCGGGCCGCCGGAGACCATCAGCGGGCTGGCGACCCACGCCACGATCAACAGCAGCAGGACCAGCACGACGCCGTACGCGACCGGCACCACGGTCGACAGCAGGGCCGCGTAGCCCAGCGCCCGCCAGGTGGCCGCCTCGGCGTAGCGGCTGCGCAGCCACCACCCCGGGCCGCCGGCGAGCGGTCGCCGGTGCGCCGGTTCGACGGGCCGGGTGTCGACCAGCCGCAGCCGCCAGCGTTCCACCGCCGCCACCGGCAGTGCCACCAGTGGGCCGAACGCCGCCAGCAGCCCGGCTCCCGCCAACGGCAGGAGCGCCAGTTCGGCGGGGGTCGGGGCGTCCCCCGTCGTGGCCTGGTGCAGCAGTACGGCCCAGGGCAGGGCGAGCACGGCCAGGGGTAGCCCTGCCACGAGCACCATCGGCGGGGTGGTCAGCAGGTAGCCCAGTGACCGCCATGGCCACCCGGTGACCACGAATCGGCGCCGGACGACCGCCCTGATCAGCGTCTGCGGCGGCGGGTCGGGCACCGGGCCACCATATCTCTCCCGCGGTCGAGGTATGCCTGGCTCTACCCTGCTTTGGGCGCTTGGCCGTAGTGCTCCGCACCCGCGCCGGGTGGTGAGCTTTGGGCATCCCTTTCCCCGTCTCGGGAGCCCTTCATGCGCCCTGTCCCCACCTTGACCGCCGCCGCCGTCGTGACCGCCGCGGCCGTTACCGGCTGCGCCGACGTGCGAGCGATCAACGAAGCGCGCGACGACCGGCGCGACTTCGCCCTGTCCAGCAAACAGTTGGTGATCGAGAGCGACGGCGCCGAACTACGCCTGGTCGCCGGCACCGGCGCGGCGGTCGAAGTCGAGCGGTCGCTGACCGGCAAGGCCACCCTCCGCGGCAACGCGTCCTGGTCCCTTGACGGCGACAGGCTCCGGCTGCGGGTGACGTGCAGCGGCCTGGTGCCGGACTGCACGGGCCGGCACATCGTTCACGTGCCGGCGGGCGTCGCGGTCCGGGTGACCAACAACGCCGCGGTACGGGTGGTCGGGCTGAGCGCCGACCTGACCGCGACGGTGACCGACGGCTGGCTGCGCGTCGAGAAACCCGCCGGGACCCTGCGTCTCGACGCCGAGTACGACATCGACGTCACCGGGGCGCGCTCCCCCGACGTCATCGCCACGTCCAGCGGCCGGAACGTCGACCTCGTCTTCGCCGCCCCGCCGAACCGGGTGGAAGTCCGCGCCGACGGCTCCGCCAAGGTCGCGCTGCCGGGCGGAGCGGAGACCTACCGCATCGTCGCCACGCCCGGCGGCTCCGCGCTCACCAGCGATCCGGCCAGCAGGCGAACGGTCACCGTCACCGCCGGCGAGGGCTACACCGCTACCGTACGAAAGGTGAGCTGATGTTGGAGCTGAACGACATCACCAAAATCCACAAGGGTCGGAAGCGGGCCGTCGACGGGATCACCATGCGGCTCGGCACCGGCGTGGTGGGCCTGCTCGGCCCCAACGGTGCGGGCAAGTCGTCGTTGATGCGGATAGCCGCCACCGTCACCAGGCCGACGAGCGGGCAACTGCTCTTCCAGGGCGCCGACGTCGTCGCGAAGCCCGAGGTGCTCCGGCGTCAGCTCGGCTACCTGCCGCAGGACTTCGGCGCCTACCCCAACCTGACCGCCCGAGAATTCCTGTCGTACCTGGCGGCCGTCAAGGGGCTCGCGGCCCGCTCCGCCCGCGCACGCATCGACGAACTGCTGGAGACCGTCAACCTGACAGAGGCGGTCAGGCGCCCGCTGGGCAGGTACTCCGGCGGCATGCTGCGCCGGGTCGGCATCGCGCAGGCGCTGCTCGCCGACCCGCGAGTGGTCATCGTCGACGAGCCCACCGCCGGCCTGGACCCGCAGGAGCGGGTGCGCTTCCGCAACCTGCTCAGCGAACTGGCCGCCGACCGGCTGGTGCTGCTCTCCACCCACATCGTGTCCGACATCGAGTCGGTGGCGAACGACATCGCGATCGTGGCTCAGGGTCGGCTGCTGCGCCGCGGCGCACCGGAGCAGTTGCTGCGCACCGTGACGGGGCACGTCTGGGAGACGGTCGTCGGGCCGGACTCGGTCGCCGCGGTGCAGGCCCGGCATCCGGTCAGCCGGATGGTCCGCACCGCGCACGGCGTGCGCGTACGGCTGCTGTCGACCACCGCGCCCGGGCCGGACGCGACGCCGGTGTCACCCGACCTTGAGGACGCCTACCTCGCGGTGGTGGGCGGGATGCCGGAGCTGGCCCGATGAGGCCGGGCATGCTGGGGGCGCTCGCCGTCGCGGACTTCCGCGAGCGCGTACGCCGCCCGGGGTACCTGGTGGTCCTGCTGGCCGCCGTCGGGCTGGGCTACCTGGCGGCGCCCGCGACCGGAACCAACTGGACCATCGTCAACTCGGGGGCGTACCGCGGTGTCTACAACAGCGCCTACCTCGGTACGGTGACCGCGCTGGCCGGAGCGCTGTGGCTCTCCGTCGGCGGCTTCTACGTGATCCGGACAGCGATCGCCCACGACGAGCGGACCGGCGTGGGGCAGTTGCTCGCCGCGACGCCGCTTCGCACCTGCGGATACCTGCTCGGCAAGTTCCTGAGCAACCTGCTGGTGCTGGGCTCGATGGCGGTGACGTTGGCCGGGACGGCGCTGGTGCTGCAGTTGGCGCGGGGCGAGTCCCGGGCCGTCGACCCGGTCGCCCTGCTGTTGCCGTTCGCGCTGTTCACGCTGCCGGTGTTGGCGCTCACCGGAGCCGCCGCGGTGGTGTTCGAGACGACCCCGGTGTTGCGCACCGGCGTCGGGAACCTGGTCTGGTTCTTCCTGTCGATGGCCTCGATCGTCGTCGGGCAGTCGGCGGACGCCCCGCTGGGCGGGTTCGGCGTGCACCTCTTCGCCGACTCCATGCGCGACGAACTGGCGGCCCGCGGCCTGACGGTCACCGAGTTCGCGCTGGGCCTGATGTACCTGGACAGTCCGCCCCGGGCGATCCCCTGGACAGGCGTGGACTTCACCGCCGGCTTCGTCGGCGAACGGTTCGTGCTCGTGCTGGTGGCGGCGGTGGCGGTGATCCTGCCGGCCGTCTGGTTCGGCCGCTTCGACCCGGCCCGCGCGGTCGTCCCCGCCGCGCCCGCGCCGGCCACCGCCGCACCGGTCGAGCCTCCCGCGACGGCGTACCCGGTGGTGTCGTCGCCCCGGACCGCGCCACGGCGCGGGCGTTCCTTCGGCCGCCTACTCGCCGGCGAGTTGCGGATCCTCGTCCGGGGTGTCTCCTGGTGGTGGTGGCTCGGTGTCGCGGTGCTGGTCGTCGCCGGGGCGGCCCTGCCCGCCAGCGCCTCGCGGGCCGCGCTCGTCGCGGCGTGGGTCTGGCCGGTGCTGGTCTGGTCCCGGCTCGGCACCCACGCCCGCGAGCACGGCGTCGAGGCGCTGCTCGGCGCCTACCCGTCCCCCGCCAGCCGGGTGTTGGCGCAGTGGCTCGCCGGTTTCCTGCTCACCGCGCTCGTCGGGCTGGGCCCGGCCGTGCGGATGGCCGCCGTCGGCGACCTGGGGGACTGGCTGGCCGGGGCCGCCTTCATCCCGGCGCTCGCGCTGGCCCTGGGCGTGCTGGCTCGCACCCACCGGCTGTTCCAGGCCACGTATCCGGCGCTCTGGTATGCCGTGGCCAACGGCGTCGCCGGCCTCGACTACATGGGCGCGCTGGCCGGCGGTCCGGCGCCCGTCGGGGTGGGCGCCGTGGCGGCGCTGCTGCTGGTGGTGGCCCTCGCCGCCACCGCCACCCGCGAGGCCCGCCGCTGACGGCGTCGGTGCCGCCCGTCATCCCCGGATGGCGGGCGGCGCTTTCGTGGCCACGATCACACCAGAAACAAATACGAACGCTCGTGCTTTTTGATTAGCCTCTGCCCATGACCGTCGACGGACGCCTCGCGCGGGGCGAGCGGAGCCGCGCCGCCGCGCTGGACGCCGCCGTGGTGCTGGCCACCGAGGTCGGCCTGCACGGGCTCTCCCTCGCTCAGCTCGCCGACACGCTCGGGGTCAGCAAGTCCGGCCTGTTCGCGCACTGGCGCTCCAAGGAGGCGCTCCAGCTCGCCACCGTCGACCGGGCGGTCGAGCAGTGGCAGGAACGCATCGTCGAGCCGGCCCTGGGCGCCCCGAAGGGCGTACGGCGGCTCTGGGCGTTGCACCAGGCCCGGATCGACTTCTACGCCGCCCGGGTACTCCCCGGCGGCTGCTTCTTCGCCAGCACCGACTTCGAGTACAACGCCCGCCCCGGCCCGGTCCGGGACCGGCTCGCCGAGGTGTTCGGCCGCTGGGCCGCGTTCCTCGAACGGCTCGTCCGGGAGGCCGTCGACGCCGGCGAGCTACCCGCCGACACCGACGTCCCGCAGTTGGCGTACGAGATCGACGCGCTCGGGATCACCGCCGCGCTGCGCTCCCGGCTGCTGGACCCCGACACCGCCTACCGGCACGCCCGCCAGGGCCTGCTGAACCGCCTACGGGCGCTGTGCCCCGACCCCACCCTGCTACCGGAAGGCCGCTCATGAGCCACGCCATCGCCGACCAGCCCGCCGTCGAGTTCGGTCACGTCGAGCCCGTCACGGTGCACTTCGACGACCTCGACGCCCTCGGCCTCCTGCACAACGCCCGGTACGCGGTGCTGCTGGAACGGGCCCTGACGGCGTACTGGGCCGCCCGGGGCGTCTCGTTCCAGGGCGCGCAGCGCAGCGCCCCCGACGTGTTCCACGCGGTACGCGAGTTCACCATCACCTACCGCGCCCCGATCACCGGCACCGGACCCGTGGCGGTGCACTTCTGGCTCGAACACTTCGGCACCAGCAGCGCCGAGTACGCCTACCAGTTCCGCTCGACCGACGGCCGCACCGTGCACGCCGAGGGCCGGCGCGCCATCGTCCGGCTCGACCCGGCCACTCTGCGCCCGGCGCCGTGGACCGAGACCGCGCAGGCGGTGGCCGCCACCCTGCTCCGCCCCGCCCCGAGCCCCGCCTGACACGGTTAGGGTGCGTCCGCCGGTCGCGCAGGCGACCACAGACGCACCCGAACCGTCAGGCCAGCGCCTCCGTGGGGGCGAGCCGGGCGGCGCGGACGGCCGGATACAGGCCGGCGCCAGCACCGATCGCCAAAGTCGCCGCCACGCCGCCGACCACCGCCCAGGCCGGCACCACGGTCGGCCACCCCTGGGAGAGCGCGTAGCCGGCGGTGACCAGGATGCCGAGCAGCACCCCGCCCGCCCCGCCCAACGCGGAGAGCAGCAGCGATTCGGCCAGGAACTGGGTGCGAACCTGCCCCCGGGTGGCACCCAGCGAGCGCCGCAGCCCGATCTCGGCGCGCCGCTCCAGCACCGAGATGACCATGGTGTTCGCCACCCCGACACCGCCGACCAGCAACGCCACCGCGCCGAGGCCCAGCAGCAGGCCGTTGAACGCCTCGTCGGTGGCCTCCGCGGCCGCCAGCGCGTCCGACGGCCGGGACACCTCCACCTCGTTCGGCGCCTCCGGGTTCGCGGTCGCGCCGAGCACCGACCGGACCGCCTCCACCGACGCCTCCCGCGACCGGGTGTAGACGGTCGTCGGGTGCCCGTCGAAGCCCAGGTACGTCTCCGCGGCCGGCCAGCCGACCAGCGCCGAGCCGTCCAACTCCGGGGCGAGCGGGGCCGGCGCCAGGATGCCGACCACGGTGAACCACCGGCCGCCGAGGTGCACCTGCACGTCCGGGCCGGCCGCGCCGAGCCCGAGCCGCCGGGCGGCGGCGTCGCCGAGCACCACGGCCGGGTACCGCTCGGTGGCCGCGTTCAGCCAGGTGCCGCTGCGTACCGTCGCGCCGACGGTGTCGACCAGCCCGAGCTGGGCGGCCCGGGTGGCGATGCCGCCCGTCTCGCCCGGCGGGATGCGGTCGGAGCGGTAGACCGGGGTCTCCGGCACCTGCCCGGTGGCGGCCACCGCGGTCACCGGCCCGATCCGGCCGATCATGGCGACCGACTCCACCGGGAGCCGCGCCTGGTCACCGAAGAGCGTGCTGCCCGGGGCCACGGTGAGCAGGTTGGTGCCGAGCCGGTCCAGGGCGCGGTCCAGGTCGGCGCGGGACGACGACGAGATGCCGACCACCGCCACCATCGCCGCGATGCCGATCGCGATGCCCAGGGCGGAGAGGAACGCGCGCAGCGGCCGGGTGCGCAGCCCCACCCCGCCGACCCGGAGCACGTCGGCCGGCCCCAGCCGGGCCGGCACCAGCCGCGGCCGGTTGTCCACCACCGTCAGCCCACGCCGGTCGCGCCGGGTGTCCACCGCCATCAGCGCACCCCCTCGGAGACCAGCGCCGCCGAGTCGGCCACCACCCGGCCGTCCCGCATCCGCACCTGCCGCGGCAGCCCGTCGGCGATCTCCCGGTCGTGCGTGATCACCACGACCGTGGTGCCCGCCACGTGCAACTCGCGCAGCAGCGTCAGCACTCCGGCACCGGCCACCGAGTCGAGGTTGCCGGTCGGCTCGTCGGCGAGCAGCACCGCCGGCTCCCCCACCACCGCCCGGGCCACCGCGACCCGCTGCCGCTCGCCGCCGGAGAGCTCGTGCGGCCGGTGCGTCAGCCGGTGCCCGAGCCCGACCCTGTCGAGCGCGGCCTCCGCGCGCCGCCGCCGCTCCCGCCGGGGTACGCCGGCGTAGAGCAGCCCGTCCGCGACGTTGTCCAGCACAGGCGTGCCGGCGGCGAGGTGGAACTGCTGGAAGACGAAGCCGATCCGGCGGGCCCGCAGCGCGGCCAGCTGGCGGTCCGGCAGGGTCGCCACGTCGTACCCGTCGATCCGGACCCGGCCGGCGGACGGACGGTCCAGCGTGCCGATCAGGTGCAGCATGGTGGACTTGCCCGACCCGGACGGGCCGACGATCGCCAGCAGTTCGCCGTACCGGATCCGCAGCGACACCTCGCGCAGCGCCACGACCCCGCCCGGGTACGTCCGGCTCACCCCGTCCAGCACGACGGCGTCAGCGGTCATGCCGGCATCCCCACGGTCATGCCCTCGGCCACGTCCGGGCCGCTGATCTCGACCCGGCCGGCGGCGAAGAGCCCCGTGGTGACCGCGACGACGCGGCCCCGCCCCGCGTCGACCACCTCCACCCCGTAGCCGCCCTCGGCGAGGGCCAGCAGCGCCGCCACCGGCACGGTGAGCACGTCGGGGCGCTCGGCGGCGGTGAAGGTGACCTCCACCGACGCCTGGTCGTAGCCGGCGAGCTTCGCCGGGTCGGCCACCGACACGGTGACCTCGATCTTCGTCTCGGCCTCGCTGTCCTGGCCCGGCGCGCCGCCGGTGCCGGCGTCGATCACCGTCTGCACGGTCTCGACCTTTCCGTTGACCGGCCCACCGTCGGGCAGCCTGACGGAGACCGCGCCGCCCTTCTTCGCCAGCCGTTGGTCGTCGACGTCCAGCTCCACCGTGACCAACCGGCTGGTGCCGGTGTACGTCAACACCGCCTGGCCCGGCTGGGCCGCGTCCCCGGGCGCCGCCTGCTGGCTCTCCACCCGGACCGCGCCGGACGCGTAGACGATCCGGCCCGGCTCGACCCGGCCGGTCTCGGGCAGCCCCAGCTCCTCCTGCCACTGCCGGACCGCGTCGGCGGTGCTGCCGGTGTACTCGTCGTCGACCGTGAAGCCGTCGTGGCCGAGCGCCCGGAGGTTCCGCTCGAACTGCTCGACGTCCGCCCCCTCCACGCCGGGTTGGAGCACCCGGTACGCGGGCAGCGACCCGTAGAGCAGCACCACCGGGTCGTTGTCCACGGCGTAGAGCCGCCCACCCCGCTTCACCGTCGCACCGGTGTCCGGCACCGCGGTGATCGTCCCGCTCAGTCGGACGGAGGCGGTGCGGGTGGTGCCGTACCCCAACTCGCCGTCGACGGTCTGGGCGTCGGTCAGCGTCTGCCGGGTGACCGTGGCGGTGGCCGGCGGGGCGGTGTCGGCGGCGGCGGTGCTGCGGTCGGTCCCGTCGAAGCCCACCGCGGCGGCGACACCGACGGCGGCCGCGCCCACGACGGCGGCCGCCAGCGCGACCGTCCGGAGCCGGAACCGACGAGCGCTCACCGCGCGGCTCCGGCGGTCTTCGGCGCGTACTGCCGGCACTTCTCCATCGCGGCCTTCATCTGCTGGTCGTCGACTTTCATCGCGTCGAGCCGCAGTTGGATGCCGCCGTCGGTGGAGGGGTCCGGGAACTCGGGCACGCCGTTCTCCCGCATGCAGGCGGCGAGCTTGCGCAGCTGCTCCACCTGCTCCGGGTCGAGCTTCCGCTTCTCCCCGCCGTTCGGCAGGTGCTGCCGGCACTTCTCCATGGCCGCCTGCACCTTTGCCGGGTCGGTCTTCCCGTCGAACCGGAACAGCCGGGCGCCGCCCGGCTCCGGGTCCGGCACCTCCACCCCGTTCTCCCGCATGCACCCGGCGAATTTCAACTGCCGTTCCTCGTCGCTGAGCTGGGCGGCGGCGGAGGCGGGCACCGGTTCGGCACCGCCGCCTCCGCCCGCCGTCGCCACCGCCGGTCCGTCGCCCGACCCGCCGCAGCCGGCGACGGCCAGGGCGACCAGCAGCGGCACCGCGAGTAGTCCTCGTCGCATGACACGCTTCCTCTCCGGGCCCGGCGGACGTCGCCGGGCACCCCCCGTTCGGCCCGGCGCTCCACCGGGCGTCCCGACCAGTCGACGACAGGGGGCGTATCCGGGGCGTAATCGGCGGCGTTAACGGCGGCGTTATCCGGGGCGCGGCACCATTGGCGGGTGAGAGTGCTGGTGGTGGAGGACGAGAGCCTGCTCGCGGAGAGCATCGCCGAGTGGCTGCGCCGGGAGGCGTTCGCGGTCGACGTCGCGTACGACGGCGAAGCGGCGCTGGAGCGGCTCGGCGTCAACGACTACGACGTGGTCGTCCTCGACCGGGACCTGCCGCTGGTGCACGGCGACGAGGTGTGCCGGACGATCGTGGACGGCGGCGGGGAGACGCGGGTGCTGATGCTCACCGCGGCGGCGGCCGTCCGGGAGCGGGTGGCCGGCCTGGCACTCGGCGCCGACGACTACCTGACCAAGCCGTTCGCCCTGGTCGAACTCTCCGCCCGGGTGCACGCGCTGAGCCGGCGGGCCCGCCCCGCCGCACCGCCCACGCTGGTCCGGGCCGGCATCGTGGTCGACCCCGGCCGCCGCGAGGTGCACCGGGACGGCCGGTACGTGCCGCTGTCCCGCAAGGAGTTCGCGGTGCTGGTCGAGCTGCTGCGCGCCGACGGCTCGGTGGTCTCCGCCGAGGAGCTGCTGGAGCGGGCCTGGGACGAGCACATCGACCCGTTCACCAACGTCGTCCGGGTCACCGTGATGAAGCTGCGCCGCAAGCTGGGCGACCCGCCGGTGGTCGAGACCGTGCCCGGTGTGGGATACCGGATCTCGTGAAGCGCCTCTCCCTCCGGGCCCGGCTGACCCTGATCTACGGCAGCCTCTTCCTGGTCGCCGGGTTGGTCCTGCTCGCGGTCACCTACGTACTGGTCGAACAGCGCACGACGCAGCCGGTCGGGATGGCGCTGCGCGACGCCAAGCCGGTCGTCCAGGGGATGGAGCCGAAGATCAACGGCGTCCCGGCCGAGCAGCTGCGGGTGCTGGTCGGCCGGGCCCAGGACGACGCCCGGGACCAGACCCTGTACTCGCTGCTCACCCAGGGCGGTATCGCGCTGGTCCTGGTCTCCGTGGTGGCCATCGCGTTCGGCTGGCTGGTCGCCGGTCGGGCGCTGCAACCGCTGCACCAGATCACCGGGACCGCCCGGCGGATCGCCGGCGCCGACGTGGCCGGACGCGGGCTGCACGAACGCATCTCGCTCTCCGGGCCGCGGGACGAGGTCCGGGAGCTGGCGGACACCTTCGACGAGATGGTGGAGCGGCTCGACCGCTCGTTCGACGGGCAGCGCCGGTTCGTCGCGAACGCCTCACACGAACTGCGCACCCCGCTGGCGCTCAACCGTTCGCTGATCGAGCTGGCCGTCACCCGGCCGGGCGCGTCCGAGGACGTCCGCCGGCTGGGCGAGTTGCTGCTCGCGGTGAACGAGCGGCACGAGCGGCTGATCGACGGTCTGCTCACCCTGGCCGACTCGGAGAACGAACTCACCGCCCGGTCCCGGGTGGACCTGGCCGAGGTGGCCGCGCACGTCGTCGACCAGGCGGTCCGGGCGGGCGCCGGGCCGGTGGTGGACCGGGAGCTGGCGGCGGCGCCGGTCACCGGCGACCCGGTGCTGCTGGAACGGGTCACCACCAACCTGGTGGAGAACGCGCTGCGGCACAACCTGCCGACCGGCGGGTGGGTCGGGATCCGCACCGGCGTGGTGGCGGGGCGGTCGACGCTGACCGTGAGCAACACCGGCCCGGTGGTGCCCGGCTACGAGATGGCGGCCATCTTCGAGCCGTTCCGCCGGCTCTCCGGCGAGCGGATCGGCGGTGGCCGCGGGTTCGGCCTCGGGCTGTCCATCGTCCGGGCGGCGACCCGGGCGCACGGCGGCACGGTGACGGCCCGGCCCCGCGACGGCGGCGGGCTGGACGTCACGGTCGAGCTGCCGCCCGCCTGACTCCCACCCGGGGGCAGACCGGCCTGCCTCAGCGGAAGAAGGCGCGCAGCAGCGCGGCGCTCTCCGACTCCAGGACGCCGCCGTAGACCTCCGGCCGATGGTTGAGCCGACGGTCGCGCAGCACGTCCCAGAGCGAGCCGGCGGCCCCGGTCTTCGGCTCCCACGCGCCGAACACCACGGTGGACACCCGGGCCAGCACGAGCGCGCCCGCGCACATCGTGCACGGCTCCAGGGTGACCACCAGCGTGCAGCCGTCGAGCCGCCAGCGACCCAGCCGCTCCGCCGCCCGGCGCAGCGCCAGCACCTCGGCGTGCGCCGTCGGGTCGCCGGTCAGCTCCCGCTCGTTGCGCCCCGTCGCCAGCTCGGCGCCGTCCGGCCCGTAGAGCACGGCGCCGACGGGGATGTCGTCGGAGGCGTCCTCGCCCGCCCCGCCGGGGGGCTCCGCCGGCCCGGTGACCGCGACCTCCAGCGCCCGGCGCATCCACAGCTCGTGCCGCTGCCGCCGGCCGGCGCCGTCCGGGTCGGCCAGGCCCTCGTGCGCGCCGGGCCCGACCCGGCCGACCGAGCCGGGGGTCGGCTGTCCCGGCCGTACGGTCTCCAGTGCCGGATCGGTGGCGTCGGCCGGCTCCCCGCCGCCGGCCCCCGACCGACCCGGCCCGGCGGCACCGGACGGGTCAGACCTCACGCAGTTCCTCGACCTCGTCGGCGCAGCCGAGCATCAGGCACACCTCGGCGGTCACGTCGGCGGGCATCATGCCCTCCTGCGCGCAGAGGTTGAGCAGCTTCTGCGCGGGGATGCCCAGGTCGGCCAGGATGTCGGCGTCGCCGACCGGGTCGGCCTCGGGGTCGACGGCGGGCTGCTCGCTCTCCTCGTCGCCGGAGGGGGCCGGGCGCGGCTCGTCGGTGTCGTCCATCCCCGTCACCGAGGTCTTGAGGTCTCCCACCAGCAGCGCGCCCAGCCGGGACTCCTCCGCGTACGCCGAGTCGGAGCCGAAGACCCGCAGGTCCTCCCCCTCGTCCAGGCGCAGGATCACCAGGTAGGCGTCGTCCGCCTCGACGAAGAGCAGCGACAGGTCGGCGTCCTGGTCGACGTCGCGCAGCCGGTCGGCGACGTCGTCGACGTCGGTGACGCCCCGCAGGTTCACCTCGGCCGCGGTCCAGCCGCCGCCGTCACGCACGACCGCCGCAGCGAAGTACGACACGGTCCCCCCAAAAGCCTCGGCACGCCGACCCGTTACGCGTGCACGTTAGCCGGTCGGGTCGGCAGGCGACCGGTCAACGCCCCGAAGGGCCGGTCAATCCCGAGGAAACTCTCGTCAGCCGGCGACGCGACGGCGGGTGGCGATGAGTTCCCGCAGCCGCTCGCTCCGCACCCGCTGCGGCCGCTCGCGCTGGCGGACCGCCCGGGCACCCGCCAACTCGGCAAGGAGCTGTTGGCGACGACGGCTGCGCTCGGGATCGAGCCGCGGAGTGGTCCAGGCCATACCGCCGAGAGTGCCGAGTCCGGGCGGCCACGTCAAGACGGGATTCGCTGCGCAGCCGACCCGCGACGCAGCGCAGCCGCGCCCGCCGTCCGGACCCACTCGTGACCGGGGCCTACCAGAGCGGCCAGTCCCCGCTCGACGCCCAGCGCACCGCCACGACGGCGGCGGCGATGCTCCACCCGCCGGCGGTGACGATCGCGACCCCGGTGGCCACCCCCCGGTCGCCGGCGCGGACCAGCAGCAGCGCGGCCAGCCAGGCCAGGCCGCCGGCCGCCACCGTCCACCAGGCGTACTCGGACACGCTGCGGCCGAGCAGGCCGAACAGGAGCAGCCAGACGGTCGCCGCGCCGCCGCCCACGGCGACGCCCACGCCGGTGACCGGGTGCGGCTCGCGGTAGGTGGGGCGCGACGGCGGCCCGGCGGGGAAGAGCCCCGAGGGGGCACGCGGCGCCGGGCGCAGGTCCGGGTCGGGCGGGAAGGCGTACGGTCCGGTCGTCACCTGCGCCTCCCCTCTGCCGTGCGGCTCGTCCCACCGTACCGACTCTGTCAGGATGTCCGGATGCCCTCGCCGACGATCCGACGCCGCCGCGCGCGTCCGGCGTACCCGGTCCTGCTGCTGCTCGTGCCGGTGCTGGCCGCCGGCTGCGCGACGAGCCGGCCCGGAACGGCACCCGGCACCCCCCGCCCGAGCCTGCCGGCCACGGCCGCGCAGCCGTCGCCGTCGGCCGCCGTCCCGACCGGCGCCGCCGCCCCGACCGGCGCGTCGGCGGCGCCGGCCCGCGCCGGGCTGCCGCACGTCTTTCCGGTACGCGCGGCGAACGTCGCCTACCACCCGACCCACTCGGCCTACCCGGGAACGGACATCTTCGCCGACTGCGGCGAGCCCGTGGTGGCGGTGACCGACGGCGTCGTCCTGGAGGTCAGCCGCGTGGACCGGTTCGACAAGCGGGGGCCGCGAGGGCCCTACAACGGCGGGCTGTCGGTCTCGCTGCTCGGCGACGACGGGGTGCGCTACTACGGCTCGCACCTGCGCCGGATCGCCGACGGGATCGACGCCGGCGTGCGGGTGCGGGCGGGGCGGCTGCTCGGCGAGGTCGGCCGGACGGGCAACGCGAACAACGTCTGCCACCTGCACTTCGGCATCTCCCCGCCGTGTACGGGCCGGGACGGCTGGTGGATCCGGCGGGGCGTGGTCTGGCCGGCGCCCTACCTGAACTCGTGGCGGCGCAAGGGCAACCGCGAGCCGGCCGCCGAGGTGGCCGCGTGGCACCGCCGGCACGGCTGCCCGAAGGCGCCGGCGGCGACCGGCTGACCGCGCCGCCGGCCGTCCCCGCGACCGGCGGCGCGGAGGCGTATTTTCCATGGAATGAGCGCCCGGGACCCGATCGCCGATCTCCGCCGGATCGCCTTCCTCCTGGAGCGGGCGAACGAAGCGACCTACCGGGTCCGGGCGTTCCGGTCGGCGGCCACGGCCCTCGCCGCGCTGCCGGCGAGGGAGGTGGCCGAGCGGGCCCGCACCGGCAAGCTCACCGAGCTGTCCGGGGTCGGCGACGTCACCGCCCGCTGCGTCGCCGAGTCGCTCGCCGGCGAGGAGCCGGTCTACCTGCGCCGGCTGGTCGCCACCGAGGGCACCGACCTCGACGCGGCGGCGACCGCGCTGCGCACCGCGCTGCGCGGCGACTGCCACACCCACTCCGACTGGTCCGACGGCGGCTCCCCCATCGAGGAGATGGCGCTCGCCGCGGTCGAGCTGGGCCACGAGTACGTGGTGCTGACCGACCACTCGCCCCGGCTGAAGGTGGCCCGGGGCCTGACCGCGGACCGGCTGCGCCGCCAGCTCGACCACGTGGCGAAGGTCAACGAGGCGCTGCCGGAGGGCTTCCGGATCCTGACCGGCATCGAGGTCGACATCCTCGCCGACGGTTCGCTGGACCAGGACGAGAAGCTGCTGGCCCGCCTCGACGTGGTGGTCGGCTCGGTGCACAGCGGCCTGAACGACGAGCGGGCGAAGATGACCCGGCGGATGCTCGCCGCGATCACGAATCCGCACCTGGACATCCTCGGCCACTGCACCGGGCGGATGGTGTCGTCCCGGCCGGCCGGCGTGCAGGGGCCGGGCGACCGGGCGCACCGGCCGCGTACCCGGTCGGAGAGCGACTTCGACGCGGACGCCGTCTTCGCCGCGTGCGCCGAGCGCGGGGTGGCCGTGGAGATCAACTCTCGGCCGGAGCGACAGGACCCCCCGAAGCGGCTGATCCGCCGGGCCCTGGAGGCCGGCTGCGACTTCGCCATCAACACCGACGCGCACGCCCCGGGGCAGCTCGACTGGCAGCGGTTCGGCTGCGAGCGCGCCGCCCTCTGCGGGGTGCCCGCCGACCGGGTGGTCAACACGTGGGACGCCGACCGGCTGGTCGACTGGGCGCGCGGGCACGCCGCGCGCTGAGCCGTCGCCTCGCCGGCCGCCCGGGCCGGTACGCCCCGCCGAGACCGCGCGGCACCGTGCAGCGGTAGGTGGCCCGCGCAGACCGCGCGGCGACGCCGGCCGGTGCCGTTCAGCGAGGGGTGGCCGGCACGATGGCCGGCGCGGGCGGCGCGGCGGCGTCGGCCGCCGCCCGACGCCGGCCGATCAGGCCCTGCGAGACGGCGACGCCGAGCAGCACGATCAGCGCGCCGACCGGCTGGTGCCAGGTGAGCCGCTCGCCGAGGGCGAGGGCGCCGATCAGCACCGCGAAGACCGGGATCAGGTAGGTCACGGTGGAGGCGGTGCTCGCACCGGCGACCCGGATGTTGCGCATGTTGATGACGAAGGCGAGGCCGGTGCCGAGCGCGCCGAGCGCCAGCACGCTGGCGACCACCTCGACCGAAAGGCCGGTCGGCGCCGGCGGCGCCCCCGCGACGAACGGCGCGACGACCGCGAGCTGGGCCGCCGCCATCAGCAACTGCGCCGCCGAGAGCGAGAGCCCGGAGTGCGTGCTGCCGGCGACGAACTTCTTCTGGTACGGGATGGCGACGCCGTAGCAGGCGGCCGCGCCGAAGCACATCAGCTGCCCGACGAAGTGTGCCCCGCCCACGCCCTGCCAGACGCCGAGCACCACCAGCACGCCGACGAAGCCCAGCGCCAACCCGACCGCGCGGCGGACGGTCAGCCGCTCGGTGCGGAACACCAGCACCGCCAGCGGCAGCACGATCAGCGGGGTGGTCGCGTTCCAGATGCCCGCGAGCATCGACTCGACCCGCTGCTCGCCGTAACCGAAGAGGGTGAACGGCACGGCGACGCCGAACGCGGCGACCACGGCCAGGTGCGCCCAGACCCGGGGTTCGGTGGGCAGCCGGTCACGGAGCACGGCGAGCACCACCAGCAGCGTCACCGCGCCGGCGCCGACCCGGTAGAGGGTGAGGTGCAGCGGATGCAGCTCCTCGACGCCGACCTTGATGAACAGGAAGCTGGAGCCCCAGATCGCCGCCAGCGCGACGAACCCGGGCAGCCAGCTCCGCAGCGCCGCCCGGTCAGGGGTGATATCCGCTGTCACTCCTGACACTCTGCCCCAGCCCTACGACAATGTCCCGCGACTTTCGGACGCCGTGTCGACCACCACAGCGACCGTCCTACCGGTCGGGATCGCGCCGTCGCGACGCTGCCACCGGGTGTCTTCGCCGACGGCGGACCGGCGCGCCGTCACCTGTCCGGACCGACCGCGCGACCGCTGCCCTGAACACCGCAAACACGCTCGACAACTCGGCGGCCGCGTCGCGTAGGGTCGCAGCGTGGGACGAATCGATGACCTCGCGAACCGGTACGTGGCCGACTGGGCGCCGCTGAGCCCGACCGGCGCCACCTACGTCGGCATTGCCGGCTACGACGGCCAGCTCGACGATCTGTCACCGGACGGGTACGCCGCCCGGGCCGGGCTGATCCGACAGACCCTGGCCGACCTGGACGTGACCGAGCCGGAATCAGAGTCGGAACGGACCGCCAAGGAGGCCATGCAGGAGCGGCTCGGCCTCGACCTCGCCCGCTACGAGGCGGGCGAGACGACCAGCGAGGTGAACGTGATCGCCAGCGGCCTGCACGAGGTCCGCATGGTGTTCGACCTGATGCCCACCGAGGGCGACGACGCCAGGGCCAACATCGCCGCCCGGCTGAACGGCTTCGCGGGCGCGCTGGAGGGCTACAAGGCGACGCTGCGCGAGGCGGCCGCCGCCGGCCACGTCAGCTCCCGGGTGCAGTTGGTCGAGGTCGCCAAGCAGTGCGACATCTGGACCGACCCGGACGGCGACAACTTCTTCCACGGGCTGGTCGAGCGGCTGGGCGCCGACGGCAGCCTCGGTGCCGAGTTGCGCCGGGGCGCGGCGGCGGCGACCGCGGCGACCGCCGAGTTCGGGCAGTTCCTCCGCACCGAGCTGGCCCCGCTGGGCCGGGAGAAGCAGGCCGCCGGCCGCGAGCGCTACGAGCTGGCCTCGCAGTACTTCCTGGGCGCCAGGGTCGACCTCGACGAGACGTACGCCTGGGGGTTCGAGGAGCTGGCCCGGCTGGAGGCCGAGATGCGGGCGGTGGCTGCCCGGATCGTCGGCCCCGGCGCGACCATCGACGAGGCGGTCGCGGCGCTGGACGCCGACCCGGCCCGGACCATCCAGGGCAAGGAGGCGTTCCGGGACTGGATGCAGGCGCTCGCCGACAAGGCGATCAGCGACCTGAACGGCACCCACTTCGACATCCCGGAGCAGGTCCGCCGGATCGAGTGCTGCCTCGCCCCGACCAGCGACGGCGCGATCTACTACACCGGCCCGAGCGAGGACTTCTCCCGCCCCGGTCGCATGTGGTGGGCGGTGCCGCAGGGCGTCACGGACTTCTCCACCTGGCGCGAGGTGACCACCGTCTACCACGAGGGCGTGCCGGGTCACCACCTCCAGGTCGCCCAGACCGCGGTCCGCGCCGAGCTGCTCAACCGCTGGCAGCGGCTGCTCTGCTGGGTCTCCGGGCACGGCGAGGGCTGGGCGCTCTACTCGGAGCGGCTGATGGACGACCTGGGCTACCTGGACGACCCGGGCGACAAGCTCGGCATGCTCGACGGGCAGGCGTTCCGGGCGGCCCGGGTGATCGTCGACATCGGCATGCACCTGGAGCTGGAGATCCCGAAGGACAACCCGTTCGACTTCCACCCGGGCGAGCGCTGGACGCCGGAGCTGGGCTGGGAGTTCATGCGGGCGCACTGCCGGGTGCCGGACGAGAACCTGCGCTTCGAGCTGAACCGCTACCTCGGCTGGCCGGGGCAGGCCCCCTCGTACAAGGTGGGCGAGCGGATCTGGCTCCAGGCCCGCGACGAGGCGAAGGCCCGCAAGGGCGCCGACTTCGACCTGAAGGAGTTCCACCGCCAGGCGCTCGACCTGGGCTCGCTCGGGCTCGACCCGCTGCGCCGGGCGCTCGCCCGCCTCTGAGGTGCGGTGCGGGGCCGGAGGGACACCGGCCCCGCATCTCGATGTCGGAGGACCGTCGCCCACCTGCCACGGTGGGCGACGCCCGACGACCTGCTACCGGTCCCCGGCCTCGCCGTCGCCGCCCCGCACGGGCGCCCCGGACGTGACCTCCTGCTGCTCTTCCGACGCGGCGGCGTCGCTGTCGTCGGCGCGGTGCCGCGCGGCGGCGGTGGCCCGCCGGCCCGAGAGCACCAGCCAGAGCCCGACGAGCAGCGCCAGCGCACCGATGACCGCCAGCCCGAGCGGAATGGTCCGACCGATCAACTGCAACTTGTCCCGGTTGTTCCCGGCGGACTCCACGCTGTTGGCGATGGTCTGGTCGGTGTAGACGAAGTCGGCGTCCAGCAGCGCGGTGGCCGTGCCCTGGTCCGGCACCAGCGTCTTCTTCTGCTGCTCCCGCACCTTGACGAAGTTGCCGCTGACCGGCTCGACCCAGGTGGTGCGGGTGTTGCTGTACATCACCTTGCCGCTGGTCGCGCCCGGCGCGAACGCCCCGAGCAGGCCGCTGACCCGGTCGGCCGGCAGGCCCAGGTCGGTCTCCTCGATGACCTGCTGGAACCGGTACGCCTCGATGCCGTCGACCTTCTCGGTGCCGTCGAACCGGATCGGCAGCGCCTTGCGCACGTCACGGTCGAAGTACTCGTAGTCCTTGCGCTCGGTGTGGAACGGGAACTTGTAGACCTGCCCGCCGAAGGTGACCTCGCTCGGCCCCTCCGGCCCGTCGGCCTGGAGGAACTGCTTGTCCCACTCGACCGCGGCAGCGGTCCGCCGGTCCAGCGCCAGCTCCGCGGAGTACTGGCTGATCACCTCACCGGTCTGGGTCCACTTGACCGTGCCGAACGCCCCCCAGACGACCGCCTCGCCCTCCAGGTCGCCGGTCATCTCCGCCTCGGTGACGCCGGCCTGCGGCGCCACCTCGGTGGTGGCCTCCAGCGTGCCGGTCTGGACCGTCGGCGGGGCGTCCTTCTTCAGCTGCAGGAACTTCGCGTTCTCCGCCACCGCGACGCTCGGCTTCAGGCAGCCCTCGGGCTTGCCCTCCGCGTTGCAGAGCGTGAGGTCGTACGGCAGTTTCGTCACCGTAGGTGCCACGAAGAACGCCGCTCCCGCGGCGAGCACGAGACACAAGACGCCTATCCCGAACAGCACGGCGCCTAGGCGAGCCTTCACTGATCCTCCCAACAAAGACAGTCAGCCGGTGTCCGGCGAGGGGGTCCTGTCCCTAAACTTGGCCGCAGGTTACTCCCGGGTTACATATTCACGCGACCCTCTGGACGGTTGATGTCTGCCCCAACCACCGATCAGGGCCTCCGCCGGCTGCCCGCGCTCGACGCCGTACGGGTGATCGGCGCCCTGGCCGTCGTCGGGCACCACGTCGGGTTCGCCACGGGCGCGAACACCAACGACTCGGGGCTGGGCAGCTGGCTGTCCCGGCTCGACGTGGGCGTCGCCGTCTTCTTCGTGCTCTCCGGGTTCCTGCTCTTCCGCCCGTACGCGCACGCGCTGGCGTCCCGGCAGCGGCCCCCGTCCGCCCGGCGCTACCTGTGGCGACGCGCGACCCGGATCCTGCCCGCGTACTGGGTGACCGTGGTGGTCTGCCTGCTGGTGCTGCCGCAGAACCGGCCGGCGCCCGCCGGCGACTGGTGGCGGCACCTGGCGCTGGCCCAGATCTACGAGCCCCGACAGTTGCGGCACGGCCTCAGCCAGACGTGGAGCCTCGCCACCGAGGCGGCCTTCTACCTGCTGCTCCCGCTGCTGGCCACGCTCCTGCTCGGCCGGCGCTGGCGTCCCGGCCGGGCGACCGTCGTCATCGTCGTGGCGGGGCTGGCGGTCACCGCCGGCTGGGTGGCCCTGATGGGGCTCGGCCTGCTCGACCTGGGCCTGCACACCATGTGGCTGCCGTCCTACGCCAGCTGGTTCGGGGCCGGCATGGCGCTGGCCACCGTCCACGTGTCGCTGCGCACCGGCACCGGGCACCGGTGGCGGTGGCTGGACGACCTCGGCACGGCACCGCTGGCGTGCTGGTCGGTCGCACTGGCCGCGCTGGCCGTCGCCACCACGCCGATCGTCGGGCCCCGGGACCTGGCCGAACCCACCACCGCCCAGTTCGGGCTGAAGATGGCGCTGTACGCCGTGGTGGCGGTGATGCTGGTGCTGCCGGTGGCGTTCGGGCCGGACACCCGGACCAAGGCCGTCCTCGGTGGCGTCGTCGGCCGGTGGCTCGGTCGGGTCTCCTACGGGCTGTTCCTCTGGCACCCCTTCGTGCTGGAGGGGGTCTACCTCCTCACCGACCGGCCGAACTTCACCGGCGACACGGGCCAGATCTTCCTGCTCACCGTCGCCGGCGGGCTGGTCCTCGCCGCACTCAGCTACTACGCCGTCGAGCGCCCTTTCCAGCGCTGGAACGGGCCGTGGCCGCGCCGCAGCGGGAGCACGGCCGAGAACCAGAGCACCGTCACGGCCGCGACCGCCGCCAGCTGAGGCGCCGCCGCGGTGTGCCCGCCACGGGTCACCGCGTACCAGCCGGCCAGCGCGAAGCAGCCCACCGGCAGCCAGCGTGCGGCCACCCGGTACAGCCGGTGCAGCCGGCGCCGGTCCGGCGGGTGCAGCTGCGGCTCCAGCACATGACCGGCCAGCACACCGGCCGTCGCCAGCATCGCGACCGCGACCGCTGCCAGGCCACCGAACAGCAGCAGCGCCACCCCACCGAAAGCCAGGGCGAGCAGTCGGTGCCGGCGGCGACGTGCTGGAGCCGCCGGCGGTGGCGGGACACGCCGGCTCGGCAGCGCGGCGGCCACCCCGACCCCACCCAGCAGGATCGCGCCGACGCCCAGCGCCACGGCGTAGCCGTCGTCCGGGGCGAACCGGAGCAGCACCTCGCCGGAGAAACCGGCTGGCACCAGCCAGCCCTGCTGCCAGCCGTCCACCACGAACGGGGTGAGCCGCCTGCCGCCCGCGGTGGCCTCCCACCCCGCGTTGGCGTTCTCCCGCAGGGCCAGCACCCGCTGGCCCGGATACGCGTCCAGGTGCAACGACCGCCGGGTGGCCGCCCAGCCGTCCACCCGGACCGGGGTCTGGGTGGCCTCCGGCGCGCCCGCCGTGCCGGCCGCGCCGCCGTCGGTGGGCCCCGGAACGACGGCGTCGGGGGTGAGGACGAGCCGGGTCGGCGTCGCCAGGCGGCTCGCCGTCGCCACCACCCGCACCTCCCCGCCGGCCAGCGGCAGCGGATCCTCCGCACGCGCACCGCAGAGCACCGCGTCCACCTCGCGCAGCTCCACCAACTCCCGCCGGCTGGCCACCAGCGCCGTCCGGCGCCGGTGGGTCCCGACCTCGACGGTGGGCCCGGTGCCGCAGGGAAGCGTGACGTGCTCCTCCGGGTCGTTGCGCAGCACCGGGCCCTCGGGCAGCACGATCAGCTCGCCCACGCCGACGGGCAGGCTCCGCGACAACCGCCGGTACGGGTCGAAGGTGTTGGCCGGCACGACGTCGGAGATCAGCACGGTGATCTGGTCGGTCTTCAGCGGCCGGTCGAAGACCAGGCTGCCGCCCTCGTCGAAGACGCCGCCGCGCATGCCGCCGTCCCCGATCACGGTCGCCTGCCACGGGCGGGCAGCCGCTGCCGTGGGTGGCAGGGTCACCTTCAGCCCGGCGATCTGGCGCGCCTTGGGCCAGGTCAGGCGCAGCCACGGCTGCCGGTCCGACGCGGCGGCGTACCACGTCGTCGCCGGGTCGCCGTCGACGACCGCGCCCGGCCGGGCCGCGGGGTGGGGAACGCCGATGCTGGAGGCGGCGACCGCCGGGCTGACGCCGCGCGCGGCGGCCGCCTCGCCACCGCCGTCGAGCAACGCGTTCAAGGCGCTCCCCGCTCGTGGGCGTACCCGCAGCGCCACGTCGTAGCCGGCGGCGATCGGCAGGCTCAGCGTCCGGTCGATCCGGTCGCCGTCCTCGGACTCCCTGGCGAGCCCGCCGTCGCAGATCGGCCGGCCCTCGTCGAAGACGCAGGGCGAGGCGCCGGCGGCGGCCGTGAGCACCACGGTCGCCGGGGCGGCACTGGCCGGCGGCGCCGGCACGGCCAGGGTCCGCTCGACCCGCAGGCCGGGGATGGACAACTCGGCGATGCCGACGCCGCCGAAGCCGGCCCGGATGTCGAAGACCTGGTCGACGGAGACCCGGACCCGGCGGGTCGGGTGGCCGGCGGGCACCGTGACCTGAACGCTCTGGCCCGGGTTCTCCACCACCGCCTGCTGGTTGCCCGCGGCGACGGTGATCCGGGTGGGCAGGGAGTCGGCGCCGGTGTCGAAGGTGAGCCGCACATCGCGGACCACCTGCGGCTCGGTCAACTCCACCTCCAGCCACTGCTCGGTGGCCAGGGTGCCCGGCGCCGAGCGCCAGGAGGTGGCGAGGCTGCCGTCGAGCGCCGCGTACGGCTGGTGCGCCGGCCGGCCGCCGACCAACGGCTGGGCGTCCGACCAGGAGCTCGACGCGGTGACCGACTCGATGCCGAGGTAGCGCACGGTGGTCGCCTGGTCCTCGCCCCACGGCGGCAGGTAGTCCCGGGCGGGCGCGCCGAGCCGCGACTCGTCGGCGCCCGTCATGGTCGCCGAGGCGTTGTCGTGCGGTTGGCCGAACGCGACCTCACGTCGACGCAACCCGTCGGTGAGCACCACCGGGCTGCCGACCAGACCCGCCGGCCGGTCCCCGGCCAGCACCGTCGGGGCGTCCGAGAGCCGGCCGGCCGCGGCGACCTGGAGCAGCGACTCCGGCCCGCCCACCACGGTGGTCAGCCCCTCCGTGCCGTACGCGACGACCGGGCTGACCGGCTTCTCGACCTCGTACACCTCCAGGGCCCGGACCTTCACGTCCAGCCCGTGGTCGACGAAGTTGCCGGGCAGCTGGCCGCCGCCGACCTCCGGCCCGAAGGCGCGCACCGCACGGATGCCGGGTGAGCGTTGCAGCGCCTGCCGGACCACCACCGGCTGGGTGGCCCCGGAACGCCCGTAGTCGAGATCGGAGCGGAGCAGCAGGTACCGCACGCCCGAGCGGGCGAGCAGGTCGGCCAGCCCGGCGGAGCCCTCGCCGTTGGCCAGCGCGGCCTCGACGGTGTCGAGCAGGCGGATCGTGCCCGGCGGGGTGAGCGGCACGGAGCTGCGCACCGCCCAGCCGCTCCCCAGCAGGGGCTGGGTGACCTCGTCGCTCGGGCTGCCCCAGAGGTAGCGGGGGAAACGGGCGCCGGGCACCACCAGCACCCGGTCCATGCCGAGGTTGCGGTCCAGCCAGGACGCCGCCTGGTGCCAGTAGCCGGGCACCTCGCGGAAGCTGCCCTGGGCGGGCAGCCCGGCGGCCAGGGCGGGCGCGGCCACCCCGGCGACCGCGACGAGGGCGGTGCCGGTGACCAGGGTGGCACGCAGCCGCACCGGCTGGAGCAGGCGGGGCAGGCCGGGGTTCAGGTCGGGCCGGTCGGCCGCCCGGGCCGCCCGCGCCACCAGCCCGAGCAGGTGGGCCAGGCCGAGGATGAGCGGCAGGCGGAGCACCACGTCGAACTTGTGCACGTTGCGCAACGGTGCGCCGGCCGCGTCGAGGAAGTCCCGCTGCGTCTGCGCGCCCAGCCCGTCGACCGCGCCGACGTGACCGAGCCCGACCAGGGCCAGCCCGACCAGCAGGCCGGTAATCAGGAGACGCCGGTGTGGCATGCCCCGCCGGGCCAGGCCGACCAGGCCGAGTCCGGCGACCACCAGGGTCGCGACGACCAGCGGTTGCTCGGTGGCCAGCCGCCAGCCGGCAGACCAGGGCGGCCCGTACGCGCCGTTGAGGTACGCGTGCCAGTGCGAGGCGCCACGCAGCACGGTGGTCGTGTCGGTGGGTGCGGTGGTAACCGGCGCCGTCTCGATGTAGTCGAGGAACGGCGGACTGTACCGGCCCAGCAGGAGCAGGGGCACCAGCCACCAGGCGGTCGCCGCGCCCACCGCCAGGCCCCAGGCGACCAACGCCGTGACCCGCAGCCGGAACGGGTGCAGGCCGACCAGCAGGAGGCCGGCCAGCGGCACGACGGCCAGTACCGCCGTCGCGTTGACGCCCCCGGCACACGCCACCACCAGCGCGGACCGGGTGACCGCGCGGCGCACCGACCCACCTCGGGCCAGCCCCACCAGGGGCACCAGCACCCAGGGGGCGAGGGCGCTCGGCCACGCCTCCACCGAGATCGGGCCAAGCTCGGTGACCAGCCGGGGGGAGAGCGCGAAGGCGACCCCGGCGACCAGCCGGGCCCCCGGCGTGCCGATGTGCAGCCGCTCGGCCAGCCGGACCACGCCGGTGCAGGCCACCGTCATGAGCAGCGCCCACCAGAGCCGCTGCACCACCCAGGCCGGGATGGCGAGCAGCTTGCCGAGGAGGAAGAACGGGCCCATCGGCCAGAGGTAGCCGTACGCCTGATTCTGGAGCTGGCCGAAGGTCCCGTCCGGGTCCCAGACGTGCAGCGCGCGACTCAACCATCCGGCCGGATCGACCGCCAGGTCCACTTTGGTATCGATGACGATCATGCCCGGATCCTGGAGGAACGCCAGGGCCGACAAACCGAGACAGACCGCGACCAAGCGAAGACGCCACACCCTTCTCGATGTGTCGTCCGGCCGATCAGTCAGCTCCGGACGGGCCGGCGCCTGCTGCATGTCGCCTCCGATGGGGCATTGCGGGGGGCGTGACGAAGCCCATAGTGTGACGCGACGCGAAGACTACTCGGCAGTAGGAGTAAGTGTGGAAGCACCGCCTGCCGCCAACCGGCACGTACTTTTCCTCAACTGGCGTGACATCCGGAACCCCGAGGGCGGCGGCTCGGAGGTGTACGTCGAGCGGATCGCCGGGGAACTCGTACGCCGGGGCCACCGCGCCACGCTGCTGTGCGCCACGCACTCCGCCGGTCCCGCCGAGGAGGTCACCGCCGACGGGGTGCGGGTGCTGCGTCGCGGCGGCCGGCACACCGTCTACCTGCGTGCCGCGTTGGTGTACCTGGCCGGAGCGCTGGGCCTCGGGCCGCTGGCCCGGCGCCGGGGTGGCCGGCCGGACGTGATCGTGGACGTGGGCAACGGCCTGCCCTTCCTCTCCGCCCTGTACGCCCTCTGTCCGGTGATCGCGCTGGTGCACCACGTGCACCGGGAGCAGTGGCCCGTGGTGCTGGGCCGCTGGCTGGCCCGCTTCGGCTGGTGGGTGGAGTCCTGGCTGGCCCCGCGCGTCTACCGCCGGTGCCGGTATGTGACGGTCTCCGAGGCCACCCGCCGGGAGCTGGCCAGCCTCGGCATCGACCTCGCCCGCATCGCCGTCGTGCACAACGGCACGCCGGACATGCCCGTCGGGCCGGTGCCGCGCACCCCGCACCCGTCCCTGGTGGTGCTCGGCCGGCTGGTGCCGCACAAGCAGGTCGAACTGGCCCTGCACGCGGTCGCCGGGCTCGCCGGCGAGCTGCCTGGCCTCACCCTCGTGGTCGCCGGCCAGGGCTGGTGGGAGCCGCACCTGCGCCGGCTCGCCGGCGAACTGGGCATCACCGACCGAGTCCGGTTCACCGGGTTCGTCAGCGACGCGGAGAAGGGGGAACTGCTGGCCAGCGCGTGGGTCGCGCTCACTCCCTCACTGAAGGAGGGCTGGGGGCTGACCATCGTGGAGGCCGGGGCGGTGGGCACGCCGACGATCGCGTTCCGCGGCGCCGGCGGGGTCGAGGAGGCGCTCGTCGACGGCGAGACCGGCCTGCTCGCGGACGACGTCGACGACTTCGTCGCCAAGGTGCGGGTGCTGCTCACCGACGACGCCCTGCGTACCGCGATGGGCGCGGCGGCGCGGGCGCACGCGGCCCGCTTCACCTGGCCGGTCTCGGGCGAAAAATTCGCGGCCCTCGTGGCGAGGGCCGCGAACGTTCGGGCGGTGGTGCCGGCGGAGCAGATGGAGCCGGTGGAGCCTTCCTACCTCGCGCCGTAGACCAGCGGCTTGTTGGCGCCGCCGCTGCCGCCGTCCGAGCTGGTCCGCGCGGACTGCTCGGCCTTGGCGGCCTCGGACGACGAGGTGCCGGTGAGGGTCGTGGCCAGCGCCACCGACCCGAAGACGCCGAGAGCGACCGCGATCACTCCGGCGAGAACCAACGAGAGAGCACTGCGCATGGTGCTGACTTCCTCCTCGTGAGCTGCGTGCGCGGGACGTTACCACCAAGTAGCGACGGTGGGGAGGGCCGCGAGGACGATCGATACCGGCCGGTGGGGGCGCTCCGGTCAGCCGCCCGCCATCGGGTTCTCGTACAGGGTCAGGTCCGTGCCGGCGTACACCTCGCGGAGCCCGACCAGCATCGCCGGGTCCACGCGGTGGCCGCCGACCACCCGTTGCACCACCACCCAGCGCACACCGGTGGCCGTCACCGGAGCACCGGTGGCGAGCACCCGCCGCACCTGCGCCGCCCGCGGATTCTCCCCGCTCACCTCGCTCGGGCCGACCCAGAGCGTGTCGTCGACGAGGACGTCGGCGTCGACGTAGCGGGGCAGCGGGTCGAGCACAGTCCGACCACCGTTCCACGGATACGCCCGGTAAGCCCCGAACGGCAGCGAGAGCACCTCGCCCGGCCGGCCGTCGAGGCGGGCGGCGACGGCGTTCCAGTCCGCCGGATAGGCCACCGGTCGCAGCCGGCCGGCCGCGCCGAACGCCAGGTCCGGCAGCACCACTACGGGCAGGACCAGCGCCCCGGCGAGCAACGCGCCCGCGCCCACCCGACCGGCCCGACCCGTCGCCTCGGCCAGCCGCTCCACGCCGAGCGCGAACCCGACAGCGACCAGCAGGGCGTACGGGACGAGGAACTTCTGCCCGTCGCGCAGCACCCCGGCCCCGGGCACCG
The DNA here is from genome assembly GCF_043205005.1 of Micromonospora sp. NPDC047620. Lineage (NCBI taxonomy): Bacteria > Bacillati > Actinomycetota > Actinomycetes > Micromonosporales > Micromonosporaceae > Micromonospora > Micromonospora sp. NPDC047620. The sequence continues at coordinate 8,738 of NZ_JBIDDG010000016.1, read as the reverse complement.
TGGCCACCGACCACTCCAGCAGCCCACCCAGAACGGGCAGCACGCCCAGAGCGGCGAGCAGGAAACCGCCGGCCGCCAGCCCGGCGAGCCGGTGCGCGAGCCCGCCCGCCCACCGGCGGCTCAACGTCCGGTAGCCGAGGACCGCCACGGCCAGCACGACGGCGGTGGCAACCGGCGCCAGCGGGGACGAGCGGCTCTCCGGCGTCGTCTGCGCGTTCCAGATCCCGCCGGTGCCGGCCAGCGCGCCGAGCGCGCCGCTCCAGTTCTCCGCCCGCGCCGCGAACGCCGCCACCCCGTCGGGGTCGGTCCGGGCATCCGCCCGGGTCAGGGCCGCCGCCACCAACCAGGGCGCGTTCAGCAGCAGCACGAGTCCCACCGCGGCTGCCCCGACCCGGCCCCCGGCCCGCCGCGGCACCAGCACGACGGTGCTGGCCAGGGCGATGAGGCCGCCGGTCGGGGTCACCGCCGCGGGCACGGCGGCCAGCACCAGCAGCGGCAGCGCCCGCCGCCCACCGGCCCGCAACCGGATCACCGCCGACACCAGCCAGGGCAGCGACGCGTACGCCAGCAGCAGGCCCCAGTGCCCGATCAGCAGCCGTTCCGCCAGGTATGGCGTCCACACGTACCCGACGGCGGCCACCAGCCGGGTGACCGGGTGCCGCGCCGGCACCAGCAGCCCGGCGCCGACGGTGGCGAGCAGCAGCACCGCGACCAGCACCAGCCGCTGCACCAGCCAACCGGGCACCACCTGACTGGCCAGCGACACCAGGGCGTCCAACGGCACCGCCCGGGGCAGCGAGTCGGACGGGACGACGAGTTCCGCGCGCCACGGCTGGTGCGGCACGAAGACCATGTCGTAACTGAGCACGTATCCGGGCGCCACCAGCGGAGCCAGCACCAGCAGGGTGACGGCCAGCCCGAGCCCGGCGAGCATCGACCTCTCCCGCAGGGTTGACCTCCTCACTACGCTGACCGGGCGTGGCACCGGCGTGGCGCCACTGTACGTGCGCCCGCCGCACGGCCGGGAGTGCCGGCGACCCGGGGCGGTGATGGGGACGGATCAGGACAGGGGCGGCCGGGCGACCGGTCTCGGCGCCGCAGGGGTGGCGGTGACGCTGGCCGGCGTCCTCGTCAACGGGCTGGCCTACGTGGTGCCCGTCCTCGGCGCCCGAAACCTCGACCCGGCGGAGCTGAGCGCGCTGGCCACCCTCCTCGCGCTGGGCGCGATAGGCGGTGTGGCCGGCACCGGGCTGCAGATCGCGGTCGCCGTGCACCGGGCCCGCCACGGCCGCGCCGCCACCACCCGACCGACCCTGCTCACGCTTGTCGTCACCGCCGCGCTGCTCGCCGTGACGCTGCCGGTGGCCGCCGTGCAGCTCCGGCTGGCCGCCCCGGCGGTGCTGCTGCTCGGCGTGCTCACCGTGGCGGTCGTCGCGGCCGGCCGCTGGCTCGGCGAGTTGCAGGGCGACCAGCGTTTCCTGCGGCTCGCCGGCGGCATGGCGCTGCTCGGCGCCGGCCGCTACGGGGGCATGGTGGCGGGGCTCTCGCTCGGCGGCGGGCTCACCGGGTCGCTGCTGGCCGGGGCGGTCACCTCGGTCCTGGTACTCGCCCTGCTGGTACGCCTCAACCGGGGCGCCGGCATCGACCCGAAGGCACCCTCCCTCGCCACCCGGACCGTGCTCACCGCCAGCGGCGCCACGCTGGCGATGCTGGTCGTCTCGTACGTGGACCTGCTGCTCGCCCGCCGCTTCCTACCGCCGGACGTCTCCGGCACCTACGCCGTCGGCACCGTACTGACCAAGGGCGCCCTCTGGGCGCCGCAGGTGGTGACCGTGATCGCGCTGCCCCGCCTGGCGAAGGGTGACCGCCGCGCCCTGGTCACCGCGCTGGCCCTGGTCGCCGGCGCCGGGGCGGTGCTGGTGCTGGGCTCGGCGCTGGCCGGCGAGCTCGCCTTCCGCCTGGCCGGCGGCCCGGCGTACGCCGGGTCCGGCCGCTACGCCCCGCTCTTCGCCGCCACCGGCGCCCTGTACGCGGTGGTCTTCATCCTGGTGAACGCCCGGGTCGCGGCATCGGCCCGGTGGCCCGCCGCTCCACTGTGGCTGTCGACGGTGGTGTACGTGGCCGCGGTCGCGACCGTCGTGCCACGGACCATCGCCGGGATCGCCGGGGCGGCCCTGGTGACGGCGGCGGTCACCGCCGTGGCGACCGGGCTGCTGACAATGGCTCACGAACGCGGCGACAGGTCGAAACCCACCCGGACGGCCACTACCCACCCACCGGAAGCACATGTCACAGTGCGGGACGGATAACCAGGAGACGGGGGGTTCTGGTGAGCGTCCGCATGACCACGACCGGATCCCGCCGACGGAGAGACCGTCCGCACATCCGCTGGCTGCTCGTGCTGTACGCCGCCGCGCTGGTGGTCACCCTGACCGCCGGCGTTCCGGGCCGTGCGCGGGCCGAGGGCGGCATGTCGGCCGAGCGGCTCACCGCCCTCTTCGACCGCTACGGCGACACCTCGGGCAGGTGGAACGGCGCCGACCGGACGGCCTCCGTCCGACTCCCCGACGGCCGGCTGCTCTGGCTCTTCTCCGACACCTTCCTCGGCCCGGTCAATCCGGACGGCTCCCGGCCCGACACCGCGTCGTTCATCAACAACTCGGTGGTCGTGCAGCAGGGCGACGAGCTGCGCGAGACCGTGCACGGCGGCACCGCCGAGGAGCCCGCTTCGCTGGTGCCACCACCGGCCGCCGACCAGTTCCACTGGGTCGGCGACGCCCAGGTCGTCGGCCAGGGCCTCCAGATGCTGGTCAACCGCTACCGCCGGACCGGCGCCGGCCCGCTGGACCACGTCCTGCTGGGCACGTCGCTGGCCACCTTCGCGTTACCCGGCCTGGTTCCCACCGCCGTCCGGCCGCTGCCGCTGGGGCACCGGATCTCCTGGGGCTCCGCGCTGCTCCGCGACGGCGGGCACACCTGGATCTACGGGACCGAGGCGAGCGGCGAGACCAAGTTCGCGCACGTGGCCCGGGTCGCCGGGGACGATCTCACGGGCCCGTGGGAGTTCTGGACGGGCAACGGCTGGGCGCCCGAGGTGGACCGGTCCACCCGCGTCCTCAGCGGCGTCGGCACGTCGTACGGGGTGCAGCGGGTCGGGGACCGGTACGTGCTCGTGACCCACGAGAACAACCTCGTGTTCAGCGGCGACCTCGTGGCCTACTCCGCCGCCGGGCCGACGGGGCCGTTCGACGGGCCGGACTACCTGCACAGCGCTGCGGAGACCGACGCCGGGCACCTCGTCTACGACGCCGACCTGCACCCCGACCTGGCCCGTCCGGGAAAGCTGCTGATCTCGTACAACGTCAACAACGTCGACGACGCGGTGACGTACGCCGACGCCGGCGTCTACCGGCCGCGTTTCGTCGAGGTCGACTGGCCCCGCCCCCGGCCGGACCGGGCCGACGTGCCGCCAGCTCCGGCCGCGCTCACCGCCGACGCGCGGGGCGCGGGCAACGCCGAGCTGCGCTGGCGCCCCGTCAGGGCCGATGACGACCCGCGTTACCTGGTCCACCGCCGAGACGTGACCGCCGGCCAGACCCACTTCGTCCGCATCGGCGAGCCGACCGCCGAGCCCCGCTTCTCCGCCGACTTCCTCGTCAACGGGCACGAGTACGAGTTCCGGGTGACCACACTCGGGCGGCGGGGCGAAGGCCCGCCGTCGTCGGTGGCGCGGATGACCGCCACCGTGCCGCCACCTGCGCCGCCCGGCGGGCTGCGGGCGACGGCCGGGCGGACCGGGGACGTCGCGGTGCGCTGGGACCCGCTGCCGTTCGTCCAACTGTTCCGGCTGTACCAGCGCGACGTCACATCGGGCCAGCGGGCACCGGCCCTGGTCGGCACGTTCACCGGCACCAGCGCGACCGTCGACTCGCTGTGGCACGCGCGGATGTACGAGTTCACCGTCGTCGCGGTCGGCGGCGGCGGGGACAGCCAACCCTCCGCGCCGGTCCGGGCCACCGCGTTCGTCACCCCGCCGGCCGCGCCGGCCCGGCCGACCGCCAGCCCCCAACCGGACGGCGACATCCGGCTCAACTGGGCCGGCCTCGGACCTGGCGTCTCCTACCGCGTCTACCGACGGGACGTGACGGCGGGCGAAACCCGCCTCGGCTCGCCGTCGCTGGACACCAGGGCGAACCACCTCGCCCGGTACCTCCGACACGACCACGAGTACGAGTTCGCGGTCAGCGCCGTCAACAGCGGCGGTGAGGGGCCCCTCTCCCCGCCGGTACGGGCCCGGGCGCGGTTCACCGCACCGGAGGCGGTGCCGACCGCCCTGCGGGTGACGAAGATCGGGCCGGGTCAGGTGGAGCTGGCCTGGCGCTCGACCAACCCCGGCGGATGGCACCGCGTCTACCGACGGGACCTCACCGCCCGGGAGCGGGACTTCACCGAGGAGAAGGTGGCCGTGCAGGGCACCGAGGCCACCATCCACCAGCTGCGCAACGGCCACGAGTACGAGTTCGCGGTCGCCGCCGCCAACCAGGCCGGTCCGGGTCGGCTGAGCAGGCCGGTCCGGGCCACGCCGCGGCTGCCCACGCCGAGCGGGCTGGCGGTGACGGCGAGCGGCAACGGCGAGGCGCGGCTGAGCTGGCGTCAGGCCGGCCCTGGCCTCGCCTACCGCGTCCAGGTCCGGGATGTCACGTCCGGCACGAGCTGGCGGACGGATCCGTACCCCGTGGCCGGAACCGACTTCACCGCCGTACTACTGACCCGGGGCCACCGCTACGAGTTCCGGGTCGCGGCCACCGACGGCGTCGACACGGGCCCGCCGTCCGCGCCCGTCGCCGTGCTCGTGGAGTGAGTCAGGCTCCGGCGGCGAGCCAGGATCGGAGCAGATGGTGGTCGATCGAGTCGACCCGGCCGAGCGGCGACCCGGCGGCCACCCGCTCGCGCAGCTCGTCCCGGGTGAACCAGCGCGCCTCCAGCAGTTCCACGCCGTCCATCCGCACCTCCTCGGACGCGGCGGTGGCCCGGAAGCCGACCATCAGTCCCGCCGGGAACGGCCACGCCTGCGACCCCACGTACGTCAGGTCGGTCACCGTCACCCCGGCCTCCTCGGCCATCTCCCGCCGGACGGCGTCCTCCAGGCTCTCGCCCACCTCCACGAAACCGGCGAGCGTCGAGTACGCCCCCTCCCGCGCACCCGCGTGCCGGGCCAGCAGGCAGCGGTCCGGTGCTCCGGGCGCCTCGACCAGCACGATGACCGCCGGTTCGATCCGGGGAAAGAGAAGCCGGCCGCAGTCCACCCGGGTGCAGGACCGGACGTGTCCCCCGCCCCGGGCGACCGTCGACGCCCCACAGGCGCCGCAGAAGCGCTGCTGCCGGTGCCAGTGCAGCAGCCCCCGCGCGTACGCCTGGACGGCCGCCTCGGCCGGACCGAGCCGGCCGACCAACGCACGGACGTCCACGGCGGCGCCCGCCCCGGCCGCCTCGACGGCGGCGGCCTCGGACAGGCCGGAAAGGTCCACCGCGAAGACGGCCGACGTGTCCTCGCCCATGCCCAGGAAGGCGGTCTCGTCGGCGAGGGCGAGCACCCCGGCCGCCAGGTCGCCGGTCAACCGCACCGGCACGTCCTCCGCGACCAGGCAGCGGTCCCGCCAGAACGGCAGGACGACGCTGCCCGGGTCGGCCATCAGCGCCGCGATCCGCTCCGGGTCGGCGCGCAACTCCCCCGCCCGGTCCAGCCAACCGCCGCCGTACGCCAGGACCGCCTCGTCCGCTCGCATGCCCCTACCGTGCCATGACCGCCGCGCCCCGCGCCCGGGCGGCCCCCCGCCGACACGCCGCGCGACACGCGCTGCCGCAACGGGAGGGGCGCAGACTGCCGCCGTGCCGGGCCGCCGGTTACCGTAGGTGTCTTCCGGGCGGGGCGAGCGCTCCCCCCAGTGTGGTATGCCCCGATCGAGGTGACCGTGACGCTGTACGGCGAGAAGAACCCACCCGCCGACGACCGGCCCACCGTGCAGGTCACCGCGGTGACCTGGCCGGGTGACGAGCCGGAACCCGTCGTGCCCGCCGGCCGACCGGGCGGGGGGTCCCGGTCCCGCCGGGTCCGCCTGCTGCTCGCCGCCGGTGTCGCCACGGCGGTGCTGGCCTCCGTGGCGGGGGTGGGCGCCTACGCCTACGCCGGTGACGTGCCCCGCGGGACGACCGTGCTCGGGGCGGAGCTCGGCGGCCGGAGCCGCGCGGACGCCGCCCGGGAACTGCGGGCGGCACTGGACCGCCGAGCCGCCGAGCTCGCGGCCCCCCTGTCGGTACGCGTCGGCGAGCAGACCGCCGAGATCGTCCCGGCCGAGGTCGGCCTCGCGGTCGACGTCGACGCCACCGTGGCGGCGGCGGCCGAGGCGGACGCGCACGCGGTCGACCGGCTCGTCGGGTCCCGCGCGGTCCAGCCGGTGGTGACCGTGGACGTCGCCCGGCTCGACGCCGCCCTGAAGAAGGTGGTCGGCGACCAGGGCCGGAAGATGACGATGCCGGCGATCACCTGGAAGGGCACCACGCCGAAGGCGGTGCACCCGAAGCCGAGCCTCGCGCTGGATCCGGAGCGCTCCGCGCAGGTGGTGCGGGAGGGCTGGCTGAGCCGCCAGCCGGTGACCGTGCCGCTGGTCGAGACGCACCCGGCGACCACCGCCGAGGAGGTGGACCGGCTGGTCGCCGAGCTGGCGGAGCCGGCCGTCGCCGCGCCCGTCACGCTCACCACCGACAAGGGTTCCGTGCAGATCCCGCCGAAGGCGATCGCGAGGAGCCTGCGGTTCACCGCCGACAAGGCCGGCAAGCTGACCCCGCAGGTCGACGTGAAGCGGCTGCGCGCCGCGCTCGGCGACGACCTAACGACGATCGAGGTGCCGCCGAAGGACGCCCGGATGACCATCTCCGGGGGCAAGCCGAAGGTCGTCGACGGCAAGCCGGGGCAGCAGCTCGACAGCGCCGCCCTCGGCCGCGACCTGCTGGCCGTCCTGCCGAAGGCGGAGGACCGCAAGGTGACCGGCGAGCTGAAGCCGGCCGAGCCGGAGCTGACCGCGGAGAAGCTGGCCGGGCTCGGCATCAAGGAGCGGGTGTCCACGTTCACCACCCGGTTCACCGGTGGGCTCTCCTCGCCGCGCAGCCAGAACATCATCACGATCGCCAAGGACGTGGACGGCACGGTCGTACTACCCGGCGAGACGTTCTCGCTCAACGGGCACACCGGTGAGCGCGGCTACGCCCAGGGCTACCGGGACGCCCCGGTCATCCTGAACGGCAAGCTGGTGCCGGGCGTGGGCGGTGGCACCTCGCAGTTCACCACCACGCTGTTCAACGCGACCTACTACGCGGGCCTCGAGGACGTCGAGCACAAGCCGCACTCGTACTGGTTCAGCCGGTACCCGGCGGTCATCGAGTCGACCATCTTCTGGCCGGACCTGGACTTCAAGTTCCGCAACAACACCGAGTACGGCGTCCTGATCGACACCTCGTACACGTCCAGTTCCATCACGGTGTCCGTCTGGAGCACCAAGATCTGGGACAGCGTGAAGACGGAGTACAGCCCGCGGCGCAACATCACCCAGCCGAAGACCGTCTATCTGGAGCCGGGCCCCACCTGCATCCCCGCCAGCGGCAGCCAGGGCTTCACCCAGGACGCCTTCCGGGTCATCAAGAAGGACGGCAAGGTCGTCAAGCGGGAGAAGTTCACCTGGCGCTACGACGCCGAGCCGCGCTTCATCTGCGCCCGCGAGCCGTCCTGACGTCCGTCCCACTCCCGCACGTCGCTGCCCCGCCTGCCCCGCCGGCGGGGCAGCTCCTTTCCGGCGTACGCACACCCGCGCGGCCTCTGTTTCTCACCAGGCGGGGATCTCCGCTGGGTGCGTGACTCCTTCGCTTTGATCGGCCGGGCGTGGCGTGGGCCTGCCTCAGTTCGCGTCGCGTTGGTGTGGCGCCCGAGGCGGGTGGGGTGGGGCGCTGCCTGGGGCGTTTGTTGCGGTGTCGGGTGGGTGCTGCCTGGGGGCGCTTGTTGCGGTGTCGGTGGGTGGGGGTGGGGCCTGGCCGGGCCCCCCCCCGGCGGGGGGGGGGTGTATCACCCCCCCGCGCCCCCCCCCCCCCCCCCCCCCCGGGGAAAAAAACCCCCCCCCCAAAC
>NZ_JBIDDG010000016.1:0-555 GCF_043205005.1 Micromonospora sp. NPDC047620 | reverse complement strand
CCCCGCCGCCCCGCGGGGGGGGGGGGTGGGGTTGCCCCCCCCGGGGGGCCCGGCCCGCCCCCACCCCCGTCGGGGTAAACCACCGCCCGCGCCTTCCCTGCCCGCGTTCACGCCCATATTGCTGGGTCCGCAGTCGGCCGTTTCCCATGTCTGCGGGAATTGTCTTCCTGGCCCGCCCGGTCTGGCCCGACCCGGTCTCGCCCGGCCCGGTCTGGCCCGACCCGGTCTCGCCCGGCCCGGTCTGGCCCGATCCGGTCTGGTTCGGTCTGTTCCGGTCTGGTTCGGCTCGGGAAAGAGGTGTCCGAACGACCGCCATGGGGTCGTTCATGCCCATGCGCAGGCCGCGATAGCGCCTTCCCCATGTCGAGCGGGGACGGCGCCTTCTGGGGCGTCTTTTCCGGTCGCGGGTGTGGCCCTTCACGTGTCCGCCGGAACGCCCTTCACGTTGGCGGATAGAGCCCCAAATGCGTTCAGGGCCACCCCGATTGGGGTGGCCCTGAACGAAAGATTGTCCGGCGGTGTCCTACTCTCCCACACCCTCCCGAGTGCAGTACC